>JBBDJF010000022.1:0-40750 GCA_040880045.1 Sneathiella sp.
GTCCGCATAACCATGGCCCTTCACAGCCTGAAAGCTGTCGCCCAATATCGTTTCGGCTGCCCCGTAATCGATGATTAGTGCACTGCCGCCCTCATTGAACAAGAGTCGGCTGATCCGCTCAATTATCCTGTTGCCCTCCGGACAGATTTCAATAATGTCCCCGGTTTCTGCGCATTGCGTGGAAGCGAGAGGGGATGTCGTTTTGGCAAGGGTAAAGGCGAAGTTGCCGTCGGCCATGGTAACCATCCGCTCATACCACTTGCCGGATTGATTATAGTACTGGTGGATGGGAAGCGCGTCAAAAAACTCATTGGCGAGCAGAATAACCGGCGCGCCGGAAAGCTCTGGCATTTCGTCATGCCAGTGAATATCATGATTTTTGAGAGTTTCGGCCTGACGTGCCTTGAGCCGGGAGCTGGTTTCAATCAGGTGGATTTCTGCGGTTGCCAGAAACTCCGGCGCCAGCCGGGCACTCCGCAGGACATCAGCCATCAGGGTCCCGTTGCCGGGGCCCAGTTCTAAAAGATAGAACTTGTCCGGGCTGCTGAGCTTGATCCAGACATCCACCGTCCAAAGGCCGATGAGCTCCCCGAACATCTGGCTGATTTCCGGCGCGGTAATGAAATCGCCGTCTGTACCGAACGGGTTTTGCTGCTTGTAATAGCCATATTCCGGATGGCCCAGCGCAAGTTTCATATAGTCATGTAACGAGATTGGCCCGTCTTTTTCAATCCTCGCCTTGATAAGATTGCCAAGAGCATTCATGCGATTTTGCGAGACGGGCGGAATATGAAATAAAGGCCGACAATCAGTATTGGCAGGGAGAGCAATTGACCCATGGTCGTGCCGCCGATCAGGAAGCCGAGATAGGCGTCCGGCTCCCGATAAAGCTCAACAATACCGCGGGCAATGGCGTAACCTGCGAAGAAGAGGCCCATAATGAAACCTGGCTTTTCAGCATAACGCGTACGCCGGAAAACAAGAAGCACGGCAAATAGGACGATCCCTTCCAGAAACGCTTCATAAAGTTGGCTTGGATGGCGGGGAAGGTCGCCGCCGCCCGGAAAAACCATTCCCCACGGCACATCAGTTACACGGCCGTACAGCTCGCCGTTAATGAAATTCGCGATCCGGCCAAAGAAAAGTCCGACCGGTACAACCGTCGCCAGCAGGTCGCCAAACTCGAGAATAACGATTTTCCGGTACCGGCAATACAGGATCGTCGCCAGCACGACACCGAGAAAACCACCGTGAAAGGACATGCCGCCCTGCCAGACCATGAAAATCTCGGATGGATTGCTGAAATAATACTCTGGCTTGTAAAACAGCACATAGCCGAGACGGCCACCGAGAATAACGCCCAGAGTCGCCCAGATCAGAAAATCATCGACCTGCTTGGGGGACACTCGTGATCCGTCTGCGCGGGCGAGGCGCATCATCAATTGCCAGCCAATGATCAGGCCAACAACATAGGCGAGCGCGTACCAGCGAATGGCAAAGGGGCCTATCTGGAAAATGACCGGGTCAATTTCGGGAAAAGCGATGGCCGCGAAAAGGGTCGATAATATCATGCGGGCTACTATATAAAGCTCTTGAGAATATTCGCAAGCATATCAGGGCAAGTCGGTTGCATTCCTGACTTCCCCTTGTCATTATGAGACATATTTTATTGAGGGTTCAATGCGATGCAGACAAATTCCCGTCTTTTTGATGATCTTGCCCGTCTTGCCACCGGTGCGCTTGGCACGGCACAAGGGGTAAAAACAGAGTGGGAAAACCTTTTTCATCAGCGGATGGAACGGTTCATCAGCGAGATGGACATGGTTCCGCGCGAGGAATTTGATGCGGTGAAAGCCATGGCTGTTCTGGCGCGTGAGGAAAATGACGCGTTAAAAGAACGCCTTGTGGCGTTGGAGAAGAAGGTCGGTGATCTTTCCAAAACGCCACGCACGCGCAAATCGCCGTCGGCGAAGAAAAAATCAACTAGCTAGCGACAGCTGATTTTATCCACAGAAAAAGCTGTCCGGCATCACTTTCGTTGTTGCGCCGCACCTCAAGGGGAACTACGCTAGATTTATGGCGTCGCGGTAAATGCGGCACCATATATGGTCTGCAGTAGATTTCCTTACCGACTAGGCATCAAGGTCAAGTCACACGGCGCCAGTCGGGGGATGGTTCTGAAAGGAATGGCTCCATGACGTCCTTGTATCTCACTCACGAAGAACTCGAAGACTCCAATCCCCTTGATCTGATTGAAAGCATTATCGTTGATAATGACTGGTCCTTTGACCGTCAGGGAAATAATGAATTAACGGTCGGAGTGGAAGGAAGCTGGTGCCAGTATCATCTCTGGTTTTCCTGGCGATCTGATCTCCGTGCGATTCATTTTTCCTGCGCCTATGATGTGAAGATACCGGATCGACAGTTTTCCTCAGTTTATGAGTTGCTCGCACGGGTTAATGAAAGAATGCCGGTAGGACATTTCGACACCTGGCGCGAGGAAGGTATGATCCTGTTTCGTCATTCTCTTTTGCTGAGCGGGGCCTGCATCGTGACGAGCGAGCAAATTCAGACGCTTGTCGAAATTGGCATGAGTGAGCTGGAAAAATTCTATCCCGCTATCCAGTTCTGCCTTTGGGGCGGAAAAACCCCGGAAGAAGCCATAGAAGCCGCGATGTTTGAAACAATGGGTGAGGCATAGGTCATGCCCCTTTCTTTATTGCTCGTCGGTTCCGGCAAGATGGGGCAGGCGATGCTTGGTGGCTGGGTTGAAAACGGGGTTGAACCGGCCAGAATAGTTGTCATAGATCCCAATGCGGAGAACCTGTCGCGGGCTATTGACCTGGGCTGTAAGGGAATAGGCTCTGCTGACGATATCCCGAACGGATTTCAACCTGATATCATTGTCCTCGCCGTCAAGCCGCAGATCATCAAGGATGTCTTGGGAACCTTCCGGGAATTTGCGGAAAAGGGAAGCCTTGTCATCTCCATTGCCGCAGGTACGCGTATTGCAACTTTCGAGGAAGCTTTCGGGAATAACGCGGCCATTATACGGGTTATGCCGAATACTCCCGCCGCCGTTCATCAGGGCATGATGGTCTGTTGTCCGAATGCTCACGTAAGCGAGGACCAGAAAAAGCATTGTGATCAGTTGATGCAGGCAATTGGTGCGGTCGCCTGGATTGAGGAGGAAGAGTTGATGGACGCCGTGACAGGCGTCTCCGGTTCAGGTCCAGCTTATGTTTTCTATATGATAGAAGCGATGACGGCAGCGGGGATAAGTGCAGGCCTGCCCGAAGAGCTTGCCGTAAAACTAGCGCAGGAAACTGTTGCGGGTGCCGGGGCTCTTGCTCGCCATTCAAGTGAAACGGCGGCGCAGCTGCGTAAGAACGTGACCAGTCCAAATGGAACAACAGCGGCGGGGTTGGCTGTGCTAATGGATGAAGAGAGAGGGCTTGGCCCGTTGATGAAAGAAACCGTTGCGGCGGCAACCCAACGCTCAAAAGAGCTGGGATAAACGAATTAAATTGATTTAATACTCTTTATAATTGTATTTCTGGCCTTATATAATCCTCTATACCTAGATAAGGATAGAGCGATGAGTGATACTCCTGCAACCACACAAAGCGAACCACCCCTTGCGGAAAGTAGTAACACCGCAGCGCCGAGCGGTGGTGCGCCGACAGCGGCCGGCGGGCTGATTATTCCTGATCTCAGTGCCGTTACGACCTATCAAAATGAGAATATGCAGAAAATGACCGCTGCGGTTCAGGCTGCAAGTCAGGGGTTGCAGGATATCGTTCAGCAACAGCGAACGACGCTGCAACAAACAATCGGTAATTTGCAGCAATCGCTTATTAACTCCGTCTCGACATCAAAATCCGGGCAGGGGAATGTGCCGGATATCCAGTCTGAAATTGATAATCTCAACCTGACTGTCGACACATTGAACAAGGCGGCGGAAACTCTGACGGCCTCGACGAATAAATCCTTTGATGCGATCAACAAATCTATGGAACAATCGCTGGCGTCCATTGAGCAAGTCGCAGAGAAATTTTCGTCAGGCGGATAAGGCGGGTGATTTTCAGTCTGGTTTATCCTAGCATCCCTGAAAGTAAAGGAGATGCAACGGACATGGAAAAAGAAATTAGTTTTGATGATTTTTTGAAGATCGATATACGTGTCGGCTGTGTAATCGAGGCGACGGAATTCCCCGAAGCGCGTAAACCCGCGTATAAGCTGAAAATTGACTTTGGCAAGGAAATCGGCCTTCGAAGAAGTTCAGCGCAGATTACCGCGCTATACCAGCCGAAGGACCTTGTGGGCAGACGCGTTATGGCGGTTTTGAATTTTCCACCGCGGCAAATCGGCCCGTTCATGTCCGAAGTGCTGGTTCTGGGTTTCAGTGATGCAGAAGGAAAGATCTCGCTGGCAGCACCGGACCACGACGTGCCGATTGGACGACGTCTTGAATAATCGAAGCAAACCGGATCAAATGTGATGGATGAAACAGAGCAGATATCGGACGAGGAAATGCCGAGCCCGCCGGATTTAACCTCGCTTTTTCAAAAGCAAACGCAGCAGATAGCCACGGCCGTTCAAAAGGCAAACGAGGCCTTCGCTGTTTTCAAAAACCGTGATCAGGATGTCGCCAGTTTGACGGAAAGCCTGAACAGTGAAATCAATGCGGTTTTCATGATGGCGGCGGCGGCCAAAACACCGCAACTTGCAATCGCAACTATTCCACCGGTTCTGGCGCTTGCAAATACCACATTCGCGCAAGTACCGGTAACAGATCAGAAAACCGGCAGTGAAATACAGCAGGCATTTGCTCCCTTCAGCAAATGAAATGACACGCTTGGATTTTACAGCGGCAAGCGGATTTCAATCCGGAGTCCGCCCGTCGGGGAACTGCCAAGCGAGATTTGCCCGCCATGTCCATGGATAACGTCACGGGCAATGGTCATGCCCAGGCCGCTACCGCCGGTTTCCATATTGCGTGAAGGATCAAGACGATAAAAAGGCCGAAAGACATCCTTTCGGTTTTCTTCGGGTATTCCCGGGCCGTCATCATCGATTGTAATGATGATTTCCGAGTTTGTTGCCTTGACCGTGATCCATATTTCGGTTGCGTAACGCGCGGCGTTATTAATCAAGTTTGTAATACAGCGTTTGAAGCTGCTGGGGCGGAGTTCTGCGCGTAAGGTATCCGGTGCCTTAAGGGAAATGGCTGTACCTTGACGACGGGCATTCATAGCGACGTCGTGGAACAACTCCGATATATTCGTATCTTCCACTGCTTCGGCTTCCTGCCCCCGCGCAAATGCGAGATAGCCTTCCACCATTTTTTCCATATCCGCAACGTCGCGCTGAAGACTGACCCTGCTCTCATCGTCGGACATCATGGCGAGTTGTAGCTTCATGCGGGTAAGGGGGGTGCGAAGGTCATGGCTGACGCCGGCCAGCATTTCTGTACGCTGCGTAATCTGGCGCAGGATCCGGTGTTTCATGACATGAAAAGCACGGGAGGCGGAGCGGATTTCCTGGGCGCCGCTTGGTTTGAAGTCGTTGACAAACTGTCCCTTACCAAACTGTTCCGCCGCCATTGCCAGCTGGCGGATAGGGCGCATCTGGTTGCGCAGGAACAGCAAGGCGACACCTAGCAAGACGAGAGAAATTGCCACCATCCACATCACAAAAATATAGGTCGTTGACGAAAACAGCCGCTTGTCCCGGACTATAACCTGCAACACACCGTCGGGCAGTTGTATCAGGATTATAACGGATTCGAGTTTTGTATTGGTGGAAATGTGAAACGGGCGTGCAGGCAAGCTTTCATTCAGGGCATTGACCAGATGGCTTTCCAGAAAGCCGTAATTCGTCTGCTTGTCGCTGCCTTCGGGGAGGCTGGCTCCTTCGTCGATACTGACTGCGAGACGCATTTGTCCACGTGCGATGTTTAGAATATCTGCTTCCGCGACGGCACCCGGAAATCGATCGCGAAGCGAGATGACGGTGGCCACATCGCCAGCCACCCCTTGTGCAAGTCGCCGTGCAACATCATCCCAGTGACGCTCATAAAAAATATAGGTCACCAGAATTTGCAGTAGCAGGATCGGCAGGACAACGATCATGATTGAGCGGCCGAATAAGGTTCGCGGCATCAGGTTCTTGATAAACCCGGCGGTGATCTGGTGATAGATATCGCGTAACTGATGATAAATATCTCGTAAAAGGATTAGTCCGCCCATAAAACATACCCTTCACCACGTATTGTCTGAAGATGCCGCGGTGTTTTTGGATCATCTTCTATCTTCCGCCTCAAGCGCGTTATCTGAACATCGACGGCACGGCCCTGGCTGCCGCTGGAAAGGGACAGATCGTCACGGCTGATCGGAACGCCGGGGGTCGCGGCGAGTGATTTTAACAGCAATGATTCGCCCGAGGTCAAATTGACGATCTCGCCCTCTTTCAATAATTCACCGCGTTCAAGATTGAATGTAAAAGTTCCGAATTGAAGATCTTCCGGCTTTTCAGTTTTTGACCGACGTAAAATAGCGTCTACCCGCAATAACAGCTCACGCGGCTCAAACGGCTTGCTGAGATAGTCGTCAACGCCCGCCTCCAGTCCGTCGATCCTTTCCTCGGCATCTCCCATTGCTGTCAGCATCAGGACGGGGATTTTTCGAACGATTCCGCTGCCACGGCGCATTTGCCGCACCAGTTCAATTCCGTCTCCGCCTGGCATCATGCGGTCCATGATAACCAGATCGAAGGAAAATCCGACCATCCGGCTTTCCGCTATCGCGTTGCTGGTGGCCGTCGAGACACGATACCCATTGTCCATGAGGTATTTTTTCAACAGGGATAACAATCGCGTGTCGTCATCAACCACAAGTATATGCGGCGCATTGTCCATCATCATCCGCTACCTGTTGGCTAAATGCGTCATGGTTTCGAAACCCGCCGCATCACCCTGTCTCGTTGGTCCTCATCAATCAGGCCGGTCAATACCTTGCGATAGCCCGCGACGGCATCACCGCCGGCTTCGCGAAAGGCATTGGCAACAAGCTCACGCTGGACCCGACTTACTTTCTGTTCAAGTTTACGGCCCTCTTCGGTAAGGAACAAGCACCGTTGCCGCCGATCCTCTTCCCCCTGGCGCTGCTCGACAAAGCCCCGCTGGATGAGGTTGCTCAGGACGCGATTAAGGCTCTGCTTTGTAATCTTTAATATGTCGAGTAATTCAGACACCGTCATGCCCTCATTACGCCCGACAAAATGAATCACGCGATGGTGGGCACGTCCGAAATTATAGTCTTTGAGAATCTGGTCCGGACCCGCCGTGAAATCACGATAGGCAAAAAACAGTAGCTCAATGGCTTGTCTTAGCTCTTCTTCGCGCAGAAAAAGCGGATTATTCGTAGATTTTATGTCAGTCATGTTGACATATATTTCTCATAATGTTACAAAATCATCATTCGATTCGACATAATCGAACGTTTTATGGGATTATAGGATATTATAATAACGCAAGGTGCTTCAAAATGGATACCTCCTCTTTTGCCGATAAAGACGGCTTCATCTGGTTTAACGGTAAACTCGTACCATGGCGCGATGCAAACATCCATGTACTTACACATGGGCTGCATTATGCCAGCAGTGTGTTCGAAGGGGAACGGGTCTATGATGGCGAAATTTTCAAACTTCAGGAACATACAGATCGCCTGATCGAATCTGCCCGTATTCTCGGTTTCAAGCTCGAGCAAACGGCAGAGGAGATCAACGAAGCCTCTCGCCAGACGGTGCTCGCAAACAAGATCGTTGATGGATACGTCCGTCCGGTCGCGTGGCGCGGTTCCGAGATGATGGGAGTTTCGGCTCAGAATAACCGGATCAACCTGGCTATCGCCGCATGGATCTGGCCGAGCTATTTCTCGCCGGAAGCGCGGATGAAAGGAATCCGTTTGAAACTTTCCGAATGGAAGCGGCCGTCGCCAGAAACCATTCCAACCAAATCGAAGGCGGCAGGTCTATATATGATCTGTACCTTGAGCAAGCATCAGGCCGAATCTGAGGGATTTGACGATGCACTCATGCTTGATTATCGCGGGCGCATTGCCGAAGCGACCGGAGCCAACATTTTTTTTGTACGCGACGGAGCCCTGCATACACCCACACCGGATTGCTTCCTTGACGGCATTACCCGGCGGACGGTGATCGATCTTGCCCGCGCCCGGGGAATCCAGGTAATCGAGCGCGCGATCATGCCGGACGAGATGGCGGACTTCTCCGAATGTTTCCTGACAGGGACAGCGGCGGAGGTCACTCCGGTCAGCAGTATCGACAGCTATCAGTTCACACCCGGTATGATTTGTGCCCAGTTAATCAAGGATTATGATCACTGCGTTCGCCGTAAAATAGCCGCATAATTCCAGTATAAAAAACGTCAACGCAATACCCGTCTTAACCATGTTGAGGCGGGTATTTTGATTTTCGCGCAATTTCGTCTAAAATAATGTATAGATTCAGACAAATTGATGAAGCCGTAGATTGTTCGGGATAAATGACAGTTATGATAGTGACGCGATTATCCATGGCCCTGGGCCTTGTTTTGCTAGGCGCGCAATTCGCTCAGGCAAGCTATGAGGCAGGGCAGGAAGCTCTCGACCAAAACAACGCCACCGCCGCTATAGAGGAATGGCAGCCTGTCGCCAAACGCGGTGATGCCAAGGCACAGTATGCTCTCGGGCAGATTTTCGAAAAAGGTGCCGAGGGCATCGACGTGGATTTGATTGAAGCGTTCACTTGGTACAATCTGGCGGCAGCTCAGGGCTATGAATCGGCAGATACGGCAGTTGAACGACTTAAAGGCAGCATGTCTTTGGAGGAGGTTCAGGATGCGCAGGCTCAATCCCTTGCGGCGCTGGGCTTCTGGTTCCGTGATTTCACCGGACAGGATGAAGCCGCGTTTCAGGTAGCGAAAGCCGCCGTTAGGGAACAGGACCAGCAACAGGCCGGAAATGATGAAACCCTTGCCGAGCAGCGCGCTGCGGAACAGCGTGAATTGATCGCCCAGCGTAAAGCAGATGCCGAGGCAAAGGCTAGGGCATTGGAAGAAAGCCGTGAAGCGTCAATACTGGCGGCGCAGGCACAAGCAGAGGAGGCGAAGCGTCAGGCGGCCCTTCGTGAACAACAGATAGAAGAGCAACGGATTGCTATTGCGCAGAAAGACACTAAAAATAGCCAGAGCGATGCCGACGCGGCCCGGGCGCGCCTCGCGGCATTGATGGCAAAACAAAACGGGTCTGCTCCGGTGTCGGCGGCGCCGGCACCGGTAAACCAGCCCGCGATTACAAAAGTTGAACCCGCAACGGAAACGACTGCACTTGCGAAGTCCGACTCCGTTTCCGGCGAATTAACGGGCGCAAAAGCGCAACCGGATCAGCTCGCCAAGTCGAATTCCGAGCCTAAAGATCAAATAGTCGCCGCAACCAAACCGGAGTCAAAACCGCAAAGAACCGAAGTTACCAAGCCTGCGGTGCCTGAAAAAACCGTGAAAACTATTGCGGCGGAGCCTGCCTTGACAGAGGAAAAATCCGCAGCACTTGCCTCGCTGAAGAAGAAAAGCAACCTCGACAAAGATGCCGTTGAGCAGATTTTTGAGCAGTCCAAAATCGCTAATCTGGATACCCCGACCGCGCAAGCGGAGATCGAGCAGTCGATTGTGAGGATAGAGGCGCTGAAATGGTCTCTTATTTCCGGCGCAAAGGGCGATACGGCCGCGCCGAAAATGAACAAGGTGCTGATGTCGAAGATGTCACCGGTTCAGATAGCAGAGGCAAACCGCCTTGCGGGTGAGTGGCTGATCGAGCGGCAGAGCGAGCTCTGATCCGTTTGCGCCGCATTCCATTGTGGTAAGGTCAGCTATCGGACGACCATCGTTTCGCGGCGTCGATGTCAGTTTGACGTTCCTCCACCCAGCTTGCATTGCCATCCTTATCCCGTTCATTTTTCCAGAAAGGGGCCTTGGTTTTGAGCCAGTCCATCAGGAAATTTGCGGCCTCAAACGCATCCTGACGATGGGGGGAGGCCGTGATGACGAGGACAATCGGCTCACCGAGTGCCAGATCACCATAGCGGTGAATTATAAGGCTTGCCTGTAAATCCCATCTCGATTTTGCCTCTTCTTCAATTCTGGCAAGTTCCCGTTCCGTCATGCCCGGATAATGTTCCAGGCTGAGGCCGGTAACCGAGGATCCATCGTTGATGTCACGGACAAGGCCGGTAAAGCTGACCACAGCGCCAATATCCGTGCGTCCTTCGGTCAGCGCTGTCATCTCTGCGCCAACATCGAAAATGTCACGCTGAACGCGGATCATCCTAGCCCCCGGTCACCGGTGGGAAGAAAGCCACTTCATCGTTTTCATTCAATGCCGTATTCCCCATGATATATTCCTGATTGACGGCGATACGGACAACTTCAAGATCACTGAATACTTCCGCAAAGGCGGGCCCGCGCGACTTCATCCAGCGAACAAGACTGTCGGTATCCGGTCTTTCCTTTGACCAGGGAAGGGTTTCCTCTGTCATCTGCAGCTTGGTCTTTAACCAGGCGAAATAGAGAATTTTCATCTCATCAACTCCGAGAAGGGAAGAAAAGTAACCATGTCTCCCTTGTCAATATAGGTGACCTCATCTCCGATTTCGATCAAGCCATTCGCCCATACGGCCGATGAAAGAATACCGGAACCTTCCGTCGGGTATTTTTCGACGGTGCCGATGTCGTCCATTGTCGGCGTATAGCGACCGCGCAGCCACTCCGTACGGCCCGACTTCTTTTTCATTGTGAAACCGGCTTTTGCCTGAAAGGAGAGGGGAACAGCCTCACTTGATCCGCTTAATATGCCAATTAGCGGGCGGACAAACTTCAAGGCACACACAAATGCGGCGATCGGGTTGCCCGGCAATCCCACAAAAGCTGTATTGCCGATTTGCCCGAGTGCGAGCGGGCGGCCTGGCTTGATGGCAATTCTCCAGAAGTGCAGATGGCCGATCTGCAACAGGGCTGATTTGACGTGGTCTTCCTCGCCCATCGAAACGCCGCCAGAGGTGATGACAAGATCATAAGTCTCTGCTGCCTTGCTCAAGGCGGTCCGAACGGCCAGTAAATTGTCCTTTAGAATTCCAAGATCCGTAACCCGGCAGCCGTAATTTTCGAGGAGGGTGGTAAGGATAAAACGGTTGCTGTCAAAGATACTGCCGATATAGCGTGTTTCGCCCGGGTTGATCAGTTCATCACCTGTTGAGAAGATCGCGACCTTTAGCTGCTTGAAAACCTTTATAGCACCAATCCCGACTGAGGCGAGATACCCAAGCTCCTGCGGACGAAGCCTGGTTCCGCATCCCAGAAGGACCTGGCCTTCGCGAATATCCTCCCCCGCCTTGCGGCAATTCGCACCTGCCTTGAGGGTGGCGGGTAGAGTGACCTTATCCCCTTCAATCGAGACATCTTCAATCATGGCAACGGTATCAAAACCTTCCGGCATCAACGCACCGGTCAGTATTTTTACGGCCACGTCCGGCGATGGTGCGCCATCCAGCGGATGCCCGGCTTTGCTCTGGCCATGAATAATGCGGGGCGCATCCGGGGCGCCCTGATAACGGCTAAACTGAAAGGCAAAACCATCAACAGCGGAATTGTCAGCAAGGGGTACATTCTGCGGCGCAATGATATCTTCTGCGAGATGACGGTCTCTGGCATCAGAAATCGGACATGTCTCCGTATCGACCAGAAGGGCGGCGGCATCGGCTATCTTCGACAGCGCTTCTCTGGCGCTGATCATTTCTGACGCATTGGCGAAGCAATCGTTAGCCAGCCGTTCCATGGACTGCTTTCTCCAGATTGAAATACTGAATGATAAAGTCTGCAATGCCAAATTCATCATTCAAGTCGAGAGTCGGGATGGGTGTATCATGACCGGGATCTGGCGTTGCCAGCGCAATGACACTTCTATCAGCCGTATATCGTGGCTCGGTTCCGCTTTCCGCACGCCAGACCTCGATTTTCGGAAAATCCTCCGTCTTGAAGCCCTCCACCAGCAGGATATCCACAGGCGACAGCCTGGCAATCAGTTCGTCGAGCTTCGCTTCCTTGCCATCGCGGTTTTCATGCATGATCGCCCAGCGGGTTGACGAGGAAATCAGGACTTCCGCCGCCCCGGCCTCCCGATGGCGATAGGAATCTTTGCCCGGTGTATCGATATCAAATTTGTGATGTGCATGTTTTATGGTCGACACACTGTACCCACGCGCGATCAGCGCCGGTATCAGACGGACCAGCAGGGTCGTCTTGCCATTTCCGCTCCACCCTGAAATGCCAATAACTTTCATGATCTGATCGTCCGAAGAAGTCGTTTCACGTGCCGTCTTCCATCATATGCTTGAGGCCAAGGCGGAGGTAATCATAGCCTGTCCAGACGGTTAGGGCCCCTGCGAACCAGAGCAGCACCTGGCCTATAATCATCGCATCAAACTCGCCGGCCACAGCCGGACCACCGAGAAGGAAGCAGAGGGCAAATATCTGCGCTGCGGTTTTCCACTTGGCAAGTTTGCTGACCGGCATCCCGATGCGGAGCTCCGCAAGATACTCCCGCAATCCCGACACCATAATCTCGCGGCAGAGAATGATCGTAGCCGGGATCAAATCCCACTCCCCGATACGACCAACTCCGACCAGCACCAACAGGACCGAGGCGACCAGCAGCTTATCCGCAACTGGATCCATAAATCGGCCGAGATTTGATGTCTGTCGATAGCGGCGGGCGAAGTAACCGTCCAAAAAGTCCGTGATCCCGGCAGCGATAAACAAGCCCAGCGGTACCCAGCTTGACAGTTTTCCAGGCAGGAACAGCGATGCCAGCAGCAGAGGAATGACAACAATGCGCGACAGTGTCAGTAAATTCGGTAAGCTCAGGAGCATGGGTTGTTTGATGCCGACGGACTGGTGATAAAAAAGCAGTATAGGCAGGCCGCGACATGAATTAAAGAGCAGAAATCAGCTTTCTTCATGGAAAAACTGATAAATGACCTCCGCAGTCGCGCGGGATATCCCCTCAACAGCCTGTAAATCACTGAGGGCTGCCTGCTCGACCCCCTTGGCGGAACCGAAACGGTTCAAAAGCGCCTTTTTACGTTTTGCGCCAATTCCCGGTATTTCGTCCAGCGGCGATCGCCCGATGGCGCGGGAGCGTTTGGCCCGGTGAGTCGAGATGGCAAAATGATGTACTTCATCGCGGAGCCGTTGCAGAAAATAGAGTGTCGGGTCCCGATCCGGTAACGAGAACGGTGCCTTCCCGGTCATGAAGAAGCGTTCCCGCCCGGCATTGCGGTCCGGCCCTTTCGCGATTCCGACCAGAGCGACATCTGTTATTCCCAGCTCATCAAACACCTCCTGCGCGACGCTCAGCTGGCCCTGGCCTCCATCAATCAGGATCAGGTCGGGCCATTGCTCCCGCGAGCCGGAGACTATCGGTCCTGACTTATCAGGATCCTCTTTTTGCAGCCGTGAAAAGCGGCGGGTCAATACCTCGCGCATCATGCCGTAGTCATCGCCGGGCGCGAGCGCTGTATTCTTGATATTGAACTTGCGATAGGCCTTTTTCTCAAAACCATCCGGACCGGCGACAACCATGCCACCAACAGAATGAGTGCCGGAAATATGGCTGTTGTCATAAACCTCGATCCGCGTTGGCGGTTCATTGAGGCCAAAAGCTTCCGCCACACCTTCCAGATGCTTGCGCTGGGTCGCGTTTTCCGCCATGCGGCGGGCGAGAGCACCTTTTGCATTAATCCTCGCATGTTCGACCATTTCCCGCTTTGGCCCGCGTCTCGGGGTTTCGATCTTGACAATACGCTCGGATGAAATTGAAAGTGCCTCCCCGATCAGGTCCGCGTCTTTCAACTCATGGCTTGTCCATATACGCCGGGGGGCACCGCGGCCATCATAGAACTGGCCGATAAAGGCGCTCAGGATATCTTCAAGCTCGTCTTCCTTGTTATGGGATGGGTAATGGGCACGGTTGCCGAAGTTCTGGCCCGAGCGGAGAAAAAAGACCTGGACGCAGGTCTGACCGCCCTCCTGATGGGCAGCGATGACATCCACTTCGTCTTCTCCGGGAAGGTTGATGGTCTGCTTCGACTGGATATGGGCCATGGCTTTCAGCCGGTCACGCAAGACGGCGGCCTGCTCAAAATCGAGGGTATCGCTCGCCGTCTGCATTTTGCCCGCCAGCTTTTCCTGGAGCATATGGCTCTTGCCGGAGAGGAAACTACGGGCTTCGTCGACGACATCAAGATACTCCTCCCGGCTGATCAGGCTGACACAGGGGCCGGAACAACGCTTGATCTGATATTGCAGGCAGGGCCGGGTGCGGTTCTGGAATTCGGAGTCCGAACAGGAGCGCAAGGGAAATAGCCGCTGGAAAGTGGCAAGCGTTTCATTCACCGCGCCGGCCGACGCAAAGGGACCATAATATTCCCCTTTGCGTGATCTTGCGCCGCGATGTTTTGTGATCTGTGGCCATTCATGGTCGCCGGTGATCAGGATATAGGGAAAGGACTTGTCATCGCGGAGAATGATATTGTAGCGCGGCTTCAGGTTCTTGATCAGGTTCGCTTCAAGCAGTAATGCCTCCACCTCGGTATGGGTGGAGACAAATTCCATTGACCGGGTGAGGGAGACCATTCGCATAATGCGTGTCGACTGACCTGTTGTCTTCACATAGGAGCTGACCCGCTTTTTCAGGTTCTTCGCCTTGCCGACGTAAAGTACCTGGCCGCCGCCGTCGACCATGCGATAAACACCCGGCGTACCCGGCAGGTTTTTGAGGAACCGTTCAACGACCAGCGCGCCGCGACGAAAGGGCGATTCGATGTTACTGATTGATGATTCGAGTTCCTGTTGCGTCATTTCCATTTTTCTTCTGGTGAAAATCGTTAAAAGTTAGCCACGAGACTTAAAACGATACTCAGTAAAACACCCTAACTCCCTTATTAAAAAGAGACATTAGAGATCAATTTTTTCATGCCAATTTTCCCTGTTACAGTTTTTTGACACTATCCACGATTCCTGTGGAAAACTTTGTGCATAACTAATCGACATAACCCTGCAAGTCATAGGAAACCTAGCCTTTGACGACCATGCCTAATTTTTGGGCATTTTTATAAGTATTTGAATTATATATCATTTTTAAAAGTCAAGCTAGAGGTTCAAGGAAAAACACTATTTTTTTTATGGATTTCGCTTAAACCGGGATATTCGTGCGCTGATGTGCACAACTGTAGCTGAGATTTCGTCAAATTTTATGTTTTAAACAAAATCGAGGTGGATTTATGGCTTTCCGCGAATGATTTCAACACCGACACTTGTCGTATTTTTTATTGCGTTGAGCTTCTCCACTTTAACCTTCACGAGGCTAACCCGTTCATTATCAAGACAGATCGCCGCGGCCTTCTCGGCGAGAGTTTCAACCAGGTTAACATGTTCGCTTGTCGCCATATCCATGATGCGGTTTGCGATGGTCTCATAACAGACCACATTCTTGTAATTATCAGCGAGAGGGGCGGCCGCATCGAGCACTGTCATCTCGATGTTAAAACGAACGGGTTGCGGCGTGGATTTCTCGTGCGTATATACGCCAATCAGCATATCTACCAGAAGATCACTGATAAAGACCTGATGAGTTGAGGTCGGCCGGGTCATCTTTTCCGGGTATAGAACATTGGCTGTCGTGGGTTTATTCATAGGCACCTTCCTTCGCCTCACTTGGAAATATGGGCAGATGCTGACCTCCATCAAGGGAAATAAACTCACCCGTCATTGATTTCGCCTTTACGATAAAAAGGATTGCCTCCGCGATCTCTTCGGGAGCAGGCCCATAGCCTAGCGGAACGGATTGCTGCTGCTGTTTGAATTGCGCCGCCGTTTGTCTCGTATTGGCCAGTGTCGGACCGGGACCGATGGCGTTTACGCGTATATGGGGAGCGAGTGCCATGGCGGTGGTCTGCGTGAGGGTCCAGAGGCCGACTTTACTCAAAGTGTATGTGGTAAATTCTGGTCGCAGGTTGAACACTCGCTGATCGGCAATGTTGATGATGTTCCCTTGCTCTCCCTCAGGTAATTGCTCGGCAAAGGATTGCGTGAGCAGCATCGGGGCGAGAAGGTTTGTGTTGAGGTGGCGGTGGAAACTTTCGGTCGTGGCGTCGCTGATCGTATCTTTTTCAAATATGGCTGCGTTATTGACAAGACAACTGAGAGCCCCGAGACCATCCGCGGCCTGCGGGATAATCCCCGCGACCACAGACGCATCTGAGAGATCTGCCTTGATAAGGCAGATATTTGCGCCAATTTTGATGAGCTCTTCTTTTAGCGTTTCGGCATCTGCTTTGGATTGGTGGTAATGCAGCGCAATACCCCAGCCGTTCGCGGCAAATGCAAGGGCGATGGCGCGGCCGATACGGCGGCTGGCTCCTGTTATCAATACATTGTTCGGCATTCCTGAAAATGTCCCGTCTGAGCTTGCCTAATTTAGCGGTGCGGCATAAACGCCAGACATACCATAAAACTGGGCGGTGACGTAGGCGACATAGGCAATGCAGAAGGCGCCGCCCAGAACCCGACCTATCGGCTTTTTTGCAAGAAAAATCGGGATCATTAATAAGGAGACGAATAGCATGATCCAGAGGTCGAAATGGAGGATTTGCGCTGGCACCTCCATTGGCTCGACGATTGCCGTTGCGCCAATGATACCGGTAATATTGAACAGGTTGGAACCAAGAACATTCCCGATCGCAACATCGCCATGACGACGAAATGCGGCAATGATGGAGGTGGCAAGTTCCGGCAGGGATGTGCCGAGGGCAACCAATGTCAAGCCAATGATTTCATCGGAAACACCGGCAACCCTGGCAATTACCTCTGCGCCCTGAACAAGCAGGTGAGCGCCAAGTATCAATCCAATGAGGCCCATGAAAACAAACAATAGGGAGAGGAACAGGCTTTTAGGCATATTCTGCTCATATTCCTCCAGAGCTTCATCTGCGCCTTCATCTCCCTCTTTGCGGGCCCGGAAATAGGAGCGAATGACGATAGCTGCGAGAAATCCGACAAGAAGAGCGCCGTGCCAGAGCTCGATTTTACCATTCCAGGCCAGCACCATGAACAGGAGGGTGGCGGCGATCATGGTGAAGCTGTCGCGAAGCGCTGAACGCGTGTCGCAGACAAGTGGATATATCAACGCAGGCACACCGATGACCAGCAAGATATTGGCGATATTGCTGCCGATTACATTTCCAAAGGCGATGCCCGGCACGCCGTCAAGCGCGGCCTGGATACATACCACCAATTCCGGCGCTGAGGTACCAAAGGCGATCACGGTGAACCCGATAACCAGTTTGGAAACGCCCATATGTTCCGCCAGGGCCACAGAGCCCCGAACGAGAAGTTCACCGCAAACCAGAAGGATAACCAGACCAGCAGCTACTTGTAGGTACATCATTAGGGGTTAATACCCCGGGACTTATTCCCCGTTACGCGCATACGGACACCACTGTTCCATGAAGACAATTGTTTGTTATATAGACATGGCCCCGGAACAGTAAAAGAGCTAAAGACATTAAATTGCCTTCTTGTCCGGCAGGATCGTGATTTATTTATTGATCTTGTGCAGTTTCAGAGTGTCTTGAGGAGGCCTTGGCATCAGTATTTCCGTTCTATCCCGTAACCCAGTTTTTCCAGAAGCGAGAGAACGCCTTCCTCTCCGGGCAAATGCAGAGCGCCGATCCCGATGAAGGCATTTCCCCTTTGCAGTTCAGGAAGCATTCGCTCGACCATTCGGTGATTACGCATATATATAAGGTCTGTCGTCATAACCTTGCTTAAGGCGGCGCTGGTTTCACGAAGCGTTTCTTCAAGGTCACAGGCAATCCATCCCGTATTGCCGGAGAGATAATAACTCGTCATTGTTTCAAGCTCTTCACTCAGGCGGTGGTTTTCATCGATGGCCTGATCAAGATATTCAACCTGCACTGTGTCACTCATGGAATCGAAAATCGCCAGCTGCTCCGCGTTACTTTCAAGCGCGATAACCCGTTTGCCCGATTGGCGTGCGGATTTTTCAAGTTCCTTGTCCAGCAGCGTCAGGGAGTGTCCGCTTGGCTGTGAATTTGGCGGTGGTTGACTGATGATCGCAGCGGCGGCCCATGCCTTGACCCGGTCAAGGGTCGATGGTGTCATGCCATAAGCGGCGGCAATTCGGGACAGCTCGTTGAAACGAGGCTCGCCTATTTTCTCTTTCAGGCTTTGTCCCGGTGCCAGCAGCATCATCTGCTGATTACGGGCGAGTTCGTCATCTTTCAAAGAGGTCTCGAACACGGCAGTGTTCGAAGCAATAAAGACCTGCATGACAACACCCGGCAGATGCAGGATACGCGGGTCTTTCGAATGCATCGTGCCAAAAATATAGCTTGGCACTGCTTCGCCTTTGGTAATTCTCCAAAGCCGACCCTTATCATATGGCCGCTCGGCACAGTTTTCCGGTGGCGTTGGACTGGCGAGGGTCGAAGGCGCGAGACCGAGTTGCAATAACAAGAGAGCAAGGCCAAAAAGCAGTTTTGAAAAAATGGTCATTGCATGCCTCGTCAATTGCGAAATCGGACGGATTATGCCTAGACTAACATATTATGCCAGGATTTCACGCAATAGACGGAAAAAGTAAAGGCAGTATGAAGATGCTGTTTGGGATGTGTCGAATTTTCTTTCAGCACACTATGTTGCTGATAGCGTTTCTTGCACTTTTTTCCGGTCCGGCCAGGGCGTCGGAGGAAGATGTGGTGATCTTCGCCGCCGCCAGTACGACAGATGTTGTCTCGGCCCTTGCCGAGGAGTTTGAGAAGCGAACCGGATTTCCCGTTATATCCTCCTTCGCTGGCAGTGGGACCCTGGCTCGGCAAATCAGCGAAGGTGCCCCGGCGGACATCATGATTTCCGCAAATATGGAATGGCTGACCTATCTTGATGCGGCGGATTTACTGACGCCGGGAAGCCTGGTGAAAATCGCCTCAAACAGTCTGGCGCTGGTCGTCCCCAAAGATACGCCGGTCCCCGATCCTTTCGATTTTGAGAAACTGTCGGCAATTCTCGGGCAGGGTCGACTGGCGATCGGCAATCCGGCGCATGTGCCGGCGGGGAATTATGCCAAGGCGGCGCTTCAATCCCTGAATCTATGGGATCAACTGGAGGGTCGATTGGTCATGCTCCCCAATGTACGCGCCGTACTGGCGCTGGTGGAGCGCGGCGAGGTGCCCTTCGCCATCATTTACGAGACGGATATGCAGCTTGCCAAGAATATCAGCCTTGCCGGTATTTTTCCAACCGATTCCCACCCGTCGATTTCCTATGGCATGGCAAAAATCAAGAACAATGACAGCCATTCAACCAATCTGTTCTATGATTTTATCCGTTCGAAGGACGGGCAGGAGATTTTCCGTCAGTTTGGCTTTATCGCTGAGGGAAACTAGCCCTTAGCGCGAACGTCCACCTAATATATGCCCGCTACCTGCGCGGCCCTTGCTGGATCGACCTTGCGGGCGGCCGCTGTTGGGGCCGCCAATGCCCAGTTCGCGATCCTGTAATTTCTTGATTTCGTCGCGAAGGCGGGCGGCTTCCTCAAATTCGAGATCCCCGGCGGCGGTCCGCATTTTCTTCTCCAGGACCTCGATATGGGCCTCAAGGTTGTGGCCGATCATATGGCTTGCTTCTTCCAGGCCGAGGTCGACGTTATAGTGATCCTGCTCATAGACGCTTCGCATGACATCGCCAATGTTCTTCCGCACCGACATGGGCGTAATGCCATGTTCCGCGTTAAAGGCTTCCTGCTTATCCTTGCGCCGTTTGGTCTCATCCAGCGCGAACTGCATGCTCTTCGTGATTTTGTCCGCATAGAGGATAACCCGGCCATCTATATTTCGCGCGGCGCGGCCAATTGTCTGGATCAGCGAGGTTGAAGATCGCAGGAACCCTTCCTTATCCGCATCAAGAATGGCGACAAGGGCGCATTCGGGAATATCCAACCCTTCCCGCAGGAGATTGATGCCGACCAGCACGTCAAAAGTGCCAAGGCGAAGGTCGCGGATGATTTCAATTCGCTCAAGAGTATCAATGTCGGAATGGAGATAGCGCACCTTGATGCCATTCTCATGAAAATATTCTGTCAGATCTTCCGCCATTTTCTTGGTCAGTGTCGTGACCAGGACGCGTTCCCCTTTGGCCGCGCAGAGTTTGCTTTCACGCATCAGGTCGTCAACCTGCTGGGCGACCGGGCGGATAATGCACTCAGGGTCGGTCAGGCCTGTCGGGCGGATGACTTGCTCGACAAAGGCACCGCCGGTACGTTCAAGCTCCCACGGGCCGGGTGTGGCGGAGACAAAAATTGTTTGCGGACGCATGGCCTCCCACTCCTCGAACTTGAGGGGGCGGTTATCCATGCAGGACGGCAGACGGAAACCGTAGTCCGACAAGGTGGATTTTCGGCGAAAGTCGCCTTTATACATGGCGCCGATCTGGCTGACCGTGACATGACTCTCGTCGACCATCAAAACGGCATTGTCCGGAAGATATTCAAACAGGGTAGGAGGCGGCTGTCCCGGACCGCGGCCTGAAAGATAGCGCGAGTAATTCTCGATTCCGGCACAGGCGCCTGTCGCTTCCATCATTTCAAGATCAAACATGGTGCGTTGCTCAAGCCGTTGCGCCTCAAGCAGCTTGTTCTGCGCCTCAAATTCCCTGAGCCGTGACTTAAGTTCCTGCTTGATCAGTTCCTGCGCCTGTCTCAGGGTCGGTTTCGGGGTGACATAATGGCTGTTCGCATAAATGCGTACTTCGGAAAGGCTACCGGATTTCTCACCGGTAAGCGGGTCGAATTCTGTAATGCTCTCCAGCTCATTGCCAAAAAGCGACAGGCGCCATGCGCGATCTTCCAGATGGGCCGGGAAGATTTCGATCGTGTCACCGCGAACCCGAAAGGTGCCGCGGGTAAAGCTTGCGTCATTGCGGCGGTACTGGATTTCCACAAGCTGGCGAAGCAGGGTCTGGCGATCGAAGTCCTTGCCGACTTTCAGGTCCAGCGTCATTTCACTGTAGGTTTCAACCGAGCCGATACCGTAAATGCAGGAGACGGACGCAACGATAATCACGTCATCCCGCTCCAGCAGCGCGCGGGTCGCCGAATGGCGCAGCCGATCGATCTGCTCATTTACCGAGGCGTCTTTCTCGATATAGGTATCCGTCCGGGCGACATAGGCTTCCGGTTGGTAATAATCGTAGTAGGAGACGAAATACTCAACCGCGTTATTGGGAAAAAATGCCTTCATCTCGCCGTATAGCTGCGCTGCGAGGGTTTTGTTATGGGCGAGAATAAGGGTTGGTCGTTGTAACTGCTCAATGGCTTTCGCCATGGTGAAGGTCTTGCCCGATCCGGTCACGCCCAGCAAGACCTGGTCCTTTTCATGCTGTCGTATGCCGCTGACAAGTGCTTTTATGGCTTCGGGTTGATCGCCCGCGGGTTCGTATTCCGAAACAACCTCAAAGGGGATGCCGCCTTCAGATTTTTCGGGTCGGACGGGACGATGCGGAATGAAAGCCGCCGAGGCATCTTCCAGTCCCGATGTTTCATTTTTGTTCTCAGAGTGCATAGAGAGGTTATAGGGTGCTTGCGGGAAAATTTCCATCTCATTCTGGCGTCGAATGCAAAAATCAGGGGAATTATCGTGCGGGAATGCCGTTGTCAGAATGAGGGGCCGCCCGGACGTCTGAGGACAGGAAGGAAGACAGACGCTATTCCGGGCGGTAGCTTGAAACACTCATGATTGCCAGAAGGCTTTTCCGGTTTCCGTTTCGATCTGGGAGGCGGAAAGCCCCATGTCAGTCAAATATACCTTGTCCAGGGACGCGAGATGATGCCGCATCGTTGCACGTTCCTGCCATTTAAGAATTGCTCCGGTGATCGATCCCATGAAACCGGTGCTGCTGCCATAACCGCTGACGGGCGCCAAATGCATGTTTCCGCCGTTCATATACGCTTTTGTTGCCATTTTCTTATTCCTTTAATCGAATGGAGCGGCCTGAAGTCGAGGCTGCACCTGTTGTTCTGATGGACCATACTTGTTCCCTTTTTCACTTGATTACAAACGACAAATTCTAATAGAATGAGTTAGTTTTTTTAATCTGAACTGAGATTGAGTCATGCGATTTCCCCCGCTTAAGGCGTTGCGAAGCTTTGAAGCCGCCGCCCGGCATTTAAGTTTTTCTAAAGCGGCGGAGGAGCTGTTCGTTACCCCTGCGGCCGTTAGTCACCAGGTCAAGGCTCTGGAGGACTGGCTGGGAGTGACCCTGTTCAAGCGCCTGAATCGCGCGGTGATTCTGACAAATGAGGGGCAGAATTATGTGATGGGTGTGCGCAATGGCCTTGAAATAATTGGCGCGGCAACAGAAAAAATCATGCTTCAGGATGCTTCGGGCGCTCTGCATGTGGACACCCTGCCATCTTTCGCGGCCCGCTGGCTGCTCCCGCGTCTCAGTCGCTTTCGCGAAGCGCATCCGGATATTGATGTGCGGTTATCCGCATCCGATCATTTGACGGATTTTAATCGTGAAGATGTTGACGTTGTGATCCGTTATGGACATGGCCATTATCCGGGTCTTCGGGTTAACAAGCTCCTGACCGAGGAGTTGATGTTCCCGGTCTGCAGTCCAAGTCTTCTGGAAGGAAAGCATCCCCTGCGCCACCCTGACGACCTGAAATATCATACCTTGCTGCATGACGATATGCGGATTGACTGGCAGGCCTGGCTGACCATGGCGGATGTAACCGATGTCGATCCGAAGAAAGGACCGAGTTTTAACGATAGTTCCATGTTGCTGACGGCTGCGATGGAAGGTCAGGGCGTTGCTCTTGGCCGAAGTACTCTTGCCGCCGATGACCTGATGGCCGGTAGGCTGATTCAGCCCTTTAACATAGAGCCCCTGCAAGCGCATCATGCCTATTATATCGTTAGTCCGGAAGATGCGGCGGATCGTCCCCGTATAACCGCCTTCCGGGAATGGATTATGGAAGAGGCGTCTGTAAGTTCTGGCCGCTTCAAGGCGCGGACTGAAGAGGGGGCTCACCGCTGAACGGGTGAGACATGATTAATAAGGCGGAGTGCATTTTTTTATTATGGCCATTTTCCTCGTTGCGTGTATTCCGCATTTTATGGGACGTTTCGGGTCTATTTTCTGAAAAATTGATGGTCTGTGACGGTAATAAGCGCTATAGAACGGTTGCTTGACGGCGCGTATTTGCGCCATGGTTTCATCCTAGCCGAAAGAGAGATGCGAAGTTATGTCTATTGTTGCGCAGAGTCTGGGTCGTATTAAGCCTTCTGTTACCATTGCGGTCACCACCAAGGCCGTGGAACTCAAGGCAGCGGGCCGTGATGTCATCGGTCTTGGCGCCGGGGAACCGGACTTTGATACGCCGGACAACATCAAGGAAGCGGCAATCCGTGCGATCAATGAAGGCAAGACGAAGTACACGGCTGTGGACGGCATACCTGAGCTTAAGAAGGCGATCTGCGCAAAGTTCAAGCGTGATAATAATCTCGACTACGAACCTTCCCAGGTATCGGTAGGTACGGGCGGCAAGCAGATCATTTATAACGCTCTGATTGCTACCTTGAATCCGGGGGATGAAGTGCTCATTCCGGCGCCATACTGGGTTTCCTATCCGGATATGGTCCTGCTGGGCGGCGGGGAGCCGGTTTTTGTGCCGACAACGGCCGAAAACAGTTTCAAGATGCAGCCCGCTGATCTGGAAGCCGCCATCACATCGAAAACCAAATGGCTGATTTTCAACTCCCCGTCGAACCCGTCGGGTGCCGGGTACAGTCATGACGAGTTGAAAGCGCTGACCGAAGTTCTGGTCCGTCATCCGCATGTCTGGATCCTGACCGACGATATGTATGAGCATCTGGTGTATGGTGATTTCAAGTTCGTCACGCCGGCACAGGTCGAGCCAGCCCTGTATGACCGGACGTTAACCATGAACGGGGTGTCGAAATCATACGCCATGACGGGTTGGCGTATCGGTTATGGCGCCGGTCCGGTGGAATTGATCAAGGCAATGGCGAAAGTGCAGTCGCAAAGCACCTCCAATCCCTGCTCGATCAGCCAGTATGCGGCTGTTGAGGCGCTGAACGGGCCGCAGGATTTTATCGCTGAGCGGGCAAAAGTCTTTGAAGACCGGCGCAACCTTGTCGTCAGCATGCTCAATCAGGCAAGCGGCCTTAGTTGCCAGATACCTGAGGGCGCCTTCTATGTCTATCCATCCTGCGCCGGATGTATCGGCAAGAAAACACCCGAAGGGAAAGCGATCGAGAGTGATTTCGATTTTATTTCCGCTCTTCTGGAAAGTGAGGGCGTTGCCGTGGTTCATGGCGAAGCCTTCGGCCTGTCGCCGCATTTTCGTGTTTCCTATGCGACCTCGACGGAGGCCCTGACCGAGGCATGTGAGCGTATCCAGCGGTTTTGTGCCAGCCTGAGCTGATACTACCCTTATTATCGTAAAAGGCGGCTGATGATTCGGCCGCCTTTTTTCATGGGCCAGTGCTCATCAGGAAATTTCCTATATCCTTCCCGTTTTTCTGCGCACTTCCGGCGATCGTCCCAGATTCTTCTTGCACCATATGTTTTAGAAGAAGAACATTAGAATAATCTAACTAATAAGGGAGGGATGTCATGGCCGTAGACAAACCAAAGGGGCCCCGCAGCATTGCGCTGGTAGGCCCCTATTCAAGTGGGAAAACAACTCTTCTTGAAGCTATCCTGCATATTTGTAATGAGACGGACAGGAAAGGGAGCGTCACGGCGGGCACATCCTGCGGCGACAATTCCAAAGAGGCGCGGGAACGCCAGATGGGCGTCGAGGTGAATACTGCCCATGCCAATTACCTCGGTGATGAATTCACCATTCTTGATTGCCCGGGATCCATCGAGTTTTTTCAGGAAACGCAGAACGCTCTTGAGGGCGTCGATGCGGCGGTCGTCGTTTGTGAGCCTGATAGCGAACGTGTCCTGACCTTGTCGCCGCTTTTGAAAAGCCTGCAGGAGAAAGGGCTGCCGACCTTTATTTTTGTGAACAAAATGGATAAGGCCTATGGCTCTGTACATGATCTTTTCAATTCCCTTCAGGATGTCTCCGAGCGGGCGCTTGTCCTGCGTCAGGTGCCGATTTTCAAGGATAATATCATCAGCGGTTATGTCGATCTCGCCTCTGAACGGGCTTATGTCTACAAGGAAGGAGGAGCGTCGCACATAATCGATCTTCCGCCTGAAATGGCGGAGGAGGAGGGAACATCCCGTTTTGAGATGCTCGAAAAGCTTGCGGATTTTGATGATCATCTGATGGAGGAACTGCTGGAGGATATCGATCCGGAACGTGAGGAGATATACGCATTGTTGCAAAATGACCTCCGTGAAGGATTGGTAACCCCGGTCTTTCTGGGTTCGGCAGAGAATGACAATGGTGTGCGGCGTCTTTTGAAGGCGCTGCGTCATGAAGTGCCCGAAGCTTCGGTTGCAGCTACCCGAAAGGGCTTTGACGCATTGTCCGCAGAGCCGGTTGCGCAAATACTCAAAACCTATATGTCGGCGCAGGGCGGAAAACTCTCGCTTGGCCGTATTTGGTCCGGTGAAATCAAGGACGGCGATAGTTTCTTCGCGGGGCGGATCGGCGGAATATTCCGGTTGCAGGGTGGAAAATCCGACAAGATAACGCACGCCAGTCCGGGGGAGATCGTCGCCTTCGGGCGCCTTGATAGCGTGCAAACCGGTGATATCCTGATGAAAGACAAGACCGTCCAGGCATCGGAGGATGCGGCACTGGCGCCCGTATACAGCATCGCGCTTGTTCCGGAGAACAGGGATGACGAGGTGAAGCTTTCCGCGGCACTTGGCAAGGTTCTCGAAGAAGATAATTCTCTGAAATCCGAGCATAAACAGGAAACTCAGGAATTACTGCTGTGGGGGCAGGGCGAGATCCATTTGAATGTCGCGCTGGACCGGATGCGCAATAAATATGGGATAAGTGTAAAAGCACGTCGGCCAAAAGTTGCCTATAAGGAGGCAATCCGGAAGGCCGCGAAACAGCATGCGCGGTACAAAAAGCAAAGCGGTGGCCATGGACAGTTTGGGGATGTCCATATCGAGATCAAGCCATTGCCGCGCGGCTCAGGCTTCAATTTCGAAGAGAAGATCGTTGGCGGCTCGGTTCCGAAGCAGTACATCCCCGCCGTTGAGCACGGGGTAAAAGAATATCTCATTGAGGGCCCCCTCGGGTTTCCGGTTGTCGATGTTTCCGTGACCCTGTTCGATGGACAGTTTCATTCGGTGGACAGTTCGGAAAACTCCTTCCGCTCGGCCGCGCGTATCGCCATGAGTGAGGGTATGCCGAAATGCGATCCGGTATTGTTGGAGCCCATCTACAAAGTGGAGATTGCCATGCCGTCGGAGCATACGTCGCGGGTCAACAGTATTGTCAGCAGCCGTCGCGGCCAAATTCTTGGGTTTGACGCACGTGATGGCTGGGATGGTTGGGACATGTTGGTGGCGATGATCCCGGAATCCGAGGTGTATGACCTGATCGTGGACTTACGGTCTGTGACTCTCGGTGTGGGGACCTATCGCAGCGAGTTTGATCATTTGCAGGAACTGACCGGGCAGAACGCTGAAAAAGTACTACATAACCGGGATTGAAACTCGAGGTTCCAGGCGCTGCTCACAGACTGTTGACTTGTAGTTGATGCGTCACCGCCCGATTATCTCCTTAAACTGAAACAAGCAGGAGGAAATGGGCGCGTGTTGATTAGAAATCCAAAAGGCTGGGAGCTCCCTGAATCACGGGCGACCTCGGAAGATATTTACCTGAACAGGCGGAAAATCCTGCAAGGGATGGCAGGCGCCGGATTGATTGCGTCAATCGGATCATCGACTGCCTTTAGCTCGGCTTTTGCGGCCGCAGATATGGACCCGAGCGCCAAGCTTTATCCCGTGTCTAGAAACGACAGATACAAGGTATCGCGAGAGCTGACACCTGAAAAAATCGCTACGACCTATAACAACTTCTATGAATTCGGGTCTCACAAGGAGATTTCCAATGCTGCGCAGGCGCTCAAAATCCGACCATGGACCGTCAGGATCGACGGCATGGTGGAAAAAGAGATGGAAATTGACGTAGATGACCTGCTCGCGAAAATGCCGCTTGAAGAACGGCTATACCGGCATCGCTGCGTGGAAGCCTGGTCGATGGTGGTGCCATGGAGTGGTTTTCCCCTGAAAGACCTGGTGAAGCTCGCTGCGCCTACCTCAGGGGCGAAATATCTGGTGATGCAGACCTTTGAGGATAAGTCGGTCGCTCCGGGACAGCGCCAGTTCTGGTATCCTTGGCCCTATACAGATGGCCTGACGATGGAAGAGGCAACCAATGATCTCGCATTCATCGTCACCGGTCTGTATGGCAAGCCGGTTCCTAAGCAGAATGGGGCTCCCCTGCGGCTTGCCGTCCCGTGGAAATATGGCTTCAAGCATGTAAAATCCATCGTCCGGTTTTCCTTCACCGATAAGCGACCGGAAACATTCTGGGAATCTCTCGCGAAGGAGGAGTATGGCTTTTGGGCGAACGTAAACCCGGAAGTACCTCATCCACGTTGGTCACAGGCGACCGAGCGCGATATCGGCACCGGGGATCGGATCCCGACGATGATCTATAATGGCTACGGGGAGTATGTGGCCGACCTGTATAAAGATATGAAGGGCGAGAAGCTCTTTATGTAAGGTATTTTATATTTTCGTCGCGGCGGGTTGCGAATGCTTCAGCTTCTGCTATCTATTTAAAGATAGTAAACTGGAACTATTCCAATACGCCAAGGAGGGCGACACCAAATGGCTAACGAAGGATACCATGAGCCAATCGAGGAACTTTCTGATGAAACTCGGGATATGCATCGGGCAATCACGTCTCTGATGGAAGAGCTTGAAGCCGTTGACTGGTATAATCAGCGGGTTGATGCCTGCAAGGATCAGGAACTAAAGGAGATCCTTGCACATAATCGCGATGAGGAAAAAGAACATGCCGCGATGGTGCTGGAATGGATTCGCCGCCGGGATTCGACCTTCGATAACGAGTTGAAGGATTATCTGTTCAAGGAAGGTCCTATCGGTCATCACCATGACTAATAAAGCCTGACATACAAAAATGCCGACCAAATGAATGGCCGGCAAGTTTGACAGGGAGGTGCATCTAAAAAAAGATGCGAGAAACAAGCAGATAGGGAGGGATCCACTTGTTTCACGCCGGAATGCTCAGGCAAGAAAGTGGTGCTTACTTCATCACCACTCCTCAATCATATTGGGTTTCTTTGACGGTTTTGAATGCGCAATTAAGCATATCAGCCATGCCGTCACGTCATGCAAAAAAAGACCGGCCTCAATTAAGAGGCCGGCTTAGTCTAACAGGGAGGTATTGCCTTTCGACAATACAGATTACATGTGATTGGGAGGAATACATGTAATCGATATCAGCAGGGAGCTGATATTCTGAATGCTGCAACGCAACATCCATGCTGTATAAATAGCTAATGATAGCCGTTATTTCCATCAATAATATTGCAGTGCACATATGCATAAAGCGCATAGCTTAAAACTGACTCTTGCAGCCTGTTTATCAGATTCTTAGAATTTAGCGTGATAATACGGCCAAAAAAAAGACCGGCCTCAATGAAGAGGCCGGTTTAGTCTAACAGGGAGGTATATGTCATGAAGACATAGGATTGCAAAAATCAGGGAGGAAATTTTGCAATATCACAAAAATCAGAGACTTTCATGAGAACGCTTATTGCGATGCAACATCGTTCGCCCTCTTTCTATAAAAATATTGACCCCTGGAAAAGTTCAATTTCGTCAAGGCTAATATGCTTGTCGTGCATGGCTGCGTGCGGCGGCCCTAAAAAGAGTATTCGGCGACCTTCTGGATAAGGAAATCCCGGAAAATGGTCACTCTCTTGGACTTGCGCAATTCTTCGGGATAGACGTAGTAGGAATCGAAGGTCGGCCCGCCAACCTCGGGCAGGATACGAATGACATTCGTATGCCCGTCTACGATATAGTCCGGCAGGCTCGCTATCCCGAGCCCGCTTTGGACGGCCAGCAGAAGGCCATAGACATTATTGACCTTGAATATCGGTTCTTTTGCCCGCCCGATCTTTGCAAGCTCATGCACCAGCCAATTGACATTGGATATATTGGACGGCGCCTCATCGCCATAGCTGATGAGATTACTGTCAATAATATCCTCCAGGCAGACGGGCGTGCCGTGTTTCATGAGGTAATCCGGAGACGCATAGACATGATGGTTGACTGTCATCAACTTGCGCTGAATGAGGTCAGGCTGTACCGGTGCACGCAAACGAATGGCGATATCGGCCTCACGCATACCGAGGTCGAGCTCCCGATCCGCAAGAATGAGATTGACGGTGATATCCGGATATAGTTCGACAAATTCCCGAATACGCGGCGTAAGCCAGTTGGCGCCCAAACCAACGGTTGCGGTTACCCGAAGCTCGCCCGAGGGACGTTCATGTGCGTCCATCAATTGGGCTTCCGTCATTGCCAGCTTGGCAAAGACCTCATGGGCGGTTTGAAAAAGTAACTCTCCCTGCTCGGTCAGCAGCAGACCGCGGGCGTGACGGTGGAAGAGGGCAACCTGCAGGCTTTCTTCTAGGGCGCTGATCTGGCGGCTGATGGCGGATTGACTGAGATGCAGAGTTTCACCGGCGCGTGTGAAGCTGCCGGCTTTAGCGACCGCATGAAATATGCGTAACTTATCCCAATCCATGTTTTTGTCTGCCGCGGAGTCTTGACAAAGCCGTCAAAATCCGCGTCCTCTCCCTATTCGGCGGCTTCGGCCGATGCGCTTTCGTTTTCTGCGATATATTTCTCGGCTTCGAGTGCGGCCATACAGCCGGTCCCCGCCGCCGTGACCGCCTGACGGTAGATCTTATCCTGGACATCGCCGCACGCGAAGATGCCGGGAATGTTTGTTGCCGTGGAATCCGGCGCCGTAATCAGATAGCCTTCGCTATCCATGTCGAGCTTTCCCTTGACGAGCTCCGTATTCGGTGTGTGACCGATGGCGATAAAGACACCATGCACGGAAACTTCCTGCATTTCTCCTGTCTTTGCATGGCGCAGACGTGCACCGGTAACGCCAAACGGATCATCCTGACCGATTACTTCTTCAAGCACATGGTCCCATATGATCTCGATTTTCGGATTCTTCATCAATCGGTTGACCAGGATTTTCTCGGCCCGAAGTTCGTCCCGGCGGTGTACCAGCGTCACCTTGTCCGCATGGTTGGTGAGGTAAATTGCCTCTTCCACTGCGGTATTGCCGCCACCAATTACCATTACCTCTTTCCCGCGATAGAAAAAGCCGTCGCAGGTAGCGCAGGCGGAAACGCCAAAGCCCATATATTTCTGCTCAGATGGCAAGCCAAGCCATTTTGCGGCCGCCCCGGTCGCGATCACGATGGATTGCGCGATATACTTTGTGCCTGAATCGGCCGTGGCAACAAAGGGACGCTGGCTGATATCCAGATTGACGATGTAGTCGTTGAAAATGCGTGTGCCGACATTGCGGGCCTGGGCTTCCATCTGCTCCATCAGCCACGGGCCCTGTATGGGTTCGGCGAAGCCCGGATAATTCTCGACATCGGTCGTAATTGTCAGCTGGCCGCCAGGCTGTAGTCCATGCACGAGGATCGGGTCGAGCGAGGCGCGCGCCGCATATATAGCCGCCGTATCCCCAGCCGGGCCGGAGCCGATGATTAGAACGTCAGTGTGATGAATATCCGCCATGCCGAACTCCGGGATCAGATTGTCGTGCTTTTAAGAAGTATAAAAAGTATTTATAACGTGCGACGAAGCCATGCAAGGGGCGCGCGCAACTTTGCAGCGATGGTCACATAGCCTGATGCCTTAAGGTCACTTGGGACGTGCTTCCAGAATTTCTTTGACTTTGGCGGCAACCTTCTGGGTTTCAAGGAGTGGCGGATAGCTCCATTGCTCCAAACGGCCTTTGAAGGGTCGTGTATAGCCCTGATCGCGCATACGCTGATGAAAATAATTGAACTTGGCATTCCCGCCCGGTAATTCAAAAATATGCACAGGTTTACCCAGCGCGCAGGCTTCACAGACCATGTTGACAGAATCGCCGGTCACAATCAGCGCATCGGCGAGCGCCAGATACCCAAAATACGGGTTCTCGCCTTCTCCCGTCCAAAGCTGGTGTGAAACGTTATTCAGAGCTGAATTCAGGATGCGCTCGTTTTCCGCGCCGGTTCGGCGGGAAGTCGTCACCAGAAAACTGCATCCTGTCTCCCTGTGAATGGTTTCCAGCTTTGCGGCAAGGTCCCGCATGACATCCTCGTTCATGTCATAACATCGATTGCTTCCCCCGATCAGGACCGTAACCAGCGGAGAGGGCAGATGGGCGACAGTCTCGCGAAACCTTTCGCCAGCCGCATGAAGTTTTTCCGGGGTTATCCGGCCGAGAGAGCCTTCGCATACCAGCACATTGCTACCGCGTAATTTATCATGCTCAGGCACAATAACGAGATCAAATTTGGCGGCGTCACAATTTGGCGTCTGAATATGGATTGTGAATGTTTTATCGCCATTTGCCTTTTTAATTGCCAGACTCAACGGAATCGACCGCCGGCCGCAGGTGATCAGGACGTCAGGCCAGGGCGGAAGGAGTAAATCACCGGTTTTGTCGAGACGGGCAAGGGGGTTGATCCAGAGCTGCGGCGGGAGCCATCGCCACGGCGCCTTTGTGACTATTCTTTTTACTTCAAACTCAAAGCCCAGCGCCTCCGCCAAGCCGATTCCCTGAGTTTCCATGCCCGCACTGCCATCGGTGACGATCCAGCATGACATCTGATCTTTTCTTGCATCCGCATTCATTTTTCTGGCATAGGCTGCGGTTCCGGCATGGGTCAAGTGATTTAATGATCGGTCGCGTAATTTTCTTACTCTTTTGGCATAGTCCCTGCTTCTATAGCTTGGCGTAATGCAAATATTGTAATAATATTGCGCGTAACAAACATGCGGAGGAAATAAATGCAACGCGTAAAGCTGGACGAAATCGATCGCCGTATCCTGCACGACCTGCAGGCAGACGGGCGTATCACAAATGTTGAGCTGGCGAAGAATGCCGGCATATCCGCCCCTCCGTGCCTGAGGCGGGTTCGCGCTCTTGAAGAAGCAGGATATATTGAGGGGTATTATGCACAGCTGAATTCCGAACATCTTGGCTTCGGGGTTACCGTTTTCGCGCTGGTTGGGCTGCAAAGTCAGGCAGAGACCGATCTTTCCGCCTTTGAAAACCTGGTGCAAAGCTGGCCGCTGGTGCGGGAATGCTACATGCTCGCTGGCGAGAATGATTTCATTTTGAAGGTCGTTGCGAAAGACTGGGACACTTACCAGCATTTCCTGACCCACGAATTGACCGGCGCCCCGAATGTGGAGCATGTGAAAACATCGCTGGGTATCCGGGTTTCAAAATTCCTGCCCGGTGTGCCGGTCTATCTCAATGATGGCCGTGACGGCACCGGAAAAGCCTCGGGATAAGAGCGCCGTTTAAAGCTGGATAGTTTTTTGAGAAAGATTGGGAGACTCTTTTGACTAAGAATCCGTATCAGACCGACCTCGACAGTAACCCCGCGAATTATGAACCTTTAACGCCACTCACTTTCCTCCAACGATCAGCAGAGGTTTACCCGGAGAAAACGGCGATAATTCATGGGGAGCTCAGTTACAATTATAAAGAATTCTATTCCCGCGCCCGGCAATTGGCGGGCGCGCTGAAGGCACGGGGACTGGGTGCCGGTGATACGGTATCGATCATGGCCCCAAATATCCCGGCCGTCCTTGAGGCGCATTACGGAGTACCGATGACAGGTGCGGTGCTTAACGCGCTCAACACTCGTCTGGATGCGGCGGCGCTGGCCTTTATTCTGGATCATGGTGAGTGCAAGTTGCTGCTGACAGACCGGGAATTCTCTCCCCTTATCAATGAAGCGCTATCACTGGCGACGGTGAAGCCAATTGTTATTGATATTGATGATACGCTCGCTGAAAGCGGCGAACTGATCGGAGAAATGGAGTATGAGGCCTTCCTTGCGAGCGGGGATCCTGATTTTGAATGGCAGGGGCCGGACGATGAATGGTCTGCGATTTCCCTGAACTACACTTCCGGCACAACGGGGGATCCGAAAGGCGTCGTCTATCATCATCGCGGCGCCTATCTGTCCGCCATGGGGAACGCGGTTTCCTGGAGCCTGCCCAAGCATCCGGTCTATCTCTGGACCCTGCCGATGTTTCACTGCAATGGGTGGTGTTTTCCCTGGACATTGACGGCAGTTGGCGGCACTCATGTCTGCCTGCGCAAGGTTGAGGCCACAGCCATTTACAACGAGCTGCAGAGGTGCAAGGTCGATCACATGTGCGGGGCGCCTATCATTCTGTCCATGCTGATCAACGCTCCGGCCGAAGACAAGGCGAAAGCGCCGAAGGGCGTGAAATTCATGGTGGCCGCCGCCCCGCCGCCCGCGACCGTTCTCGCGGAGATGGATGAAATGGGATTTGATGTCACCCATGTTTATGGTCTGACCGAAACCTATGGTCCCGCGGTTCTTTGTGACTGGAATGCAGATTGGGATGATAAGCCGGTCGAAGATCGAGCGGCGCTCAAAGCCCGGCAGGGCGTGCGCTATCACGCGTTGGCTGGTCTTGAGGTGATGGACCCCGAAACCATGACCCCCGTCGCTGCGGATGGCAATACGATGGGTGAGGTGATGCTGCGCGGCAACCTGATCATGAAGGGTTATCTGAAGAACGCGAAAACCACAAAGGCGTCTTTCAAGGATGGCTGGTTCCATTCCGGCGACCTTGGTGTTGTCCATGAAGATGGTTATGTGGAGCTTCGTGATCGGTCAAAGGACATTATCATTTCAGGCGGGGAGAATATTTCGACGATTGAGGTGGAAGGCATCCTCTACAAGCACCCCGCAGTGCTGGAGGTTGCCGTCGTCGCCCGCCCGGATGAAAAATGGGGCGAAACTCCCTGTGCATTTGTTATGCTACGAGGGGGCAAATCAGCGACGGAAGCGGAATTAATTCAGTTCTGCCGGGACAATATGGCCCACTATAAATGCCCGAAGACGGTCGTCTTTGAAGAATTGCCGAAAACCTCCACAGGAAAGGTACAGAAGTTTGTCCTGCGGGAGCGTGCGCGGAATTTATGACGTTTCTTTAAAACTGCCGGGGTTATCAAAAATTTAACCAAGAATGCGCTAGTGTAGCGTTAGATTTCTGGTAAGGAGGGCATGAATGTGACCCATTATTTGGTAACTGAGAATAATCCGGCGGGTAAAAAGCTGGAAGAAGTGCTTGGCGTGTTGCGTAAAGATATCCTCGAACGCTGTTCATTGATCACCGATGATCAACGGGTCGAGGCGAAGGCCGTCCTTGCCAACAATATGCGAATTCTCAATTTCTTGACGGACGCGATTTTACTGGCGGAGGAGAGCACAAGTATCCTCGATAAGGCGTTCGGCCCCAGTCAGGCATCCAAGGGTGGACCGCCGCGTATCGGGCATCTGTAAGTATCCGGGAAAGCTGGAAATTATTGAGGGGGCTGCCACATCAGGCGCCCCCTCTTTTTTTGCCTCAACCTGTCAGACTTGCTTCTGATGAAGCGCATTAAAACTCTGATTTCTTACAAGAGTCAAGAGGCTATATTACAGATATATGAAACGATGACAGGGTAAAATTTAGGTGCAGTGCAAAAAAAAGAGCCGCCTTGAAGAAGGCGGCCCAAGTCAACAGGGAGGCGTCATAAAGACTGGAATTGGGATTCCAGTCAATTGCAGTCCAAGTTGGCCTGCAGCATTGAACATAGAGATCAAATATTAAATTACAATTAACGAATATAAAGATTTTTACTATTTCGCCACTTTTCTAAAAATAAAAACCCCATGATTCGCTGTTTGGCAGGGTAGAGGCTCGTTAATTCTTGAAGAAGCCGGCTGCCGCATTTTGTGCTGCCTGTTTTTTCGCAATGACCGCCTTCGTTTTTTCAATTTCCGCAGTCAACGCGACGATATAATCCTCAAGGTCGGTGATTGACATGGTGTCAAAATTTACCGGATTATGCCCTATGACGGGTTTATCATCATCATCACTTGTCATCGCTCATTTCCTCAATATGCTATGCCGTAATTACATTCAGAATATTAAACTTGCCAATGCTGTCTGCGCTTTTGCAAATGACGGATTAAAATGCATGGAGAATAATATGACAACCCTGCCCAGGACAATGACAGCGATCGAAATCAAGGAGTTTGGGGGACCGGAAGGACTCGTGCCCGCCACACGCCCGGTCCCGGAGCCGGGCCATGACGAAGTATTGATCAAGGTCGCGGCGGCTGGTGTAAACAGGCCGGACGTATTGCAGCGGAAGGGTGGCTATGCGCCGCCGCCAGGGGCGTCGGACATCCCGGGGCTTGAAGTATCGGGAACCGTTGCTGCGGCGGGGGCGGGTGTTACCAAATATAAAGTCGGGGATCAGCTTTGCGCGCTCGTTGCCGGTGGCGGTTATGCGGAATATTGCGTCGCGCCGGAGGCTCAATGCCTTGATATCCCGAAAGGTTTCGATCTCATTCAGGCAGCGGCCCTCCCGGAGACCTTCTTCACTGTCTGGACAAATGTGTTTGACCGGGGTCGCCTGACCGGAGGTGAATCATTTCTTGTACATGGCGGGGCAAGCGGTATCGGAACGACTGCGATCCAGCTTGCCAGGGCATTTGGCGCGCGGGTTTTCACCACGGCTTCGACAGACGAGAAGTGCCGCGCCGTTGAAAAACTCGGTGCGGAGAGGGGCATCAATTATCGCACCGAGGATTTCGTTGAGGTCGTCAAGGAACTGACCGATGGTAAGGGTGTCAACCTTATCCTGGACATGGTTGGAGGCGATTATATCCAGCGTAATATCTCGGCGCTGGCTGTCGAGGGGCGGCTGGTTTATATCGCTTTTCTTGGCGGTGCAGAGGTAAAAGTCAATTTTGCGGCCATGATGTTGAAGCGCCTGACGATCACGGGATCAACGCTGCGTCCCCAGTCTGTACAGGCAAAAGCCGACATCGGGGCACGGCTGGAAGCAAAAGTATGGCCGCTATTATCAGCAGGAACGGTAAAGCCGGTAATGGATAGCACTTTTCCCCTGTCGGAGGCGGCGGCGGCCCATCACCGTATTGATGATTCCGCTCACATCGGGAAAATCGTTTTGACGGTTTAGGTGTGGACTTTAGGGCCTTTTTTCGCCATATACATACAAGAATCAAATTTGGGCTTGATTGTCTATATAGAGGCCCGAAAAAGGAGACTTTATGGTAACGCCCCTACTGCCAAAGGCGACGGCCGTTTGGCTGATTGATAACACGTCTTTGTCGTTTACGCAGATCGCGGATTTTTGCGGCCTTCATTCCCTGGAAGTTCAGGGAATTGCCGATGGTGAGGTTGCGGTTGGTATCGTCGGGCTGGACCCGGTAACCAATGGACAGCTGACAATGGAAGAGATTAACCGGTGTCAGGAAGACCCGGCAGCACGGCTCGATATCAGCAAGCCCGCTGGCGACGTCCCACAACCACGCCGGCGCGGTGGTCGCTATACGCCGGTATCCCGTCGCGGAGATCGTCCGGATGCTATTTCCTGGTTGGTGAAGTTCCATCCGGAATTGACGGACGCGCAGATATCAAAACTGGTCGGCACAACAAAAACCACGATCAACGCCGTACGTGACCGCACTCATTGGAATGCGCAGAATATCCGGCCAAGGGATCCAGTCAGCCTCGGCATTTGTACCCAGTTGGAACTTGATGAAGCTGTGCAAAAATCCGCCCATCGCCGTAAAGATGAAGATCGCGGCAAGCTGATGGAGGAGGTGGCCGCCGCTGTCGCTGCGGAGGCTGCGGCTGTACCCCTCACGCCGTATGAGCTGAAAAAGCAGCGAGTCGAGAAGGAAGAGGCCTATGATCCGCGAGCGGAAGCAGAGGCGGTCTTCGGTAAATCATCGGCAAGGAAAAAGGAGGAGGACGGCGAAAAGTCTGCCTCCTCCCAAGACCTTAATGAGATTTTTAAGTCATCCTCTCGCGATTGACGTTCACTATATTTCTAAAGAAACCCGCAGGACAAGCACCAGCGGGTTTCTTTTTTGTACTCGGAAGCTTGGAATGTGGCATTTTGTCCCGCCAGTTTCTGTTGACATTAGGGTCCGGGCGTTGCTTTTCTAGGATCAAATAAAAACAGTCAGGGAGGCGGGACAAAATGCCCAGCTATGAACAGGATTATCAGCAATCGTTGCAAGACCCGGAAGCATTCTGGGCCAAGGCCGCTGAAGGCATCAGCTGGAGCAAACCCTGGGATCGCGTTCTGAATTCAGACAACCCGCCTTTTTATCGCTGGTTCGAAGGCGCGGAGATGAACACCTGTTATAATTGTCTCGACCGGCATGTCGAGGCCGGTCGCGGCGATCAGGACGCGCTTATCTATGACAGCCCGATGACCGGGCAGGTCGTCAAGTTCACCTATCGGGAGTTTACGGACATCGTTGCCCGTTTCGCCGGGGCACTCGCCTCTCGCGGTATCAGGAAAGGCGACCGGGTCCTGATCTATATGCCGATGGTGCCGGAGGCGGCGGTTGCCATGCTGGCATGTGCCCGCATCGGTGCCATCCATTCCGTCGTTTTTGGCGGATTTGCGCCCAAGGAGCTGGCGACACGGATTGATGATGCCAAACCTGTGGCGATCGTTGCGGCTTCTTGCGGGTTGGAGCCGGGGCGGACTATTGCCTATAAGCCCCTGATTGACGACGCAATCAATCTTTCCACTCATAAACCGACAAGCTGTATCGTCCTGCAACGCCCTGAATGCGAAGCGGAGTTGCAGGCGGAACGGGATTGCGACTGGCAGGCGCTCGTCGAGGCGGCGGAGCCGGCGCCTTGTGTGCCCGTTGCTGCGACCGACCCCCTCTATATTCTCTATACCTCCGGTACGACGGGTGTTCCCAAGGGAGTGGTTCGCGATAATGGCGGTCATGCGGTCGCGCTCCGCTGGTCGATGAAGTATGTCTATGATATCAATCCCGGAGAGGTATTCTGGGCAGCGTCTGATGTTGGTTGGGTCGTAGGTCATTCCTACATCGTCTATGCGCCGCTCCTGCATGGCTGCACCACGATCCTGTATGAAGGGAAGCCTGTCGGCACACCCGATGCAGGGGTTTTCTGGCGGGTCATACAGGATCATAAAGTCAAGGCCCTCTTCACGGCGCCGACGGCTTTTCGCGCCATTCGTCAGCAAGACCCGGAAGGCAAATTGATCGCGAATTATGATTTCAGCAATTTCGTGACGTTGTTTCTTGCGGGTGAGCGAGCTGATCCAGATACAATCATCTGGGCACAGGACCAGCTTAAGGTTCCCGTCATTGACCACTGGTGGCAGACGGAAACAGGCTGGGCCATTGGCGCAAATTGCATGGGCTACGGGATGAAACCGGTCAAGCTTGGCAGTCCGACGCTTCCGGTGCCGGGTTATGATATCCGGATCATAGACGAGCGGAATAGCAAGGCCGAGATGGCGCGTGGCGACATTGGTGTGATCGCGGTGAAATTGCCGTTACCGCCCGGATCGCTGCCAACGCTTTGGCAGAATGATGAAGGGTATGTTCGTTCCTATATGGCGGATATCCCGGGCTACTATAAAACCGGTGATGCGGGTTATATTGATGAAGATGGCTACCTGTTCATTATGGCGCGCACGGATGATATTATCAATGTCGCGGGCCACCGTCTTTCCACCGGCGGAATGGAGGAAGTGCTGGCCGGTCATCGCGATGTTGCTGAAAGTGCCGTCATGGGCATTCAGGACAAACTAAAAGGACAGGTGCCGGTGGGCTTCGTTGTCCTGAATGCGGGGGTAAACCGTCCCGAAGAGGAAATACAGAAAGAGCTTATCGCCCTGGTTCGGGAGAAAATCGGTCCGGTTGCCGCCTTTAAAATTGCTCTAGTGGTAAAGCGTCTTCCCAAGACACGCTCCGGCAAAATCCTGCGCGCTGTCATGCGGAAAATCGCCGATGGGGAGCCATATAATCCGCCGGCGACTATTGATGATCCGGCAATCCTGACGGAAATTACCGAAGTCCTTGCAAAGGCCGGGTATCCGGCCAGGGACTGAAATCCTGGGTAGATAAAGCCTATTTCGGCGTGGCGTTAGCCAATGCCGCAAGGATCGGGGCGGCTTTCGGGTCTGTGTCATCCTTGATGCGGTTTGCGTTTACGTAAATCAACAGATCGAGATGAACCCGGATAAGAGGTAGCATTAAATCCTTTGTCTCAATCTCTTTACGGGACAATTCACAGATACCGGAACCAATAGTCCCCATAATCGGATATCCGAAGGAGCCGCCCATGCCCTTCAAATCGTGCCCCTGCCGGAATATCTCCTCCTGATCGCCGTTCGCCCTTTTTCCTTTTTCGAGACGGCCCAATGCGCTCTCGATCGCCTCAATTACAGGGGGAACCCCTTTGAGGAACTCCGCCTCCAGAGCGACCATTTTTTTTGCCATGCGCTTTTCAATTTCTTTTAACGAAATCCCCTCGCCCGTGCTTGCCTTGCGTTTCAAATCGGACGCCGGGTGATGAATTTCATACCCCTCCATCTTGACAATTTTTGTCATTGGGCACCTTTTCGTTTATAAAATTCGCCGGTTGCCTTAACGTTTATCATATTATTGCCGCCGCTCCATGCCTTCATATCCGCGCATGGCCCGCCGCCGATCCGGACCAATGTAGGTGGAGGCCTTGATAAAAGGGCGCGGATTTTCGATCATCCAGACCAGCCGGTCATGCAGGGACCCTACCGAGACTGGCTTTGCCAGAAATTCCGTTGCCCCGGCATCCCGCGCGGAAATCACATGTTTCAAGTTCGTTTGCCCTGACAAAACAAGGATGGGTGTGTAGCGATCAACACCTTTTTCTCCCTGGCGGATACGCCGAATAAGATCAATACCGTTTTTGGGATTGAGCGACATGTCGGTAATGACAATATCCGGAGCGTCTTCCAACATTTGCCTGAAACACTCTTCCGCCGTAAAGCTGCCCCTCGAATTAACAACATTCATCGCGAGCAAGAGGCTCTTCAACAAGGTGTGCATATTTTTGTTGTCGTCAACAAAAATAATATCCAGATTTCTGAAATTGTAGTATTTCGACATCTGATCAAATTTAACTCTGTTTTGCGATTAACTATGTTACTTTTAAAAGAATTTAACCATAAATCCCTAATTTTTCTTAAAGTCGGCTTCAATAGGGGTAATAATATTCCACTAATAGAACCCAAGGGACATTCCACGTCAAGATGTCGTTGAGTTACCTTGGAAGGGGAAGTGACGTTGGCAAAATCAATTAATATCAACACAGCGCTTAGCCGTCTTACTCCGCTTGAAGGGCGCACGCCATTTACGACCAATGAGGAGGCGGAGAATA
>JBBDJF010000023.1:0-40139 GCA_040880045.1 Sneathiella sp.
GATGATCCGCGCCGCAAAGGAAAGCGATGTTCATGCAGAAATTTTAGCACGGATGAAGTTGGTGAAAGGGGATGCTCGCGACTTGTTGCCCGAGTTACAGCCGGAAACGGTGCTGATTGACCCCATGCACCCGCCGCGTGGCAAATCAGCCCTCGTTAAAAGTGAAATGAGGCAGCTCCGGGCGCTTGTCGGTACAGATCCGGACAGCTTTGAATTGTTAAAGACCGCGCTTTCCGTTGCGACAAAGCGGGTTGTCCTGAAATGGCCGCGCCGCGCGGCATCCCTTCAGGGTCTTCGGGAGCCATCCTATCAGATCATGGGCAAATCCACCCGTTATGATGTGTTTATGACGGGACCGGGGACATCAGATCGAAGCTGACCTCCTCCTGATATATGGCGGCGGAAGAGGCGAGATGGCTTGAAAAGAGTGTGAAACTGTTGACCTCTACCGTGTTCGTCCGGAAAAGCGCGTGATCGGTCAGGAAATGGCGTACTTTTTCATAAGGCGAATTATGCACGCGCGCGAGAGTAATGTGAGGGCGAAAACGCCGGTCATCGACCTGGGCACCAACCGATTCAATCGCGGTGACAATCTTCTGGTGCAATAGGTTAATAGCAGGGGTCGGACGAACACCTGCCCAGAGAATGCGCGGGCGTTTGTTACTGCCAAAAACCCCGACTCCTTCGATATCAAGATCAAAGGCCGGGCATCTGATCCGTCCAAGCGCAAGGGAAATATCCATCATCATCGGGCTTTGCACTTCGCCGATGAAGGCAAGCGTAACATGGGAGTTTTCCGATGCGATCCATCTGGCATCCGGGATACCGCCGCGCAAATAACCGATATTTTCCTTGATTTCAGGCGGGAGGTCGATGGCAACAAAGAGACGCATTGAACTGTCCTTTTTGCAGCGAATTTAAATTGGCTTTATTGATCAATAAATGCCGTTACATATGGCAAAATGTTGCTTACAATAACCTTCACGCCTTCAGCGTTTGGATGAATATAATCCTCCTGGTTCAGTGTTGAGTCTGCCGCAACACCATCCAGAAAAAAGGGGTAATAACCGGTTTTATACTTGCTGGCAAGGTCGGGGAAAATCTGGTCGAATACGCTGGTATATTCTGAGCCCATGCTGGGTGGCGCCTTCATTCCAGCGAGTAAGACAGGGATTCCCCGGTCCTGAATAGCCTCGATAATCAGGCTCAGGTTATTTCGGGTTTCTTCGGGGTCGATTCCCCGAAGGGCGTCATTGGCGCCTAGTTCCAGGATAATAAAATCCGCTCCGTCTCCAATTGCCCAGTCCAATCGCTGCAATCCGCCGGCGGAGGTATCGCCGGACACGCCCGCATTATCGATTTTGACATCATATCCTTTGTCCCGCAGGGCGGTTTCAAGTTGTGTAACGAAATCCTCCCCGGTCGGCAGTCCATAGCCCGCGGTCAGACTGTCACCAATGACGACAATTCGCCGGGCCTCTTCGGATTGCACGGTGGAAGCAACGCAAAAAACCGCAAAAATCAGAGCTATAATATTGAATTTCATCCTATACCTGCCATATCACAGTCTTACGTTCAGTTGTTTTCTGCATTGGAACTGCCTTGCCTCAAGAACCTATCATCAGCCTGAAAGATATTCACCTCACACTTAAGTCGGCTGCCGGTCCCGTCAATATATTACGTGGTATAGACTTGACTGTACAGCAAGGGGAAGCGGTTGGAATAGTCGGTCCGTCAGGCTCGGGCAAGTCTACGTTGATGTCGATAATGGCCGGTCTGGAAGTGCCGAGTGCGGGATCCGTCAGTATTGCAGGTAAAAAGCTTGAGACGATGGGGGAAGACGCATTGGCGCGATTTCGACGAGAGAATATCGGGATTGTCTTCCAGTCCTTTCATTTGATTCCGACGATGACGGCGCTTGAAAATGTGGCCATACCGCTGGAGCTTGCCGGTGAGAAAGAGGCTTTCGCGCTGGCTGCAGCAAGGCTGGAGGCGGTTGGGCTGGCGGACCGGGCGACTCACTATCCGGCGCAGCTTTCCGGTGGGGAGCAGCAGCGTGTTGCGCTCGCCCGGGCGTTATCCACTAATCCCAAAATCCTGCTCGCGGATGAGCCAACGGGGAACCTTGATGGAAAAACCGGAGACGTCATTGTTGATCTGATGTTCCGACTTCACGAAGAAGAAGGAACAACCATGGTCCTCATAACCCATGATGATGCCCTGGCAAAGAAGTGCAATCATCAGGTGCGCCTTGAAGATGGGCGTGTTGTTTCAACGGAGACTTCGCGTGAAGAGGCGTTAGCCGGTGAGTAGAGGCAATAATCCGGAATCACTATCGCTTGCCATGAAGTTCGCCCGGCGTGATTTGCGGGGCAGCCTTAAAGGCTTTCGCATATTTCTTGCCTGTCTCATTCTCGGGGTTGCGGCGATTGCAGGTGTTGGCACGCTCTCCAGTTCCATAACGACTGGCCTCAAGGCGAATGGACAGGTTATTCTGGGCGGGGATATCGATATCCGCCTGACCCATCGCGAAGCAGAGGAGGACGAGCGGCGCTGGATAGAGGATCAGGGGCGCGTCTCCGAAGTGCAGACCTTGCGTGCCATGGTCCGGGCAATTGACAGTGATAAAAGAACGCTTTCCGAACTGAAAGCCATCGACAATGCCTATCCGCTATTTGGGGAACTTACGCTTTCATCTATATCGGGAACTGAAAACCCTACTGAACTGTTGGCGAAAAGGAACGGCATTTATGGCGCCCTTGTCGAGAGAAGCTTGAGTGAACGGCTTGATCTCTCTCTCGGTAGTCAGATCCGCCTCGGTGAAATTAATGTCGAGGTGCGCGGTATTATCATGGCGGAACCGGACAAGGCCGCGCAAGGGATGGCCCTTGGTCCCCGGACCATTGTTTCTACCGCAGCTCTGAATGAAACCGGCCTTGTCCAGCCGGGAAGCCTAATTCGATACCACTACCGCATTGGCCTCGACCCCGCCATCTCCGTCCCCGAATTTTATGAAAATGTCAAAACCGCCTTTCCGGATGCCGGATGGCGAATACGGGATGCATCCAATGGCGCGCCCGGCATCAAACGCTTTGTTGATCGGGTTGCCCTTTTCCTGACATTGGTCGGACTTACGGCACTTGTCGTTGGCGGCGTGGGCGTTGGTAATGCAGTACGAGCCTATCTCGATGGCAAGATCGCAACAATTGCCACGCTGAAATGTCTTGGTGCGAGCAGCAGCTTTATTTTCCGCGTCCATTATTTGCAAGTGCTGTTCCTCGCGATTGGCGGCTCCCTTATCGGGCTTGCTCTTGGCGTTGGCGGTTCTATTCTCGCTGCGCAATTTCTGGCGAGCACGCTGCCGGTCCCGCCGGAGATCACGATCAAGGCCGGACCGCTTCTTCTTGCAATCGCGTACGGTCTCCTGACGGCGACGCTGTTCACCATCTGGCCATTGGCACGTGCACGGGAAACTCCGGCGGCGGCGCTTTTCCGGGACGTTGTTTCAACGCACCGACGACCGCGACCCATCTATCTGGCAGCTCTGGGCTTTTGTTTCGCGGTTCTTGTGGCGCTTGCGGTGGTGACGAGTGAAGAGACCTGGTTTGCCTTTATGTTTGTTGGATCAATCATCGGTATTTTTGTGGTCCTTATCCTTGTGGGGTATGGCGTACAATATTTGGCGCGAAAAATGCCGCGGTCGAAAATTCCGTCATTGCGGCTTGCCGTGGCCAATCTTCATCGGCCAGGAGCGGCCACAAACAGTGTTATTCTCTCCATGGGGCTTGGGCTCACCCTGTTTGTCACCGTCGCATTGATAGAGGGGAATCTCACACGGCAGGTACAGGAACAATTACCGGAAAAAGCCCCGGCCTTTTTCTTCATTGATATTCAATCCAACCAGCTTGCCGACTTTATCGACACAGCGGAATCGGTGGAAAATGTTAGTGATGTCACGCAGGTCCCGAATATGAGGGGCCGGATCACGAATGTTGCCGGTGTCCCGGCGGAAGATGTAGAAGTCGCGCCCGAGGCCCGCTGGGCGCTTCGTGGCGATCGCGGCATCACCTATTCCGCGACACCGCCGGAAGGCGCCACGATTGTGGAAGGAAACTGGTGGCCCGAAGACTACAGCGGCCCGCCTTTAGTAAGTATCGATCGCGAAATCGCTGAGGGCATGGAGCTTGTTATCGGTGACGAATTGACCATCAACGTCATGGGGCGGGAGATCGTGGCGAAGATCGCCAATTTCCGGGAGATTGACTGGACGACAATGGCGATCAATTTCGTGCTTGTCTTTGATCATCACAGTTTGCAGGGTGCGCCGCATTCCCATCTGGCAACAGCCCGGGCAGATGGTGAAGCAGAGAATAACCTCTTTCGCGCGATAACAGATAAATTCGCCAATATATCTGTTATCCGCATGAAGGAGGCGTTACAAACGGTCAGCCGTATTCTGGAACAGTTATCCTCCGCGGTATCGGCGATCTCGTCGATCACGCTTGTAACCGGTGTTCTTGTGCTGGCGGGCGCCTTTGCGGCGGGACATCGGAAGCGGGTCTATGACGCCGTGATCCTGAAGGTTCTCGGTGCGACACGGAAAGATATATTCGTGACGTTCCTCCTTGAATATACACTGCTTGGTCTGGTGACCTCCCTTATCGCGGCGGCGACAGGCTGGTTCGCAGCCTATATGATCATTACGGATATTCTGGAAGCCAAATGGATCAACCTGCCGTTCACGATTGTTGCGACGATCCTTGTAAGCGTACTGGTGACTTTACTGTTCGGCCTGTTGGGATCCTGGCGGGCACTGGGAGAAAAAGTCGCCCCGGTCTTGCGTTCCGACTAATGGACAAAAAAAGACCACCAGAGGTGCCGAAGCGTTCTCTGGTGGCCTGAAATGGGAAGGAGTAATCCTGCCGCAATTAAAAAGCGTTAGCTTTTTACTGCCGCAGTATATTCTTCCTTGGACAATTCACCGTCCTGGTCAATATCTGCTGCAGCGAACTGGTCCTTGGTTGTGTCTGGCATTACAATAACGAGTTCTTCAAATGAAACTGCACCATTGCCGTCTGTATCAATTGCCTGGAATTCAGGGGCAGCGGCCAATGCCGGCGCTGCAGCAAGAAATGTAATGGCGGCGGTAGAAATAAGAAGTTTTCTCATAATAAAGGCTCCATCTTTTAGGTTTTAGACAGGCAAGTTACGGATTGCCGATGCTTGCTGCCGAACGATCATCCGGTCCGATTTTAAAACCGTCCCTCGACGTTCTGAAAGTTAATTTGGTCTTCCATTGTGGCGGTATGATGCTGCGATTTAGACTAGTTGAAGGAATAATTGAGGCAAAAATAATGTAGGTGCACACTTTCGGGTATACGTCAGGAGGTTATCAGGTTGGCTATCTTGTATTAGAGGGTTTCTTGTAATTCCCTCTTTCTAACGTCGATTTCCCTTGAAAATTAACGAGAAAAATACAATATCAATCTGGAGTGAAACTCCTTCAGAGGGATTATAGATGGCAACAGACTTTTCAAACTATAATACAGCAAGAACAGGCACACGCGATCAGGCCGTTCTTGATGAGGGCCTGCGCAGCTATATGCTGAAGGTCTACAACTATATGGCATCCGGCCTCGCGCTTAGTGGTATTACTGCTGCGCTGACGGCTTCTACGCCGGCGATTTATAACGCCGTGTTCGGTACGCCGTTGCAATGGGTCGTAATGCTCGCACCGCTCGGCCTGCTGTTCGCTATGATGAAGACAAGCGCCAGCACGTCAAAAATTCTCTACTGGATCATGGTGGCGACTTTCGGTGTCTCCATATCCTATATCTTTCAGGTCTACACCGCCGAAAGCGTAGTCAGGGTCTTCTTTATCACATCGGCGACCTTTGGCGCCGCCAGCCTTTATGGTTATGTGACGAAGCGTGATCTGACAGGCATGGGCAGCTTCCTCTTTATGGGGCTGATCGGGATTATCATTGCCTCCGTGGTTAATATCTTCCTTGCATCCTCCATGCTGCACTTCGTCGTATCGGTGCTGGGCGTCCTGATCTTTACCGGCCTGACGGCTTTTGATACACAGCGGATCAAGTCTGAGTATTATCATGGCCACAGTCAGGAAGTGCTGGAAAAGGGCGCTATCATGGGGGCCGTTTCCATGTATCTCAACTTCCTGAACCTGTTCATGTTCATGTTGAGCCTGCTCGGCAACAGAAATTAAGGTAGAGAAAACTGCCAAAATGAAAACCCGGCCTTGCGCCGGGTTTTTTGTTGTGCGTGAACATCAAGCTGATAAACTTGTTTGTCTGCAAACAGCCCTCGAAATTAACGAGAAAGGGACCGTCTGATGCGCATTCTCATTGCGATGATGAAACACGAAACCAACACCTTTTCACCAATCGTCGCCGACTGGAAAAGATTTCAGGATTGGGGCGCTCATCTTGGCGAAGATGCGTTAAAGGCCTATGAGGGTACGGCGATGCCGTTTGGCGCATATGTGGCGCTTGCCCGCGCGGCCGGGGCGGAGATTGTAACACCGGTCGCGGCCGAAGCCATGCCGTCCGGCCCGGTGACGGAAGACGCGTACAATCGGATGGCGGAGCCCATTCTTGAAGCAGTGCGTAGCGGCGTCGACGCGGCGATGCTGGATCTCCACGGCGCTATGGTCGCGACGCATACGGATGACGGCGAGGGTACGCTGCTTGAAATGATACGCGCTATCGACCCGGATTTGCCGATTGCCGTCACCCTTGATCTGCATTGCAACCTCACTGACAAGATCATGAATAACTGCACCGCCCTTATCGGATATAAAACATACCCGCATGTGGATATGTATGAAGTTGGCGCGCAGATCGGACAGGTTTTACTGGATTCAATGGCAGGTAAAGTCAATCCGGTGATGTCCTGGGGCAATACACAGCTTCTGAGCCAGACTTTGAATCAGGGAACGGACGATGAGCCCATGGCAACCCTTATCCGGATGTGCCGGGAGGCGGAGAAGGAGCCCGGCGTGTTGGCAGCAACGGCCTTTGGTGGCTTCGCACTCGCCGATATACGCGATGCGGGGAATTCAGTCATTGTCGTCACCGATGGCGATCAGACGAAGGCGGATGAGATACGTGATCGTATTCTCGCCAAGGCGTGGGAGTTGAAGGAGGATTTCATCTATAAGCATACCCCACTTGAAGAACAGGTTGCCAAAGCCAAGACCATGACGGACGGGCCGATACTTCTGCTTGATCATGCGGATAACTGCGGTTCCGGCGCGACGCAGGATGTGATGACCGTGATCGAGGAGGTTTTGAGGCAGGGGCTTGAGGATGTGGCTGTTGCGGCCGTCTGGGACCCTGCGGCTGTACAGGAAATGCAAAAGGCGGGTGTTGGCAATCAAATCACGTTAAAGCTCGGCGGCAAGACAGACATGCCGTCGATCGGGGAAGTGGGCGAACCGCTCACCCTGACTGGTACGGTTAAAGCGCTCACCAACGGCGAGTGGATTGTCCGTGGTCCCATGTATACCGGTGTGAAAGTCTTCATGGGCCCCACGGCGGTCCTTGATACCGGGAATATGGAGATAGTAATTGTCTCCAACCACCACGAGCCATGGGATACCGGCGTCTTTACGTCGGTCGGAATCCAGCCTGAGTATAAACGATATCTGATCCTGAAAAGCCGAATCCATTATCGTGCCGGTTTTGCGCCGATTGGCAAGGCAACCCTGACACTGGATGGCAAGGGCGTAACGACTTCCGATAATAACCTCCTGCGATACGAAAAAGTCCGTCGGCCGATTTATCCGCTCGACCTGTTGAATGAGGCATAACGCCATGCGCGAGGACATGTTTGGCAACCCGGTTAGCACACAGTCCGATCAAACGATTGACATGATCAATCGGTTTATGGACAGCTATATCGGATTTGGTACCGATTTCGCCCCGATATTCGAGGCGGCAGATAACGACCCTGAATGCGCCCTTGCTGCAGGGTATGCGACACTGCTTGGCCTGATGCTTGAAACGCCGGATCGGCTTGATATTGCCAGTAAATACTATGCCAAGGCGAAAGGGGCCATGGACAAGGGAACGGAGCGTGAGCAGCTTTTTCTTGCGTCTGTCGGTGATTTGCTCAACAACAGGATAGGCGACCAGCTCGTAAAACTCCGTCAGCATGTGATGGACTTTCCGGGGGACTTGTTTGCCGCCAAACTGGGCCAGAATTCCTACTTCAATACCGGAGACGATCAGACGATGCTCTGGATTGCCGATCAGGTGATCGGGCGACACAAGGATTGTGCCTATGCCTATGGCATGCGGGCGTTTGGACGGGAGCAAACGAGCCAGCTTGAACTCGCCGAGGAAGATGGTCGTCGCGCAACAGAGATGCAGCGGAAGGAACCCTGGGCTCATCATGCGGTCGCCCATGTCATGCTGACGCAGGGACGGCATGAAGAAGGGATCAAATGGATGCAGAATCTTTCTGACGAATGGGAAGATCTCAATAGTTTTATGATAACCCATAACTGGTGGCACCAGTCCCTGTTTTTTCTGGAGCAGGAGGATTTTACGACGCCGCTTGAAATCTATGATGAGAGGGTTTGGGGCGTCGATAAAACCTATAGTCTTGACCAGGTGAACGCGATTTCGCTGCTCTGGCGATTGGAACAGCTCGGCGTCGATGTTGGCAATCGCTGGGCAGATGTAAGCGGATATGTTGCCAATCGGCACCTTATCAATGATCAGCCTTTTTTTGACATGCATTATGGCTATGCGTTGGCGCGGGGCCACCATCACGAAGCACTTGAACGGCTAGTGGCGGGCATGGAGAGAATGGCGAGGGAGGCGCCTGATATTACACGCAAGGCATGGGCGGAAGTGGCGCTCCCTGCGACACGCGGCTTTATTGCCATTGCCGATGGAAATCACAAGGAGGCGGTAAAATGGTTGTCGGCGGCGCGCCCGAGGTTTCAGGAAATTGGCGGCAGCCATGCGCAGCGCGATTTGTTTGAGCTAGCCTGGCTCATCAGTTTGTTAGATGCAGGCGACTATGACGCGGCACTCCCGCGACTTGAAGCAAGGGCTGCTTTCCGTAAAGATGTTGCAATGGACGCTCGATTGCTTGCGCGAGCAAAGGAACGTAACTGATCAGGGAGGATAGTTATGGCTAGGCCGGATTTCGCTGGAAAAGGAGGCAACAGGAAGATTTTTGCTCTGCTTACCGAATATGGTTCAAGCCATCAGAACAAACAGAACAAGCTCATTCACTGGATCGCCGTTCCGATTATTGCCTGGACGATCATCGCGCTATTCTGGTCGATACCTGTTCCGGATGCCTTCAACGCTATCCCCTATTTGAACTGGGCGACAATCGCTTTGTTTCTCACAGTAATATACTACGCCGCTCTATCCTGGACGCTGGCCATCGGTATGGTGCTGTTTGCCATTCTCTGTATCGGTCTTGTGGGCGCCTATGAAACTATGCCGGTACCAGGGCTTTCCCTTTGGCAGTTTGCGATCATAGCATTTGTCGTTGCCTGGATATTCCAGTTTATCGGCCACAAGATAGAAGGAAAGAAACCGTCCTTTTTCAAGGACGTTCAATTCCTGCTGATCGGACCGGCCTGGCTTATGAGCTTTATCTATCGAAAGCTCGGTATCCCGATCTAGGTCAGCTTTTCACCTTGCGTGAGAGTGTCAGTCCGCATCGATCATGTGAAACCGTTTGCGGTCGAAGACTTTAAGGACCTGGGCCAATGTTTTTCCGCGTTTTAGGATCCGCCCATTCTGGCTGATAACGGAATAGGCGCCCTGCTTTGTGGCAAGCCGTGGCTCCTTGTATATCCTGAAAAGCGGCCGATCTGCGGTCCGGTGAAAAATGGCAAAAATGCAGGTAGTTTTCGTTTCACCAATTGCGTAATCACGCCATTCCGCCTTGGCGACCATGCGACCGTATACTTGCAATATCTGGCTGAGTTCGTTGCGGTTGAAAAATACGTCTGGTTGTTGAGGTCCCGATCTCCTCGTGTTGGCAGATCGGGTTAAATAGTGATCGTCGAAACTTACAACCTCACTCATTGTGTCTCCCATTCATCCCATTGAGTGTATTGTCGATCAAGCGAGCGAATTCGTCAAGTATTGAGAAATGGCGTCGGATGCCATATCTTCCATATGTGAAAGCGGGCGCGCTGTTCAATAGAATAGATGATCAGGAAAGTTTGTCATGAGTGAGAAGATCAAAAAGACCGATGAGGAATGGCGGGCAAAGCTGACGCCCGAACAATACAATGTTGCTCGCAAAAAAGGCACGGAAAGAGCCTTCACCGGCAAATATCATGATAACAAGGAAAGCGGGACCTATCACTGCATCTGCTGCGGGGAGCCGCTTTTCTCATCAGACACCAAGTTTGATTCCGGAACCGGATGGCCCAGTTTCTGGGAGCCAATTGACCCTTCCAGGGTCGGAGAAGAGACGGATCGCAGCTTTTTCATGCGTCGAACCGAGGTCATCTGCAATAAATGTGATGGTCATCTCGGCCATGTATTCCCGGACGGACCGGAGCCGACCGGACTGCGCTATTGCCTGAACTCCGCCGCTCTGGATTTTAAAGAGGAACAGTAGCCCGCCCCTCAACGAAGAAAGCCCTGACTCATGACAAAAGGAAAAACAGTCGGCATGGTTGCCGTCCGGGCGGTTGATGTTGCGCCCCGCGTTAAACCGTCAAATTATCCCGAGCCTTTTTTCAGCCGTATGAAGGGACGTGAAAAGCGCCAGCTTGGGGACGTTTTTGGCCTTAAGAATTTTGGCGTCAATCTGACCCGGCTGGCACCGGGCGGGGAATCAGCCTTGCTGCATCGCCACAGCAAGCAGGACGAGTTCATCTATATTCTCGAAGGATCACCAACCCTGGTGACCGAGACGGAGGAGGTAAAGCTCGGGCCCGGCTATTGCGCGGGTTTTCCGGCGAAAGGTGCGGCCCATCAGCTTGTCAACCGGACGAAGGCCGCAGTGCTTTATTTGGAGGTCGGCGATCGCACCCCGGGTGATGAAGGAAGTTATCCAAAGGATGACTTGAAAGCAGTGCTGGGCCCGGATGGCAAATGGCTTTTCACGCAAAAAGACGGGAGACCATACTAGCTCTTTGTTTAATAGACTGCTTGCGGATCGGGATAGACTATATATGCCCGAATTCCGATAAATCGCTATCCTCTCTCCGTCGCGGTTAGAAACAGGAAGAAGATGATCGCCAAATAGGCAATATATTCAGCGGCCATGGCTATAAATCGGCTATCATTCTGCAAAAAGCCAAATGTCTCAACAGCGCACAGGGCGGCCATGGCGGCATAAACAAACACCATTGCCCAAGGCAAAAGCTGCCATTGCATAAGATATCCCGGAACGAATACGAGCGCCGCCGTCAGGATGAGGGTCCATTGCAGTAACAATATAGCTGGCGGGAACAGGGGATTGCTGAGCGGTGGCCACGGTACCTGTGAGGCGAAGAACTCTATAAATCCCACGATGGCCCATAGTCCCAAGCCGACATGAATAATCACCAGCAGTATGCCAATTGCGTTTTCCTGCGAGCTTGGAAACGATACCATAGCGAGTTCCAGCAGCGATTAATCAGTGGTTCCCAATGAGCTTAAGACATGTTTTTGCTTGCTTCAATCGGAAAAGAAATTCTGCAGATCGGACAAATCTCGCAATGCTTAATCCGAGTGCCACAAAAATTCGATCGCTCTCTGCCTGTTGCGTTCTAGAAGAATCGTTGTATGTCATCAGAAAAATGACAGGCGGCACTATGATTCGGCCTGACTTCGACAAGTGGCGGCATCTCCCGACGGCAAATATCCTGCGCCATCGGGCAGCGATCCTGAAATGAGCAGCCGATGCGTTGTTCGGTCTGACCGGTTACATTCCCCTTGAGTTTAATGCGTTCACGCTTTTTGCCTGATCCGGGCTTGGGTACTGCATCTAGTAAGATGCGGGTGTAGGGGTGGGCAGGTGTGCGGAATAAATCGTCCGTTCGACCTTTCTCCACAATTTTCCCGAGATACATGACGGCAACTTCGTCGCACAGATACTCGACCACGGCGAGATCATGGCTGATGAACATATAGGTGACGCCGAACTCTTCCTGAAGGTCCTTCAGGAGATTGAGCACCTGGGCCTGAACCGAGACATCAAGGGCGGAAACTGGTTCGTCCGCGACAATGAGTTCCGGGTGGGTGATCAGGGCACGGGCGATGGCAATGCGCTGGCGCTGGCCGCCTGAAAATTCATGAGGGTATTTGTCCACGTCCTGCGTTTTAAGGCCCACCGACAACAGGACTTCAGCAACTCGCCGTTCCTTTTCAGCCTTCGGCATGGCACCAAGTGCCGCAAGCGGTTCGGCAACAATCCGTCCGACATTGTGATGCGGGTCGAGCGAGCCGTAGGGGTCCTGAAATATCATTTGAAAATGTCGACGGAGAGGCCGAAGCTGGTCGAAATTCAGGCCGACAACTTCCTTCCCGAGTATCTTTACAGATCCGGAATCCGTGTTTTCAAGGGCCATGACGTTGCGGGCCAGCGTTGACTTGCCGCAACCGCTTTCCCCAACGATACCAAAGCTCTTTCCCTTTTGAATTTCGAAACTGACACCGTTCAGGGCATAGACATGCCCGGGCTCAGCAAAGAGGCTTTCGCGCGGCAAGCGATAATGGCGCACAAGATTATGCACTTCAAGCACCGGGACTGAGGCGGATTTCTCCGTCATGAGAATAGTTCCTCCGTCTTACGGGCACGAGCCTCTTCCAGATGATGGCAGGCGACAAAATGCTGTGTTTTAACCTCAACGACCGGGGGCGGCGTTTCCCGGCAAATTTCAGTTGCGAGCGGGCATCGATCTGTAAAGGTGCATCCAGTAGGCAGGGAAATCAGGTCCGGGACAGTGCCCGGAATAGTGATCAGGCGCGTGGTCCGTGACCGGCCCAGTTTGGGCATGGCGGCGAAAAGCCCTTGTGTATAAGGGTGGACCAGTTCTTCAAAAATCTTGTCCGTCTTTCCCGCTTCCACGGTAGCGCCACCGTACATAACCAGTATTTTGCCTGTATTTTCCGAAATGACGCCAAGATCGTGGGAAATGAGGATAAGCGCCATGCCGTCTTCGCGGACGAGTGTCTGTATCAGTTCCAGGATCTGGTCCTGAATCGTAACGTCAAGCGCAGTTGTCGGTTCGTCCGCGATAAGAATATGGGGTTTGCAGGAAAGCGCGATTGCGATCATCACACGTTGTCGCTGCCCGCCGGAAAGCTGATGGGGGTAATTGTCAATCCGTGCCTTCGGGTTCGGAATGCCGACCCGGTCCAACAGGCGGATTGCTTCCTGATGCGCGTCGCCTTCCGACATGCCCGTATGAAGGCGTAAAGGTTCCATGATCTGGCGACCAACCGTATGCACCGGATTGAGGGAGGTCATGGGCTCCTGAAAAATCATCGCCATCCGATTGCCCCGAATTTGGCACATCTCGGCTTCCGTTTTTTCCAGAAGATTCTTGCCATCAAGATCAATGCGCCCGGTAGTGCGGCTTATCGACGGCAGCAATCCCATCAGGGCAAGCGCGGCCATGGATTTCCCGCAGCCGCTTTCCCCCACGATACCAAGAGTCTCTCCCTTCTCAAGTGCGAAGGTCAGATTTCGCACAGCGCGAGCGGATCCATCGTTTGTATCAAGGGTAACAGTCAGGTTCTTCACGGAAAGCAATGTCATTCAGCGTTTCCTCGACAATCTTGGATCAAGGACATCACGAAGACCGTCGCCAAGCAGATTGAGGCCAAATACTGCGATTGCTATCGCCAGGCCGGGATAGATTGCCTGCATCGGGTCAAGAAACATCAGGGTCTGTGCTTCATTCAGCATCCGCCCCCAGGAAGGTTCCGGCGGCTGTGTGCCAAGACCGAGGTAGGAAAGAGCAGCCTCAGCCAGGATGGCAATGGCAAACAGGATGGTCGCCTGCACAATAATGATCGAAAGTATATTGGGCAGGATATGTTCAAACGTAATGCGAAAACGGCCCTTGCCTGAGGCCCGCGCAGCCATCACGAATTCCCGCGTCCAGATGGCGTTAGCTGAGCCGCGGGTCAGCCGGGCAAATACCGGGATGTTATAGAGGCCGATGGCAAGGATGGAATTCACCCCGCCGGGCCCAAGGATTGCCGTCAGCATGATTGCGGAAAGAATGGCCGGAAAGGCAAAGGAAAAATCTGAAAACCGCATGATGATTTCTTCGGTCCAGCCGCGGCGCGCGGCGGCAAGGAGGCCCAAACTGACGCCAATGAACAGCCCGATGGAAACCGCGACAACGGCAACAACAATCGAGTTCTGGGTCCCGGTCATTAACATGGACGCAATATCGCGGCCAAACTGGTCCGTGCCAAGCCAGTGATCGGCGGAAGAAGGCAGAAAGCGGTTAGTGATGACGATGTTATAGGCGGAACCGGGCGTCCAGAACAATGAAATGACGGCACAAATCAACAGGAACAATGTCATTATGCCGCCGACCACGAAACTGCGGCTCCGGCGGCATCGACTTAGGAAGGAGAGAGACCGTTTATCACTCATATGTCATGCGCTTTCAGGCGCGGATCGATGACCGCATAGAGGATATCGACAAGAAAATTCACCGTGATGACCATCGTCGCCAGTAAAAGGACGACATTTTCAACAACGATTGTGTCACGGTTATTGATCGCTTTGAGAACAAGGGAGCCAAGGCCCGGAATATGAAAAACATTCTCCACCACGACTGTACCGGTCAGGAGTGCGGCAAATTGAATGCCCGTAACGGTCAAGACAGGGATCAGGGCATTGCGCAACACATGTCGCCAGAGAGTTGCACGCTGGCTCAGCCCCTTCGCGCGGGCGGTGCGGACATAGTCCTCTCGGAAAACCTCCAGCACCGAAGAGCGGGTAATCCGCGCAAGAATGGCACCTACCACGGTTGCCAGTGCTAATGAGGGCAGCAAAAGCGCCTTGAGGCACTTGACGATCCCTTCGTCCCAGCCTGGAAAGCCACCGGCGGGCAACCAGCGAAGCTCAATCGCAAACAGGATGATCAGCAAAATGGCAAGCCAGAAATTCGGGATCGAGATGCCAAGCTGGCTTATGCCCATCAGAGTGACATCACCGGCCTTGTTGTGGTTTGCTGCCGCATAGAGACCAATGACCAGCGCAAGAGTAATGCTCAGAATGATAGACATTACGGCAAGAGGAAGAGTGATAAGGAGCGCGCCTTGTACCAGTTCCCATACGGGCACTTTATAGGCGTAACTGTTCCCGAGCTCACCTTGGAGCAATCCGGTAATCCAGCTGAGGTAACGTTCAAGCGGTGGCCGGTCGAGGCCAAGCTCCTTCGTGAGGGTCGCGACAGCAGAATCCGATGCATCGACGCCAAGAATGACCAGCGCGGGATCCCCCGGCAGGATTTCCATCACAAGAAAAATAACCATTGAAGCGCCGATCAGGGTTACTATCAGTGTCAGAACTCGCTTCGCAATAAAAACGCTCATTTATTTCCGTGATGCCGATCCGTTGACGGTTGATAAACTTGACCGATTAACAGCGTATCCGCAGATGAATAAACGGTCAATCTCCCATGCGGTGGAATGCCGCAGCAGGCCATTTAATCTTGTTATTCCGCTTTGGCTGAATTAAGCATGATAATCAATCCGAAGTACCAAGACAAAGGACCGCGAATAAATCGATATGAACAAGATGTTTGCAAAGCTGATTGCGTTTTTCCTGCTTGTCAGCGCCGTTGTTATCGGACTCTGGTTTGCAGGCGGATTGCCGGGATTTGGCCAGGACAAAGGCAAATCGTCATCTGTTCTTGTTGGGGCGCCGCAAATTGGCGGACCATTCTCTCTTGTGAACCACAAGGGCGAGCGAGTGACGGACGAAGATTACAAAGGGAAATTGCTTCTAATTTTTTTCGGTTTTGCCAACTGCCCGGATGTTTGCCCGACGGAAATGCAGACCATATCTCTGGCTATAGAGGAACTCGGCGATCAGGCGGGTGAGGTGGTGCCGATCTTTATCACTGTCGATCCTGCGCGCGATACGCCCGAGGCAATGGCAGATTTTGTCGCGGCCTTTCATCCTTCCCTGGTCGGGCTAACTGGAAGTGAAGAAGAAATTTCAGACGTCAAGAAGAAGTATCGGGTCTACGGGCAGAAGCAAGAAGGTGGCGATCCAGACTATTATCTTGTTGATCACACCTCCTTTACCTATTTGATGGGGAGGGATGGTGAGCTGATTACCGTGTTTTCTTTTGGTGTGCCTGCAGAGGAAATCGCAGCGAAAATACGCGAACAATTGTAACCCTAAGAGGAAGTATTGATGAAGTATATAAAGGCGTTGCCTCTGGTCCTGTTGGCCATCATGGTGGTGGTCAATGCGGAGTCTGACAAGTTTGCATCCCATGCGGCGGAAGTGAACGGGATGGCGGTCACTGAAGCCTGGGCCCGGGAACGACCGGCGAATGCTATGATGGGCGGCGCGTTCCTCACTCTTAAAAACTCTGAAGGTGAGACCGATCGTCTCGTTGCTGCGTCAAGCCCTGTTGCTGATAAGGTCGAAATTCATAACAGTGTTATGAAGGAGGGCGTTATGAGCATGATGCATATGGAAGAGCTGGTGATAGAGCCGGGCGAGACCGTTATGCTGAAGCCGGGCGGATTTCATATTATGCTCATGGGCCTGAAGAAACCTCTGACCAAGGGATCTGAGTTTCCCCTCACGCTCACATTTGCTCGTGCCGGTGCAATTACTGTGCCGGTCCATGTCAAGGATGCCGGTAACATGGGCATGCATAAACATGAATAGTGGTCATTTTCAGGTTCGCGGATAAACAAGGGGCTGCTTTCGCAGCCCCTATTTTCTAAAACTCGGCCGTTGCTTTTACGGCAAGTTCTCCATTTGGCCCGCGCACCCAGACGCTGCATTGATCTTCGTTTTCCTTCTTACCGCTTAAGGTGAAATGGGCAATGTCGAAAATCGGATTAAAATTCCGAAAGCTGAACTTTTTGAGCGTCCGTCCATTCATGTTGTTAATGGCAAGCCGCATTAATAATGTTCCGAGCAAGGGACCATGCACAACCAGGCCGGGATACCCCTCCTGATTGAGGCAATATTCCCGATCGTAATGAATTCTGTGTCCATTGAAGGTAAGGGCGGAATAGCGAAAGAGCAGCACCGGGTCCGGCGTAACCGTAATATCCCATTTGCCATCCTTTGGCGCGGCGAGCGGTTCTTTCTTCGCATCGTTTGATTTATTTGCGGCCTCCCGGTAGACGATGTCATGCTCTTCGGTCAGGCAAATTCCGGCATTATTCCGGATATGATGCTCTACCGTTACAAAGATAAGCTCGCCCGTCCGCCCTGATTTCGAGGTCACGCTTTTAATCATGGAGGTCTTCTCTGCCTGCTCTCCGGCACGGATCGGGGCATGAAATGCGAGCCTGCCACCGGCCCACATCCGTCGCGGCAGTTCTATCGGCGGCAGAAATTCCCCCTTGATGGCGTGGCCATCATTCCCGATACGAGATTGCCTGTCCGTTGGTAAAAAATACATCCAGTGACCGCCGGGGGGCACAATGTCGGATGCGGGGACCGGTTCATCCATCAGGGCCGCAAATCCATTCAGGGACTGCTGATGAATTAATTCCTTGCTGGATATCTGATTTCCGACCCATTCCTGCAGATTTTTCATTGGTTAATTCTCATTTTCGCTTTTCCTGTATCGATTTGAATAGCATATGTGCATTATTGCGCCGGGTAAATATTTCAAACCAGAGAGCCGACATGTCAGCCAAATCAAAAGTATTTAAACTTTCTGATATCGAGTTAAAGGGAAATATGGATGTCGAGGCAGCGGCGAAGGTAATATTACTGGGCTGCGCCCGTCATTTGAAAGAAAATTTCCGGCAATTCAAGGAAGCAGGCGATCCGTTAGCCCTGATGCAGATCCGTATTGGCGTACGCCGAATGCGGGTCGCTCTCTATATCTTTCGTCCGATTATCCCCAAAGAGGTGCGGGTTAATTTTAACCGCGAATATCGTTACTTCGGGAACCTCCTCGGCGAGGCCAGGAATATGGATGTATTTCTCGATGGGACACTAAGGCCGGATATCAAGACCAAGGATTTCAAAACTGTTTCAAAGGAATTATTGCGACTCGGGGAAGAAACTCGCGCTGAAGAATATGACATTATCATCCATGAAATATCTGGGGGCCATTTCGAGAGCTTGTCAAAATCCTTTGATAAATGGGTCCATGGAAACTGGTCGGCGAAGCTGGGACGCGCGGCTCGTAAAGTCATGGCGGGCCCGATTGCCCCCTTTGCCCTTGCTGCGATTGAGGAAGGGAGCATCGAGCTTTTGAACCATGGCGCGGACGTAGAAAATCTCTCCGCCAACGAACTTCATGACCTCAGGAAATATATTAAGCGTTCCCGCTATCATTTGCGGTTTTTTTCTACCCTCTTTCGCAAGGAGAAGATTGACGATGGATTCGATCTTCTGGTGAAGATGCAGGACTATCTTGGTCATATAAATGACGTCAAGGAAGGCATGATCATTCTGGGACGGCTGAGCGCGTCAGTCCGGGCGGATTATTTCGCGGATACGCTCCGTTTCAATGCCCGCCTGTATGAAGACGCAAGTGCGGAGGTCGAGAGAAACCTGAAGGAATTTCTTTTGCTTTGGCGAAGGTATGAGGATTTCTCGCTCGACAAGAAAGACTTGCAGCTGAAGGACTAGGACGTTTCGCCCCGCCTGAAAGGGAGCATCAGCATCCAGAATATGCTTTGCTTGCGATCTTTCTGATACTCATCCAGCCCGATCGTCATCTGGTCATGCCCGGCCGATGGCTGAGCCTGATAGGTCCCAAAAATATAGTCCCACCAGGACATGTTAAATCCAAAATTGCTATTATGCTCGCTGCGAATGACGGAATGATGAACGCGATGCATATCCGGCGTGACAATCACTTTTCGTACAATCTTGTCAATTCCCGATGGAAGGCCGGCATTGGCATGGTTGAACATGGCAATAGAGCTTAACAGGATCTCGAAAATTATAACGGCGACAACGGGCGGACCGAGTAGAAGGACGACTCCCAGTTTGAGCAACATGGAAAGAATAATTTCAACAGGATGAAAGCGTGCGCCTGTGGATATATCATAATCGACATCGGCATGATGCATCTTGTGAAAGCGCCAGAGGAACCCGACACGGTGAAAAATTACATGTTGCCAGTATATCACCAGGTCCTGCAAAATAACGGCGATCAGGATGGAAAGTGCAATCGGCAGTTCAATCAGATTGAGTATGCCCCATCCCCTGTCGGCGGCAACAGCTGCAAGTCCCACTGCAAGGACGGGGAACAGAAGCCGGAGCAGCAGGGTGTTGAAAAATGTCACGCTAAAATTATTCGTCCAGCGCCACAGAACCGAAACACTCGGGGGCCGCTTCGGTGCGAAGGCCTGCCAGATTCCCACAATGCCGAGCGTCCCGAGGAAGAAGCTCAGACGGATTGTTGGTTCATGGCTGGCAATATAATCGAGCATTTCCGTATCAAACTCTCCGCGTTCTTCTGTCAAGATAAGATGCGAGAGAGTGAATAACCAACAAATTCATCAACATGGCGGAAAAGTGAAGAACGGTGAATCACAGCTTGCCCGACTTCGCGGGGTTTCCCTTAAGATGTTGGAACCGCAGTCTGACCGGCGCCAATCTCACCCATATGCTTGATATCACGAGCAATCTCTTCAAGCAGTGGGCGGGCACGGTCAAAATCCTCTGTTCGACCACCAGCGCGAATGCTGAGCCTTCCTTCCAGCGAATCATGCTCACTACCGAGGGCGGGAGCGTCCACCCAATGGGCGCCTTTCTCTTCAGCCAGTTTCGCGTATCGCTTGGTGGCCTCCGGCGATGTCTGGCCAAGGTCGATAATCAGGGCGCCTGACGACAGGTTGGACAACAGGCCATCCTCCCCGTTCAGAAAGGCATCTATGAGTGATTGCCTGGAAAGCATCAGGAAAATTACGCCGTCTTTCACACGGTCATTAACTTCGCCGGGTGTTTTGTACAGATTGACGGCGTCACGTGCCATCTTGTAGCGCAACGCAGGAGACCGGCTGGTTGCATGTACGTTTGCTCCGCATGCTTTTAAACGGCGCAGCACCGGCCGACCAACTTCACCGAGCCCCAAAAACCCGACAGAAACCCCTGTTAAACTTCCCATAAATTAGCTCCCTCTTTTATAGCTAGGGAGGATTATTATAGGATGGGGAGCTTTTGGCAAATATTTGTTGGATTACGGGCGAGCGTATCGAACGGCGGAACCGCGCTCAATCGCGGCTGCAGTAAGACGATCTACATCGAGGCCATGGCGCAGCATTTCAAGCATCCGAAGCTCTTCCTGGCTGAGCTGGCCGTCGGAAACGGCGACGTCACATGCCAGTGCGTAGGCTGTATCGTAGATCTTCTTCGGCAGGACGGCCCGGATTTTCCGAATGATTTCGTCGAGTTTCTGTTCCCCATTCAACATATCGACGCAGGTCGCTGCATCATCTGGAAGATGCTCTTCCTCATAATCGGCGAATACCGGCAGAGTGCGGACAATTTCACCGATTGTAAAAAGCTCCCGGTCCGTCATTTCGCGATCTGCGGCGGATACAATTACCATGGTCGAAATTAGGGCGGTATGCAGGTTCAGGGTCGTCATACGACAGTTTCTCCGGTCTGAATTTAAATAATTACATCAAGGATATGAGGTTTAACCCCGATTATCCAATGATATTTTTCTTAAATCCTGTTCTTTTTCCGCAATGAAGTTGCGCGTCAGCGCGATGGCGTCTTTAAGGCCGAGGCGATGAATTTCGACTTCTGGGGGGAAAGCGGAGGCAAGGCGGGAGGGCATCATACTGTCGAGCATGACGAAAACACCAAAGTCATCTTCCCGTCTGAGCAGGCGACCATAAGCCTGTTTAAGCTTCAACCGGGTCAGCTTGTCGTCATATTTGCTGCCGCCAAATGCCTTTTTTCGGGCCTTGTGCCTTATATCGGGACGGGGCCAGGGAATGCGGTCAAAAACGAGAAGGCGGAGGGATCGGCCCGGGACGTCCACGCCATCTCGCACTGCATCGGTCCCCAGCAGGATTGAGTTTTCCTCTTCCCGGAATATATCGACAAGGGTGGAGGTATCAAGGGCGTCCTGATGTTGGGCATACAGGTCATATCCCGCCGCAGCGAGTGGCTTCCTGATATTTTCATGCACTGCGCGCAAACGCCAGATTGCCGTGAACAGGCCAAGGGCGCCTCCGCCACTCGCCATAAACAGCTCGCGATAGGCTGCTGAAACCTCTTTCATGTGATCGCGCCGCACATCCGTGACGACAATAATCCGCGTTTGCCGCGCAAAATCGAATGGGGAGGCGAGATGCGCCCGTTTGGGCGGTAAAACCAAATGGGACGCTCCGGTACGCATATCGGCCGCTTGCCAGCTTTCTTCCTTCTCAAAGCTATCGCGCAACGTTGCCGAGGTTATGACTGCGCCATGGGCGGGTTTGAGTATTGTCTCGGCAAACGGTTTGGTCGGGTCGATATAACTTCGGTAATATCCAAGATCCAGCTCGCGACCTGCAATACGTTCGATCGCAAACCAGTCAACAAACCCATCCGGTGTCTGATCGGTAATGTTTTTCAGCATGGCTCGCCAAGGCGTAATTGAGAGTATGGCACGGCGGGAAATCCCCTGCACTGCGGCTTCGATGCGATGTCGGGTGGCGGTGTCAAGCTCTTCCGCCTCTTCATCGAGCTTGGCAAGCAATATCTTGGCAAGCTTCATCATTGGCGCGGCAAGCGCTGATAAGGATTTTCCAAGTTTGATTGCGGCTTCGTTGAGGTCTGATGCAATTTCACCGACAGTACATTCGACGGAGTAGGCACTGTCGGGCTGACCACATCTAGCGAAAACCTGACTGCGGATATGGGTCAGGAATTCTTCCATCGGTCCGTTTGGCGTCGCCTCACGAACCCTTGTAAGCCAGCCTTCGCTCGGCAGCTTGCGCGCCGCGCGGATAGCTTTCTGTAACGCATCAATTCCGGTTTCATCATCGCCAAGCAAATCCGAAATGCGGTTTTCCAGGCCACGCATCCGGCTCTTGCGACCTGTATCGCTCCCGGCGATCCAGCGTCTGAGCTCGGCTGTTTCCTGTCCTGTGAGGTGAGCCGCAAAGGCGCTGTCGGCGGCATCAAACAAATGATGGCCTTCGTCAAAAACATAGCGCTTCGGCAGAAAAGGATCATCCGGACGTGTCGCGCCATTGATCATGACGAGGGCATGATTGGCGATAACAATGTCGGCTTTTCGCGCCTTGCGTCCCGATTTTTCGATAAAGCACTTACGATAGTGCGGGCAGGCAGAGTAAATACATTCCCCGCGGCGATCTGCAAGTCGGGTAATCCGCGAGCGTCCCTCCAGTTCGAGCAGCCAGCTTGGGAAGTCGCCGCCAACCATGTCGCCATCGCGGGTGGCCTCAATCCATCTGGCGACAAGGCCAAGGACGATCTGATCCTGCTTCGCGGCAACGCCGCCTTGTAGCGCTTCTTCATAATTGAGAAGGCACAGGTAATTTTCCCGGCCCTTGCGAATGACAGCTTTCTCCGCCTTTTCACTGGGGTCGGGATAGAGCCGGTTTAGCTCGTCATCGATTTGCCGTTGCAGGTTTTTCGTAAAAGTCGATACCCAGACAGCCGCTCCGTTCTTCTCGGCCCAGATGCTGGCAGGAGCAATATAACCAAGCGTTTTCCCCGTGCCGGTCCCCGCTTCGGCAAGGACAATATTCGGCGCATCCACCTGCTCACGAGGAACAAAGGCATGGGAGGTGAGGGCGCTGAAATCCGCCTGTTGAGGCCGCGCTTCCGAATTGTCGCCGAGCATTTCCTTCAAGCGTTCTCTCGCTTCAAGCTCACTTACCGCGATATCATCCGCGGGTGGTTCCGGCGCGAAGTCGGGCCATTCAGGCAACTTTCGCCAGACATCAAGTCCGCCGAAACGCTCGCGCTCTTCCGGTTGCCCGAGTGCCGCGAGAACCGAGGGAGCCCAGTTCCACCCGGCTTGTCCCATAGTCATGGCGATTGCAGCAGCAGAATTCCTTTCATTTTTAATTAAACCGGTTAAATTATATAAAATGATTGATGCTGCCTCAAGCAGCAGGAGAGTTTGCTCTTCCGGATCCGTCGTGACCGCAAGATCAAGGGCGCGGGCGATGCCCCGCACGGTCGGCAGGCATTGCTTGGCAGGAAAGGCGAAGGCGTAAAGCTCCAGCAAATCGAAAGCCGGAAAAGGATGCACACCGAGGCGACGGGCAATGTTCAGTCGGTGGACGAGCAAAGGGGGTTCTTTAAGAACCTGGGCGGCGGTTTCCTCAAGGCTTGATTTCGTAATCTCGCCGTCGGTCGTTAATCGGTATCCACCATCACTGCCGATAACGAGAGCAGAGACATCCGGCAGCCGAATTTCCCTCTTTACACTGTTATTGCCCGGACTTTCGCTCATTTTTCCCTTCAGCCGCGTGAATTCGCGTTGCGGTCGTTGACGCAACCCTTTTGTGCGCCTACATTCCGCGTTTTCTAACGATCCATTCTTCCAAAGAGGGTTAAGATGTCGTCTGACGCGGAAATTGCACTATCGAGCAACTCCTGGGCATTTGTCGAGGCAAAAAAGCTAGTGGATCGCTATGCGAAAGCCGCGCCGGAAAAAGGCTATGCCCTGTTCGAGACTGGTTACGGGCCATCGGGCCTGCCGCATATCGGCACTTTCGGGGAGGTGGCGCGCACGACCATGGTCCGCCATGCCTTTGGAATCCTGAGTGATATCCCGACTCGCCTGATCGCCTTCTCCGATGATATGGATGGCCTTCGCAAGGTGCCGGACAATGTCCCCAATCAGGAGTTATTGCGGGCTAACCTGAATAAACCGCTGACCCAGGTCCCTGATCCGTTTGGAACCCATAACAGTTTCGGAGAGCATAACAATGCCCGTCTTCGGGCTTTTCTCGACCAGTTTGGTTTTGAATATGAATTCCGTTCCTCTACTGAATGCTATAAGTCCGGCCTGTTTGATGAGAGCCTGTTGCTGGTGCTCAAGCATTATGATGCCATTATCAACGTGATTCTGCCGACATTGGGACCGGAGCGTAAGGCAACCTATTCGCCGTTCCTTCCCATCTGCCCGCGAACCGGCGCGGTATTACAGGTGCCGATTATTGCGCGAGACGACGCGAAAGGAACCGTAACCTATCAGGATCCGGACACAGCCGAAGAGGTGACGGTTCCCGTGACGGGCGGGCAATGCAAGCTGCAATGGAAGGTTGACTGGGCGATGCGCTGGCATGCGCTGGATGTGGATTACGAAATGGCTGGTAAGGACTTGATCGACAGCGTCACGCTCTCCAGCAAGATCGTCCGCATTATGGGAAAGCAGCCACCGGAGGGGTTTAATTACGAGTTGTTCCTCGATCAGGAGGGAAAAAAAATCTCGAAATCCAAGGGAAATGGCATCACGATTGAAGAGTGGCTGAAATATGCGTCACCGGAGAGCCTTTCGCTTTATATGTATCAAAACCCGAAAAAGGCGAAGCGGCTCCATTTCGATGTGATTCCGAAAGCCGTGGATGAATATTTCACCTTCCTGGGCAAATTTCCGGAACAGGAGGCAAAGCAGAGATATGCCAATCCGGTATGGCATATTCACGGTGGACATCCGCCAAGTGAAGGCTTGCCAATCACTTTCGGGATACTTCTTAATCTTGCAGCTGTGGTCAATGCCCATGAACCTTCAGTATTGTGGGGGTTCATTACCCGTTATGCCGAAGGCGCAACGCCAGAGGCAAACCCGGAACTTGATAAGCTCGTCGGGTATGCGATTTCCTATTACCATGATTTCGTGAAACCTTCGAAGCAATACCGATTGCCGACGGATAAGGAGCGGCAAGCACTGGAACAGCTGGTGGTGTTATTGAGAGGATTGCCGAAAGACGCGGATGCTGCGGATATTCAGAACCAGGTTTTTCAGGTTGGTAATGAGAATGAATTTGAAAATTTGAGAGACTGGTTCAAGGCGCTGTATGAAACCTTGCTCGGTCAATCACAAGGGCCGCGAATGGGTTCCTTCATTGCGCTTTACGGAATTGAAGAAACCATTCAACTCATTGAGCGGGTACTTGCGGGTGAAGATCTGGCGGTGGAACAACCCGCCGCCTAGAAATCTAGAATAGCTGGTTCTCGCGGGCAAACTCCATATACATCTTGCGAAGCTTGGTAGCGGTCGGGCCCGGCTGCAGTTCCCGATCCTCTATGCGGGTGACAGGCATAACCTTGCCGAAATTGCCACTGTTGAAAATTTCATCGGCAGTCATGATGTCTTCTTTTGTCATGGAGGTTTCACAAACCTCCATTCCCGCAGCCTCGGCCAGTATTTTCACCCGCGCACGGGTGATGCCGGCAAGGAAACAACCCGTTGCCGCCGGTGTAAACGCGACGCCGTCTTTCACCGTCCAGATATTGGAGGTGGCGAATTCCGCGACATTGTCGTTGGCGTCCATGAGGATAGCGTTATCAAACCCCGCCTTACGTGCGGCGGCGATTGCCCGGCCGGAGTTTGGATACAGGCAGGAGGCCTTGGCATCCGTAGGTGCCATATCCCGCGCAGGGCGCCGTTCTTTGGCGAAATGGGCGGAAAAGCCGCTGGCGTCTGGCATCGGGCTGTCATAGACGGCAAGGATAAACTCTGCACTATCCGGGTCCGGGTCAATAAAGCCACCGCGGGCGAAATACATCGGTCTGATGTAGAGCTCTGATTCCTTGGGGAGTTTCCTGACTGCCTGCTTGCAAAGGTCGAAAACCTCGCCCGTCTCCAGGGTCGGATGATAGCCAAGGGCCCGGGCGGAATGCGCCAGTCGTGCGCAGTGTTTATCGAGGTCCGGCGCCATTCCCTGAAAGGAACGTGCGCCATCGAAAACCGTCGACGCCATCCAGAAGGAGTGATCCATCGGGCCCATAACGTGCGGGCATTCGTCATACCAGTCGCCGTTGTAAAAATAGACTCCCGCCATAGCCGGACTATCCTTTCTCAAATTGTTATTTAAAATCTCTATCAGATAAATGTTGAGGCAGGCAAGCGTTGCTGAATTGTTTGATGTCAAATTAAGTTGATTTTTCTATTCAAAGCATAAGGCTTCCTGTAATTATGCGGCGAACCGGACAATGAGATATACGTATGACGATAATTTACCACATGGCCGATGCGGAGGAGTGGAAAGCCGCGCAGCAGGCTGGCGGCTATTATGGCACGGCGAATGACAAGGCGGACGGGTTTATCCATTTTTCAACGGCGGATACCGTTGTTGAAAGCGCCGCGAGGCACCGGGCCGGGATTGGAAATCTGCTGCTTATCTCTGTTGACGCCGATGTGCTTGGTGATGGCCTTAAATGGGAAGCGGCGCGAGGCGGGATCCTGTTTCCCCATCTCTATGGGCCCTTGGATCCGGCATCGGTGAAGGACGCGGTAAACCTGCCCCTTGGACCCGATAATCGCCATATTTTCCCGGAGCTGGAATAGGCGATGGTGTCGCTTTATTCCTTAGCAAGACCTCTTCTTTTCCTTCTCGAGGCGGAAAAGGCGCATAACCTCTCGATCCGTGCCCTGAAGAACGGATTTCTGCCGCGTATCAGCAATGACTTTGGTCCGATATTGGCCTCCAAACATTTTGGGATTCGCTTTTCGAACCCTGTTGGTCTGGCCGCCGGTTATGACAAGAATGCAGAAGTAATTTCCGCCCTGTCGGGCCTTGGGTTTGGCTTTGTTGAAGCCGGAAGTATTACCCCGAAGCCACAGCCGGGTAATCCGCGACCGCGAATCTTCAGGCTTGAGCAGGATGCTGCCATCATCAATCGCCTGGGGTTCAATAATAAGGGGCTGGACGAAGCCGTACGTAACTTCACGGCGCACACTGCCAAGTCGATTGTCGGGGCTAATCTTGGCGCGAACAAGGATAGCACGGACCGGATTGATGACTACGTTCGCGGGATGGAAAGGCTCGCGCCGCTGGCCAGCTATATTACCGTCAATATTTCCTCTCCGAATACGCCCGGGCTGCGGGCGCTGCAGGGCAAGGCAGAGCTTGATGACCTGCTCGGCCGTTTGTGTGAAAAGCGAAACGCCCTCATAAACGAAGGGGCGAAGTATTTTCCAATCCTGTTGAAAATTGCCCCTGATCTGACCGATGCTGATAAAGCGGATATTGCAGCTTCCGTTCTTGCGATGGGAATAGACGGGCTCATTATCAGCAACACGACAATTACCCGTCCTGAATCGCTCATCGATAAGCAGAAAACGGAGGTTGGCGGGCTGAGTGGGCGACCCCTAAAGAGTATTTCCTACGGCATTTTGAAGGAAATGTATCGTGCGACTGACGGAAAGATACCGATTGTGGGTGTTGGCGGTATCGAGACTGCGGATGACGCGTATCGGCGGATAAGGGCAGGGGCTTCCCTCATACAGCTATATTCCGCGATGATCTATCATGGCCCCTATGTGGCTGCGGAGATCGCCCGCGGGCTTGCCCAAAGGCTGCGTGAGGATGGTTTCAGTAATATCAGCGCGGCCATTGGCGTGGATACACCGATTTAATGTCAGAAACTTGGTGGGGTGCAGGCGCTGACGACTACAGTTTCCTCGTCTCCTATGGTGCGAAAGCGATGCGGCCGATGGCTTTCGAAGTAGTAAGCATCGCCGGCTCCCAGAATTTTCTTGTCGGCGCCCACAGTAACCTCCAGCTTTCCTTTGATGACGACGCCCGCTTCTTCTCCTTGATGTGAGAGCATGTTGCGGCCCGTATCCGCTCCGGGCTTATAGATTTCATGCAACACCTGAAGCGCCTTGCCAGTCAGGTCACGACCAACCTGTCGGTAAGAGATATTCCCCTCTGAGAGCTCCGTCAATTCCTTGTGGTCATAAAATATCTTGTGCCGTGAGGAGAAATCATTTGCGAAAAAGTCAGAAAGGCCAATTGGAAAGCCATCCAGGACTTTCTTGAGTGAGCCCACGGCCGGACTTGTCCGGTTCTGCTCGATCATCGAGATGGTTCCATTCGTGACTCCCGCCCGTTTGGCGAGTTCCCGTTGCGACAAGCCATGCTGTTCACGCAATCCCCGCAATCTGGCGCCAAGATCAAAGTCCATACTTTCACCCTTTCAATTGATTCGAAAGACTGTTTAATTTCCTAAACATCAACATCATAACACTAGCTTAAATATGGCGGGAAACAATGGCTTCCATTTTGGCTTGTGCAAATAAATGATCTGCATAAGCTGGCAAAAATGCAAATTCCGGAGTTTTAACCATGTCAGATACCGCCGCTTCAAACCCGAACAACCTCGATGCCTTTTGGATGCCGTTCACAGCCAACCGGCAGTTCAAGTCGAACCCGCGCATGCTCGTCAGTGCGAAGGGCATGTTTTACAAGAATGCCGAAGGAAAGCAGATTCTGGATGGGACAGCAGGACTTTGGTGTTGTAACGCAGGTCATGGGGACCCACGCATCGTCAACGCCGTCAGCCAGCAGATTGGTGAAATGGACTATGCCCCCGCATTCCAGATGGGCCATCCAAAGATTTTCGAACTGGCAGCGCGTGTTACCGGCATGTTTCCCAGTGGCCTGGACCATATGTTCTTCACAAACTCCGGGTCCGAATCCGTGGATACGGCACTTAAAATCGCTCTTGCCTATCACCGCGCGCGCGGTGATGGCGCCCGCACCCGCCTGATTGGACGGGAGAGAGGCTATCACGGAACCGGGTTTGGCGGTATTTCCGTCGGTGGCATCGTCGCCAATCGGCGCACATTTGGCACTATGCTGACAGGTGTTGATCATTTACCGCATACTCATCTGCCAGAAAAAAACGCCTATAGCCGGGGCCAGCCGGAACATGGCGTTGAGCTTGCGGATGAGCTGGAACGTATTGTCACGCTTCATGATGCCTCCACGATTGCTGCTGTGATTGTTGAACCGGTCGCGGGTTCCACAGGTGTTATCCTGCCGCCAAAAGGCTATCTGGAGCGGCTTCGGGCGATTTGTGACAAGCATGGTATCCTGCTTATATTTGATGAGGTTATCACCGGGTTCGGACGCCTTGGAAGTGCCTTCGCGACTGATTTCTTCGGCGTTAAGCCCGATCTCGTGACTTTGGCTAAAGGGCTTACCAGTGGGACGATCCCGATGGGCGGTGTTGTCTGCTCGAAGGAAATTTATGATGCTTTCATGGGGGGGGCGGAGAATATGATCGAGCTTTTCCACGGCTATACCTATTCAGGCCATCCGGTTGCTGCCGCCGCCGCTCTGGCGACGCTGGATTGCTATAAGGAGGAAGGCTTGTTCGAATGGGCGAAGGAGATGGCGCCCTATTGGGAAGACGCATTACATTCGCTGAAAGGGGAACCTCATGTTATCGATCTGCGTAACCTTGGCCTTATCGGCGCGATCGAACTCGAACCCGTACCCGGGAAACCAACCGCCCGTGCGTTTGATGCATTTTTGAAATGCTACGAAAAAGGCCTGATGATCCGGACGACCGGCGATATTATTGCGCTTTCCCCGCCGCTGATTGTTGAGAAGAGCCACATCGACCAGATTTTCGATACGATTCGGGAAGTGCTGAAGGAAATCGTTTAAGCCCTCCAAAAGAACTGAAATTTCGGCAGCAATTCTGTCCGAAAATACGGAGAACGAAGGGCGGCAGTCATTGTGTTGCCGTCCTTTTGCTTGAGTTTTCCTTTCCTAATATAATGAAATTGATAATGACTTGCATACGCAGACATTCCGGTTTATGACTCCCCGGGAAAACTGAGAATCGTTTGCATTTTTAACTAAGGATCAACTATGCGCCTATCATTTTCATCTGTACCGCTGGTATTTGCGGCATTCGCGTCGATCGCCACGGCAACGCCTGCGCTTTCTGATGAGGTCAATTTATATTCTTCCCGTCAGGAAAGCCTAATCCGCCCGATACTTGACGATTTCGAGAAAGATACCGGAACCAAGGTCAATGTCGTGTTCGCAAAATCCGGCATGTTGGAGCGGTTGAAATCGGAAGGGGCAAACAGCCCGGCTGATGTGGTTCTCACGGTCGATATCAGCCGTATTGCCGCTCACAAGGAAGCTGGCGTTCTTCAGTCAATTCAGTCTGAAACACTGGAGGGGAACATTCCGGCACATTTCCGCGATCCAAATGGGGAATGGTATGGTCTGTCTGCCCGTAGCCGCGTGATCTTCTATTCGAAAGATCGTGTAAAGCCATCGGATCTTTCGACGTATGAAGACCTTGCGGATCCAAAATGGAAAGGTCGCATCTGCGTGCGGTCATCAAGTAATGCCTATAACCAATCCCTGCTGGCGTCGATCATCGTGCATGATGGGGCTGAAGCGGCTGAAAAATGGGCGCAGGGGATCAAGGATAACCTGGCACGCAAGCCACAAGGCGGTGACCGGGATCAGATCAAGGCTGTTGCCGCAGGGGAATGCGATATCGCTATAGCCAACACTTACTATTTCGGCGGCATGCTGAATTCAGACGACCCGGAACAGTTGGCGGCGACGGAAAAGGTCACCTTGTTCTGGCCAAATCAGGACGGGCGTGGTGCGCATGTGAATATCTCAGGCGCGGGTGTGACAAAATCTGCAAAGAACAAGGAGGCGGCGATCAAGCTGATCGAGTATCTTTCCGATACAAAGGCACAGGAATTCTATGCTTCCTCAAACTATGAATTCCCGGTCAAGCCTGGCGTAGAGCTGGATGAAACGGTCGAAAGCTGGGGCAAATTCAAGGCGGACGAAGTCGGACTTGACAAGGTTGCGGATGCGCAAGCAGAAGCCGTCAGGATTTTCGACCGTGTCGGATGGCGGTAAGCTTCGTCACGATAGATTGAAAAAGGGGCCTTCGGGCCCCTTTTTTGTGACTAGTACTCAGGCCTTCGAAAATGCATCACGGAGTGCAGAAATTCCCTCATTCACACAGTCTGTTGCCTTGTTGATGACGCCGCCAAGATTGATGAAGCCATGCACCATCCCTTCGTAATGGGTATGGGTCGCCTTGCTTCCTTCCTCATTCAGGCGTTTGGCATAGGCAATCGCCTCATCCTGCAACGGATCAAAGCCAGCGGTCTGGATAAGGGCAGGAGGTAGTCCCGAAAGGCTTGATGCAAGCAGCGGGGAGGCGCGCCAGTCTTTCCTGTCCTCTTTGCTCTTCAGGTAATGACCCTGAAAGTAATTCATCAGGGGACGGGTCAGGAAGTAGCCTTCGGCGTATTTTTCATGAGATGGGTGCGACATTTCCATCTGCGTTGCCGGGTAGATCAGCCACTGGAATTTGGGTAGGTAAGACTTTTCGTTGCGGGCAATAAGCGATACCACGGCGGAAAGATTGCCACCTGCGCTATCCCCGCCAACGGCTATATTTACCGCATCGCCGTTATACTCGCCGATATGTTCTGCTGTCCAGTTAAGCGCGGCGACGGAATCAAGCACGGCTGCCGGGAACGGATGCTCCGGTCCCATCCGGTAGTCTACCGAAACAACGACGAAAGGACCGGAATTTGCAATAAGCCTGCACAGGCTGTCATGGGTGTTGCGGCTGCCGACTACCCAGCCACCACCGTGATAATAGACGAGAACAGGAAGCGGGTCTGTCATGCCAACAGGATGATAAATGCGGATCGGCACATCACCCAGAGGCCCGGGAATATCAAGGTCAATTGTTTTCCCGATATCCACATTTTTATATGTGAGGGTGAGGGCGCGTTCCTCATACGCGGCCTTGGCCTCGTCTGGCGTAAGTTCATCGAGGGAGGGCAAGCCCTTTTCTGCAGCGATATCGAGCACCCATTTTGCCTGTGGATCCAACGTCATTTCCCCATCTCCTTTTTGATTATTTCTTGAGGGCCTTTTCGACGAAATAAAGCCTGTCCTGACCCCAAAACAGCTCGTCATCTATGATATATGTGGGTGCGCCAAATACGCCGCGCTCAATCGCTTCGGCAGTGTTCTTATCATAAAGTTGCGTAATTTCCGGAGCCTGGCTTTCTTTCAGTAGCTTCTCGCCATCAAAGCCGGCACGGTTCGCGACATCGACCGCCGTGGCCTCGTCGGCGATATTGCCCTCGTCAATCCAGACGAGACGCTGGAACAGTCCGGTCAGTTTCATGGCGTCACCACCCGTCTGCACAACCGAGGTGACCATATGCGCCGCGATCTGGTCCGAGGCCGGGAAAAATTTTGGATGTGTATTGAGAGGGACGCCCAGCTCTTCCCGCCACCTTGCAATTTCCATCAGACGGTACTTTTGCCGTTGCGGGCTGCGTTTGCCTAGTGGTAAACCGCCTGTTTCCGCAAAAATTTTACCATAGTTGACAGGGATAACATTGATTTTGGCGTCATTCTCCTGTGCCATCTTGACGAAGCGGTCATGCCCAAAAAAGGCCCAGGGGGAAACGAGCGTTAAATAATAGTCGATTGTTTTTGCCACAAGGCGATCCCTTTTTGTTGTTTTAGGTTGCCTTGAGTTTAAGGGTCAATGGAGGCGCTTGGGAAGCAGTTTCTCCATCAAATCTTCCAAAGTTATCTCATCGTCCCAGCCATATGTCTCTGCAATTCGACCGATCAGTCGCTGACGGAAATTATCGAGATCGGCGCGTGGATGGTAATGTGCTGCCTTGCGCTGCTCCTCCATGGTTGTTCGGAGCGCTGTGTAAAGGTAGGGGGGCAGCTCCGCGCGGTCATAGAGGCGTTGGAAACCGAGATATCCGCGTCCAGATGTCAGAGAAACAACACGCTTTTTTGAGATGCCTGATGCATGTCCAAGGGCGGCAGCGAAAAATGAATGATTCCCCGAAATCAGCATCCGGAGCATCAAGGTCGCGGTCAGGCGCCCTTCCCGGTCAAGAGCAATACATTTCTTCTTTTGCTCATGATCCGTCATTCGCCTTTCCAGCGTTTTGGCTAGGGCTTTTTCACGGGCATTCAGGATCTTGCGAACGGAGGTGGTTTCCGATACCGGATTTCGATCCATAAGGATCTGTTTGTATTCCATGGAAATTATATCGAACATCCGGGTGACAAAATCCGCGGGTAAATAGGGGCGGTAAACCAGCAGTTTTTGTATAGGGTCAATATCCCCAAAACGCCCGAGGATATGATCATAGGCTGCCTTGCCTATGATTGCCGTTTCATTCTTTAGGCAGACCTTAATGGCGGAATAGCATCCGTCCTTCGCAATCCAGCCCGTCGACTTGATTCCCAGGTGCGGCCGCCCGGCAATTGCTGTTTGTTTGTTGTTACTGGCGGTTTGCAGGATTTTCCATAGGTCCTCATCAGTCAGGACGGGCGAATGTGCCGCCACCGGCAAGGATATCTCCTCCGCATCAAGGGCGAGCTTCATCGCCGTTGCATGGGAGAGAAACTCACAGGATTTTACGGCTTCGGCGATTGTCTGGCGTACGGCCCTATCTATGTCATCGACAAAATAATCGATAATGGCGGAGGTGAGTTCCAGATCATCACCCGCCAACTTTTCCGCAGCAAATTCCATAGCGGCCGTGCGGGCGGTATTGATCCGCGTCGGCGTCGGCATCTTGGCAAACATTGCGGCGATACGATCGCCATAAATGGTGGAATCAGCCAGCATCGTCGTCATTGCCTGATACTAAAAATTCAAATTTAGGATATTTAGGTTAACAGGGAGTTACCCGCATGCAATTCCGATGGAACCGGGCTAAATAATGCCTCTGATCTCACGAAACTGCCGCACTGCGAAAGAATCAGTCATTCCTGACACAAAGTCTGTTATACCGAGAAGCCAGTCGTATCGGCTAAGCTTTTGCTCCCCTCCATCCGGAAAAAGGGTCATCAGGACGCTAGATCGAGGATTCATTGGGGTTTCGGCGGATTTATAGTTCTCCCAGTCAAGGTTGGCTTCATAAAAAGCATCAAGAATCGTGTTCAGGATTTCTGCGCCGCTTAGTTCTGCCTGAATCCGTTCTGGGTGGCGATAGATTTCCCGTTGGCAGAGCGCATAGATTTCATCGAATATCTTTGCCCTGCGTGAATGATGTAACAGGTCGCCCTTGAAATTTCCCGCAAGAATTTCGCCTTCGCAGTCTTTGAAGATATCCGAGACTTCCCCGATCAGTCTGCCGATACATTTTGCCCGGAGATAGGAGATCCGTTCTGTTGGATCATCTACCTCCGCGTAGCGCTTGGGCGGACTGCCCAGAATACGCATCATCAGATCTTCCGTTTCGGCGTAATTGAGACGTCCAAGCTTATACCCGTCCTCAATATCCACGACGCTATAGCAGATGTCATCTGCGGCCTCGACGAGATAGGCAAGGGGGTGACGGCACCAGTAATCATCTGTTCCTTGTGGCAAGAGTTCCAGTTCACCGGCAATTTCCCGAAAGGCATTCCGCTCGGATTGCATAACACCAAATTTCTTGCCGCCACTGTCACCGGGCACCGGCTTTTCCACGATGGACGTTCTGGGGTATTTCATAAATGTCCCAAGGGTCGCATAAGTCAGCCTCAACCCGCCGGAATTGCGCCAGTTCTGTAGCTTTGTCAAAACGCGGAAGCCCTGCGCATTGCCTTCGAACATTTCAAAATCGCATATTTGGGCATGGGTTAATCCCTCAACCCGCCCAGAAGCGTTGCTCCCATTCTTGAACCAGTAACGGATAATTTCCTCGCCAAAGTGACCAAAGGGCGGATTGCCAATGTCGTGTGCGAGGCAGGCGGCAGAGACAATATGGCCGAAATCAGCAGGACTGTAATCGCTCCCCTTCAGGTGACGGTCGATAATGACCTGCCCGGCATTGGCACCGAGCGAGCGGCCAACGGAAGCGACCTCCATGGAATGAGTGAGGCGCGTGCGTACATAGTCACTTTCGGCCAAAGTATGAACCTGGGTCTTGTCCTGCAGACGCCGAAAGGCGGAGGAAAAGACAATTCGGTCCTGATCTTTATGAAACGGGCTGCGCGACGCCAGAACCGGATCATTGTGATCCTGCCCAAACCGCCGGGTCGAGAGAAGTTTATTCCAGTTCATCATAAGGTTAAGCTACTTCATAACTGATTACGAGAGAATGAATATTTGTCGCGAGGGCAGGAAATTCAATTGTTTGCATGTTGAATTGAAGACATTTACCGTCTCAACCCCAACCCGGATAAGCGACAATCAAATCGCCCAGTAATTCGCGGTTGTTCCGGTCCATGGACTGGATGATACGGGAAAGACTGCCAAGCCCTTCGCCAAACAGCTCATCGGCGGTATATCCGTCCCATAGCGCGACAAGTGTCATGAGCATCCGCCGCTGGGCATGGGAAAGCTTGAGCCCTCCGCTGTCTGCCTGGTCTTCGCGGATGACATCCAGGTTTGGCTTCAGGTTATAGTGATTTTGCACGTCCTGGATGTTGCTGGCGTCGGCGATAAAATAGCGTTCCAGCTGATTATAGTGGATAGCACTTTTTACTAGCTCTACAAATTCTGTTTCGTTCAAAGAATCCCCCGGATAGGCTATATTTAATGATGTTCAAACTAGTATGAATGCGGATAAACTTGCAAACGGAGAAAACATCTTTAAATTAGGGATCGATATTCCTTTAATCAATTGAAGGAATGTTCTCAGGGCAGGGTGAAAGTCCCTACCGGCGGTAAAGAACAGGGTTCTGTTCAAGCCCGCGAGCGCTCGCTTCGGCGGGGACAGCAGATTCGGTGTAATTCCGAAGCCGACGGTCATAGTCCGGATGGAAGAGAACAGGAAGAAGGTAGAGGGCTTGCTATGAGCGCGCCTGCTGCTTTGTCCTATTTGCCTTGGGTTTTTGTCAACTTGTTAAAACAAGGCCCAAAAAAATGAAAAGCAAAAACACGACTACTGACAATCAAACCCCGGACATTCGTAAAAGCTTTAACCGCATAGCCATTATCCAGGCGAATTGGCATGCGGATATTGTGCATGAGGCCAGCAAATCCTTTATCAAGGATCTGGTGGATTATGGCTATGATGCGAATGGGTTTGATATTCACGATGTCCCGGGAAGTCTTGAAATACCACTAATGGCGAAAAAACTCTCGCAGGCAGGGCGTTATGACCTGATCATGGCGACAGGGCTCATCGTCGATGGCGGAATTTATCGACATGATTTCGTTGCTAAAACCGTCCTTGATGCAATGATGCAGGTACAGCTCGATTGCGGTGTCCCGATATTGTCGGTTGTTTTGACCCCTCATCATTTTCAGGAGACCGACGCCCATCGGAATTTCTTTCGCGAGCATTTCATTATCAAGGGGCAGGAGGCCGCGAAGGCCTGCCGCATGACCCTTGAGAATATACGCGGATTAAAGGAGCTGCGGCTGGCGTCTTAAAATCAGACGATACGTGACGTCTTGTCACCCCAGTATTTGTCTTTCAGCAATCTTTTATAAAGCTTCCCCGTCGGATGGCGGGGAAGCTCCACCTCAAAGTCAACTGACCTCGGGCATTTGACATGGCTGATGTTCGCGCGGCAAAATTCAATGAGTTCCTCTGCCAGTGCGTCGCCCGCGATGCTCATGTCAATGGGTTGAATAACCGCCTTGACCTCTTCGCCGAATTCTTCATTGGGAACGCCGAACACCGCCGCATCATAGACCTTTGGATGGATCAGCAGTAAATCCTCTATCTCCTGCGGATAAATATTCACGCCGCCGGAAATAATCATGTAGCTTTGCCGGTCTGTCAGATAGAGAAATCCATCCTCGTCAACATAACCAACATCGCCAAGCGTGCTCCAACCTTTGTCGTTATAGCTCTCTGCGGTGCGTTCAGGATCATTGTGATAGGAAAAATCGCGCCCTTCCGAGAAATAAATACTTCCGGTTTCGCCGACAGGCAGTTCATTTCCAGTGTCATCCACGATATGGAGGTTGCCGACCAGTGCCCGGCCGACTGTTCCGGGATGAGCGAACCATTCTTCGGGTGTGACGGCGCAATAGCCGTTGCCCTCTGTTCCGCCGTAATACTCATGCAAGATTGGTCCCCACCAGTCCATCATCTGGTATTTGATCTTTTCAGGGCACGGCGCCGCCGCATGGATTGCGACCTTTAGGGAGCTAAGGTCACATTTTTGCCGAACCTCTTCGGGAAGTTTGAGCATCCGGACAAACATTGTTGGAACAAGCTGGGAATGGGTGGCTTTATGCTTTTCAATCAGGCGCAGGTAAGTTTCCGCATCGAAATTTTCCATGATGATGCAAGTTGCGCCAAGCCGCTGAATGCGCATGTTATAGCGAAGAGGGGCTGCATGATAAAGTGGCGCCGGGGAGAGATAGATCGACTCTTGAGTAACTTTATATTGACTTTTCAGCAAGTTAAACAGGTTATCTTCGGTTCCTATGGGATTGCCAACTTCTGCCGGCTTGACACCCTTGGGGCGCCCGGTAGTCCCCGATGAATAGAGCATGTCCACGCCCTCGCATTCATCGGGTAGTGGTTCTGCGGGAAATTTGCTTACCTTGCTTTCATAGGAGTGATAGCCCGGTACTGTTCCATCAATCATCAGCTTTTCTTCAACTTCAGGGATGCGGTCCAAAAGCTGTTCTGCCAATTCTGATTTATAGTTAGAGGTAATGAAAATACGCGCCCCGCAATCGTTAATGATATAGGCCGCTTCCTCTGCCGACAGGCGGGAACTGATTGCTGTGTAATAAAGCCCTGCGCGCTGCGCCGCCCAGCAGATTTCGTAAAATCTGGGATTATTTTCCATAAGAAGCGCAATGTGATCGCCAATTTTGAGCCCTTGCGCGCGCAGATATTGCGCTGCCTTGTTGGAGCGATCGTTGAGCTGCTTATAGGTGATGGTTTCGCCGCTCCCCGCCATGATAATGACGGGTTTATCCGGTGTTGTTTTCGCAAATTCACGTATATGCATAGCCTGCTTCTTATTCTTATTTTATTGCTGTGGGCGGCTCATTTGGATTGAGAAAAGAGAATACCCGAGGAAATCATCTTGTCAATTTCGAGATCCGTAATGCCGATTTCCTTCAAAATTTCCCGGTTATGCTCGCCAAGCTGAGGTGCGTGGTGCCTGACGCGACCAGGAGACGCTGAAAAGGTCGTCGGGATACCAGGATAGTTAAGTGTCCCCTCGCTCGGGTGCTCCATGGTCTGCCAGAAACCGGTGGCTTTCAGGTGTTCATCTTCGAGAAGATCTTCGGGCGTATTGATCGGCACAGCCGGAATGCTGGCGGCGTCGAGATCACGCAGCCATTCCGCAGAGGTCCGGGTTGCGATAATCTCGCCTAAAACCTGATATGCAGCGTCAATATTATCGAGACGCGCGGCGATATTGCAAAACCGTGGATCCTCCATCAGTTCCGGGCGTCCCGCCATTTCGAAGAAGGCGCGCCATTGCTTGTCAATATAGGGAAGTACGCCGATCATGCCGTCCTTAGTTTTGTAGGGATGGCGGTTCGGTGATAAGGCGCGGGGGTAGCCGACAGGTCCGAGCGGAGGTTCAAAATTGCCGCCGTACAGATGTTCCAGCATATGAAAATGAACCATGGTCTCAAACATGGTGACGTTCACTTCCTGGCCTTCACCGGTTCGTTCCCGATGATAGAGCGCCATGGTTACGGCATAGACTGTGGTCAACGCGGTTGCCTTATCGGCAATAACTGTCGGCATATAGCCCGGTCGCCCCATTAGCGTTGACTGGCTGGCTGCCAGTCCACTCACCCCCTGGATCATGTCATCATAGGCGGGCTTGTCGGCGTAAGGACCATTCTGGTTGAAACCATAGGCCCCACAGTAAATAAGGTTTGGATTTATGCCTCGGAGGTCTTCATAGGTAAGTGCAAGCCGCTTGATAGCAGAAGGGCGCATATTATGCAGGAAGATATCCGCGGTTTCCACAAGCTTGAGGAAAGCCGCTCGCCCTTCCGCCGATTTCAGGTCGATACATAGCGCCCGTTTGTTGCGATTGGCATTGAGATAAATCGCCGCCATGCCCGGCGATCGACGTGGACCGAGGTCGCGGGTCGTATCTCCCTCCGGTCCTTCGACCTTGATTACATCGGCGCCCATATCACCAAGAATCTGCGCGGCATAGGGGCCTAGAAGCACCGAAGTCAAGTCGACAACGCGCAGGCCTGTCAACGGCCCGTCTTTGGCATTAGTCATGATATTACCTTCAACTTTCGGAGGCCTATATTAATAGGATTTCGGCATCCCAAGTGCCTTTTCGGCGATGTAGCAAAGCACCAGTTGCGGACTTACGGGCGCAATGCGGCATATCAGTACTTCCCGCATTAGCCGCTCAACCGTAAATTCCTTGGCATATCCCATGCCGCCATGCGTCATGACAGCCTGAGTGCAGGCTTTAAAGCCCGCTTCACCACCGAGATACTTCGTAGCGTTGGCGTAGACACCAGCTTCCAGGCCCGCATCATAGTTCGTTGCTGCCTTCATCGCCATCAGATAGGCCGCCTCCAGTTCCATCCAGTTTTCCGCAAGCGGATGTTGTATGGCCTGATTCTTTCCAATTGGTCGTCCGAATACTTCCCGCTCGCGGGCATATTTTGCGGCGCGGTCCAGGGCGTTCATGCCAAGGCCAATCGCCTCGATCCCGACAAGTACGCGTTCGGGGTTGAGACTATGCAACAGGTAATGAAAGCCCTTACCTTCCTCACCGATCAGGTCACCGTCGGGAATGGGAAGATTGTCAATAAAGACCTCATTGGAATCAACCGCCTTGCGTCCCATCTTGTCGATAACCCGCACGTCCATAAACTCGCGGTTCATATCCGTGTAGAAAAGTGAAAGGCCATCGGTTGCCTTCTTGCATTTTTCCTTTGGTGTGGTTCGGGCAAGCAGCATGATCTTGTCCGCTTCCTGGGCTGTTGTTGTCCAGATTTTTCGGCCATTCACGAGATAGCCGTCAGATGTTTTTTCTGCCCGGGTCTGAAGCGCGGTTGTGTTCAGCCCGGCATTGGGTTCGGTC
>JBBDJF010000024.1:0-6326 GCA_040880045.1 Sneathiella sp.
CTGGAGGCAATTATACGTTTCAGCAATGAGGAACTGAAGCATCAGGAACTTTTCCGACAGATAGACCGCCTGTGTGCGGCAGTCATGCCGGAAGGCTATGCGGTTTTTGCAAGGCCTGATGATGTCGCGCATGCCGTTATGAGCAAAAGCACATGGGCGGTCCTGCTACTGACACTGGATATCGAATTGTTTACCCAGACGCATTATCGGGAAAGCATCGAGCCGAACGAAAATCTGTCTCCGTTGTTCAAGGATGTGTTCCTGTATCACTGGAAGGAAGAAAGCCAGCACGCCATCATTGATGAGCTTGAGCTGCTTCGCCATGATGCATCGATCAGTGACGGAGAGCGAGATCAGGGTGTCACCGACTTCATCGAACTTGTCGCGGCGGTAGACGGCATCCTGCAGATGCAGGCAGCGAATGACGCTCTGTACTTCACCACGAATTGTGGACGGGTATTGAGTGATGATCAGCAGGACAGGTTGGAAAAGGCCTTTCTGAAGGCCTATCGCTGGCAATACATCTTCTCTGGCGCCAGTCACAAGCACTTTAACAAGGTTTTGGCGGGCCTGATCACAACGGGGCAAGCTGCCCGGATTCATGCCGCTCTTGCTACCCTTCAATAATATTCCAACACTCTACAAACAGGAGATTTGAAAATGTCTATCAATGCAGCAGTAACCACCCCGAATATCGTCAACGGTATCGATGTGGATTCAGTCCGGGCTCTCGCCGAAATGGTTGCCGGAGATCCGAGCACAGGCAAGACACATTGGAAGGTGTCCAGCAAATGGCAGGGGCAGACACGATCCCGTGCCAGAATCACGTCGTTTGGCCTTGGTGCGGATGATATCAAGCGGGATTTCAGCATCGATATTGATGAACCCGTTGAGCTTGGCGGTACCAACCTGCATGCAAATCCTCAGGAACATCTGCTGGCTGCAATGAATGCCTGTATGATGGTCGGATACACAGCGCTATGCGCCCTGCAGAATATCCGGCTTGAAAAACTGGAAATCGAAACAACCGGCGAAATTGACCTCAGGGGGTTTTTCGGTCTTGATCCAACGGTCGCACCGGGATACGAGAACCTGAATTATGTTGTCACGATCAAGGGCGACGCAACTGAAGATGAGTTTCGTAAAATTCATGAAATGGTAATGGCGACATCACCGAATTTCTACAACTTATCGAAACCGGTCGCTCTCAACCCGACATTTGTTGTCGAATAGAGAATCTTAACAGTAAGCAGGGCAACGTAACAGCTTGCCCTGCTTGCGGCTTTGCGAAATGAGAGGGTAGAGCCAAGACTGTTGTCCATGCCTATGGTCTATTAATGTGAGAGATTTTGGTGCCTTCGATGCTCACGCCGGCCATTAGTCCCGACTGGTCAAAAATGAAGGCATATGCGTCATTCTTCAGGCTTGATGTAGAAAGGTTTTTAGCAATACCTTCATCTACCACTACGACGGTTGGTCCAACGCCAATTTCCCAACCCTTTGTATCTTCCACATATTTTGCGGCTTTATCGGTCATTAAGAAAACAATGTATCCATATGACTGAGCGCCAGCCTGAAGGCCCCAAGAAGCTGTAACGGTGTTGTAATAGCCTTGAACCACGCCGTCCTTCTTCATCAATCCTTCGCCGTAGGCGCCGCCGAAGATCAGTCCAGCTTTTACAATACTCGGGAAAATTAGCGCTGCTTTGGCTGTCTTCGAAAGCTCAGCAGCAAGAGGATTTGTTTTGATAAGCTTTTGAACAGCCTGATCTGCATCTGCATTAAGATCTTCAGCTGTCGCTGCCATTGCCCCGAATGAGATTGTCTGCAGCAAGGTTGCCATAATAACTACCCTCAGCATTCCCTGTAATATTTTCATGGTTACCCCCTGTGATTGTCATAATCAGATATATAATCATCTTAGCATGAGGTGGGTTATGAACATTTAACTTAAATCAGCTTTCCCTTTTATATTCGTTCAAGTACGAAGTAGGGCAGAATTCCTTTATATTTTCATTAGCACTGACTTCCGCGTGTTTTGCGCGTGCAGGGTGTCAAGGTGATTTTTCCGGTGCGGTTACCGCTCAGTTCGTGTTATGGACGGCGAACCGAGTTTCCTCCATCGATGATTCGATTAATCAAAGCCGCGACGTCATGATGCACCTTAGAGTCGGAATCCAGGTCGCCAGCTTTTTCATGAGTGGCCGCTGCGTCTTTGAGAACTCCCAGGATCTCGCTTTCAGGCAAAAGCTTGTGATCGTTCAACGCAAGAAGGAGAGCCTCGCAGATGGTGAGTGCGGCTATTCCTGAAATGTCTTTATAATCCAGCATCCTTGTGCAGCCTTTCAGGCAGTTGCGACGCGAAGACACAAAAGCATGCCTCACGACTTTTATGAGAATTGCATGTATTCTGTTATGATGGACTGATCGAAAGCAGTCACTAGTCCACATATTCTCAATATATTAGCATTGGATCAGGAGGAACCATTGGCAGATATTGAAAACACACCTTTATTCCGGAAACTTTCGGCTTTCGTTGCCCTGTCAGAGGCCGAAATTTCGGTTCTGAAGGAGTTGTACAAACGTCGCAGAACCTTCCCCGCCGACGGGCGTGATCTCATACATCAAGGGCAGTCGGATCAAGCCATCTATATACTGGATTCAGGCTGGGTATGTTCGTACAAGATTCTGCCTGACGGGTCGCGCCAAATCGTCGATTTCCAGATACCTGGCGACTTTTTGGGGATGCGCAGTGCATTGTTTCGAACGTCGGACCACAGTGTTGAGCCGATCACTGAGATCGAGGTTACGGAAGTCGTCGTGGCGGACCTCTTGGGCGCATTCGAACGAACACCGCGACTGGCGACGGCGGTGTTATGGGCGGCGTCGCGGGACGAGGCAATGGTAGTTGAACATCTGGTCGGCATTGGACGGCGCGGCGCGGAGGAGCGCATTGCGCATTTTATGCTTGAGCTTGGGGCGAGGCTTTCGCTCGTCGGCTTGGGGAGTAAGGCGGGCTTTGCCTGCCCGCTCACGCAGTACCTTCTCGCCGATGCACTGGGGTTGAGTGCGGTGCATGTAAATCGAGTATTGCGACGGTTGCGCGAGCGTGGGCTGCTCACTATTCGCGGCGGGCATGTAACGTTCGACAATTATGATCGCTTGATCGCGTTTGCTGATTTTGATTCAGCTTATCTGGATCAAAATGGCCCACTCCTGAAATGAATATGGCACAACTAAATGTAGTGCTGCGGTTAAATTTTCCCCAGAAACATAAGGACAACAATAACGATTAGCAGTACACCAAGAATGCCAATGCCGCCATGTCCAAAGCCATATCCATAGCCGCCAAAGCGTCCGCTGAATCCGCCAATTAGGAAAATAATAAGCAGTATAAGCAGGATTGTTCCGATTGTCATAGGTCTGATCTCCAACTATTCAAGGCGTTAATGCGGCAAGTTAAGTTCGATTTATCGCGGGTATTCGGGGGTATTATCGCAGGCGGCCTTGACGGATTTCATCTTATCGCCGGTGTTTGCAGATTCGTTAATATTGGGTGTCATGGGCTTGCCCTTTCCTGGACGCTCCGATTTTGTAAAGCGTGCAGAAAAACCTGCCTAAGGATTCACGTAATCCGGAACGCTTCAACAATGTGCGGACATAATACATCTTTGTCGCCGACTGACATTGACGCATGTTAGTCCGGCCGCGTTTCCTTTTGATCCGGCAGCTGATTTGTGGCGTACTACTCTCAAACCATAGAGAAGGCTGTCGGGGCAGGCTCTTTACTGTCGTTTGCGCGCCGACGGTGTACATGGATCACTTAAATTTATGGTGCCCACTATTAAAGGAGCTTAAAGTTCGGATTGACCTCGATTGGGGAAATCAAGCAAATGAAATGCGCCTTTCTTTGCGATTTATCACCGCGGATAGACCAAAGTCGGTAATACATCTTATACTACATCCTAAAATAACCTGATTAATCATACGGGGAGCAACCCATGGGCCCGACTTCAAATAGCTATATTTCGCAGCGCATTAAGCTTCACTATGTGGATTGGGGGAATCCGGAGGCGCCGCCATTGCTGCTCATACATGGGGGGCGTGATCATTGCAGGAATTGGGACTGGGTGGCGGAGGAATTGCGTCATGACTGGCATATCATCGCGCCGGACCTGCGTGGTCATGTAGACAGCGGCTGGTCGACTGATGGCAACTACAACATCCAGAGCTATATCTATGATATTGCACAGTTTATCCATCAAAAGGAGCTGAGCCCGGTGACTATTGTTTCTCATTCCATGGGCGGCAATATTGCGCTCCGCTATACGGGCCTTTATCCGGAAAATGTCAGAAAGCTTGTCGCCATCGAAGGCCTTGGGCCATCGCCCAAAATGGTCAGGGAAGGTCAAGCCGTACCAACTGCCAAACGCTGGCGCGACTGGATTGATCAAAAGCGGGCGGCAAGTGCCCGCACACATCGTCGGTATGAAACATTTGAGGATGCCCTCGCGCGTATGAAGGCCGAAAATGGTCATTTGTCGGATGAGCAGGCCCTGCATCTGACAACTCATGCCGTCAACCAGAATGAAGACGGTACTTTCAGCTGGAAGTTTGACCACTATATGCGCGTTTGGGCTCCTTTTGACGTCAGTCATGAAGAAACCCAGAAACTGTGGGGCGAAATAGCCTGCCCGACAATGCTGTGTTACGGCAATGACAGCTGGGCGTCAAACCCGGTTGAAGATGGGCGCATAAAGTATTTCAAAAACGCGATCGTGAAAAATTACGAAAATGCTGGTCACTGGTTGCACCATGACCAGTTTGACAGGTTCATCGCGGACTTAAGAGAATTTTTGTGACGGTGTGAGAAATGGCAGGCTGGTGGTTATAATGCTCGACGAACGCCTCAAGCTGCGCTTAGATCACCGGGCATATAATAGTTTGCCAGCGGGATGCGATTTTTGAGGGTCTGGTGCCAGCGCTCGAACTTACCCTGCGTTTGGGGATGAAAAGGTGCGCCGCGAACGTCCATCTGCCTGTCACTTAGCCAGTCGGCCAGTTCACCAGCGACATAGCTTGGCACATTGTCACTCAGCAGTCGGGGTTTATGAAGCACATTGGCTTGATCACAGCCTGATGCTTGCAGTGCGAGTTTCAACGTATCGGTGACATCTTCGGCTTTCATTGTCGTGCAATGAATAGCCTGAATAGCCCCAGATTTGCAGACAGCTTGTCCGTTAAGAATGAGGCAAGTCTAATTTTACTAAAGAATTCAAGATGGATGCGATCAAGCAGATAGCAGAACGGGGTTATGCTGTCGCTTATGCATCGAAATGTTTGGATGTGGGGCGTATTCGTCTGACAGCATCAATGGAAAAGGACCGGGGCCGTCACGTTTCTCCGTCATCGGGTTTCCGCTCCGCTGCGGCGGGGTCGTCGGAGAGGATATACAGCCGTTCCAGGGCCTCCAGTCCTTTGCGCAGGGCGTTGTGGTTGGCCTTGCCGAGGCGTCTGGTCATCTCCTGTTCATTTTCCATCATCAATGGAACCAGGCGGCAATAGGCTTTTTTCCCCTGCGGGGTGAGGGACAGATTCTCGATGCGGCGATCTTTTTCGTCCTGCTCCCTGACCAGCCAGCGGCGCTGCTCCAGGGCATAGACGGCGCGGCTGACCTTTGTCTTCTGCAGGGTCGAGTATCGTGAAATCTCCGTCGCCGTGAGGCGTCCCTTCTGCCCCAGAAGCGCAAAAGTTCGCCATTCCGGCCGGGTTAATCCATATTCCTTCCGGTAGACGACGCTTGCCTTCTTGCTGAGGATATCGGCAAGCCTGTTGAAGCGGTAGGGGAGGAAATCCTCTAATTCCAGTGTCATGAAAAAGCCGTTGATAGTTACATTTTAAACAGTTACATATGATACTATAATCGATCGCCACTGCAATGGGAACAGGAAATATGTCACATGCCTATCTGTCCGGATTCGGGAATGAATTCGAATCCGAGGCGAAACCCGGCGCGCTTCCTGTTGGGCAGAACAACCCGCAGAAATGCCCGTACGGCCTGTATGCGGAGCAGATTTCCGGAACGGCCTTCACGGCGCCCAACGCCCATAACTTCCGCAGCTGGACATATCGCATGCGCCCGTCCGTCCGGCACATGCCGCGGTTCGGGAACATCCGCTATCCGGACTGGACGTCGGCAGGGGTCGGGGAGCGGGTCGAGGCGCCGCTGGGCCAGTTCCGTTGGGGTCCGGTCACGGTTCCCAAAGTGCCGACACAGTTTCCCGCCAGTATTGCAACCATGACAACCGCCGGCGATGTGCAGACGC
>JBBDJF010000025.1:0-6295 GCA_040880045.1 Sneathiella sp.
ACAATGTGAATATGCAAGGTGCGCTCCTTCATGTCATGGGTGATTTGCTGGGGTCCATCGCCGCCATCGTCGCGGCTGTCATCATTCTGTTTACCGGCTGGATGGCGGCGGACCCGATCCTGTCCATGCTCGTCGCCGTTATCATTCTTAAGAGCGCATATGGCCTTGTACGCCGTTCAGGTCATATCTTGCTGGAAGGAACGCCAGATCATCTGGATATGGCCCTTATCCGGGAAAAGATGACGACCTACCTCCCTGAAATTATCGATGTACATCATATGCATGCCTAGTCTCTGACGGCGGAAAAGCCGATCGTCACCATGCATGTTCAGGTCGAACCATCGGCTGATCTTGAAATCACACTGCGTGACATCAATGCTTTCTTACTCTCTGAATTCGAAATAAATCATGCTACGGTGCAACTGGAGCATGGTAACTGTGCTACAGACAAGTAGAGAATGAATAAGGATTATCACCAGAGAGGGCGGGCGGCAGTTGCGCTCCCCTTAGCCGCCCCCCAGGGGCCGGAACTCGTCACCGTGAGCCAGCGAAACGGCGAGACACTTGTCTGCTCAATTTCCAACACCTCATCGCGGATGATCCTGGCGCGCAAGCGGCTGCTCAAACTCGATTTTTCGAGACTGCAACGTACAGCGTTGCCTGGTAGCCAGTATTTCGCCGGAACTTTGCCCTGAATACGGTATCGCTTTACCGGCTTATGTCCCGATACAATTCGGCAGTCACCGGAAAAGGCGGCCCCCGGATCACCCGTCACTTCAAGCTGAATCATCCCCATGTCAGCCGCCTGGCCGATGGCGCTGAAGGATAAGAAAAGGGTCATCAGCCCAATAACCCGTATGTGAACTGAAATTCGCATGAGCCCCGACTACCGGCCTATGATTAAAAAACCGGAAATATTTGGATCAGGAAGTCGATGGCAAATCCATATCAAGAATGGTCATATGAAAGGCGAAGGACACTTCCCCTTCATCTTCATCCCGATAAACAACACCAATAAATTCATCATCCAGCAGCACTTCCGCGGTGCCGTCAGAAGGCCTTCTTTCCTTGACATTGAAATCTTCGTTGCCGAACTTTTCACGTAAATATCTCTGTACGCGTAATGTTTCTGTTCTTGTCATCCTTACCCCGCGTTTCTAGAGGATTTCGAGCGAGTCCGCGATCGGGCCTTTCAGGCCCATCCGCACAATGCATTTTACCCGCGTATCAATCCCGAAGTTTTCAAGGTCAATATCCGAGCGCTCCAGCATACTGGTATGAATAAACACCTCCTCCCCGCCGGCATCGGGAGTGACAAAGCCATATTTATGCTCCGGTACAAAGGTTGTCACGACGCCGGTCACCTCAATATCGACGCCGACGGCCACTTCCTCTTCTTCTTCGGGTTCATGAATGGCCACGACCTGCTGGCCGCGATCTCCATCTGCGAGGTCACAGAGAATCTGCATTCCTTCCCGCAGTTCGTGATAGGAAGTGTTCTGCAAAACCGAAATATGGACAAACGCGTCCGGTGACCCGTCGGCTGGCGATACAAAACCAAACCCCTTGGCTTCATCAAAGAATTTCACAGTGGCCGAAATATTTTTACGGACGGGCTTGGACGGCTTACGATCATTCATCCTTTAAGGACCTCTTTGTTTAAATACAAACTGTGCAATATCCAAATTACAGGCAAAGCTCAATCTTTCCGTTCATTTTCTATCAGATCACAGGACGGCTGTCTGCACTGATATTTTCTCAACTAAACTACGGACATGTATCCATTGGTGCTTATCTCGCTCTCGCGGCACATCTTGATATACTAAGCTGAATCAGCCTGACTATCTCTGGTCGCGGTCCAATCGCGCCGGCATAATGAATCTCGCCATTCCTCGCGAATTGTTTTCGCCAGTTGGCGATGGCGCCGGGGACATCCTCCGACGCGTGGGGTCCATCGGCGGCAAACAGCCCGACAAGGACGAGCGGAGCATCATCTTCATGATGCGCGGCCAACACCTCCTCAAGAAACGGCGGTTCATTCAGGAAGGCAACCGATACTTCGGCAAATTCGCCCCTGCCCTCCACAGCTCGCTGCTGCAAGAAAGTCGTTTCTGCCGGAGCGGGTGATTTTTCTGAACCATGGGCCACCAGCACAAGACGTATCTTCTCAGGCGCATAATCATGATCATGACAAACATCATGCGCCATGGCGGCGATGATACCTGCAAGTTCCGGATCGGTACCAAGGGCGTCGCATAAGTAAAGCTGCCGGTCCGATTCAATTCGCCGTCCACCCTGAAGTTCGAAGAGTTCCGGTATCCGGTTGCTTACGAAATACCCATTGCTCATGAAAAAGGGGAGGAGAAAAATCTCGCCGTCCGGCAAAATGGGAATCGCCTCGTCCCGCGCCAGAAAATATATATCCACCCGCCCGTACCGATTACTTTGCTGAAGCGTGGCCGCATGCTGGATTGCCGCGTCCTGTGCATTGTCGGAAACGCGGGAGCCATGAGCAACTATGATCACTGAAGGGCGCGAGGGCGGCATCTTTTTACTCTATCGGAAACGGCATTCAAGCGGTCAAATAATGGTTTACGCCCCTGTTTACAATTTTTCAGGCAAAAGTGGAAAAAATTTAGTTTGGAATAGCCTTTACCTTAGTGCCTCAACTCGGTATTGAGATTTTTGTAGCCCGCAGGCTTCGAAATATGTGATAATGGCTTCATAAATGGCAATAAACAAAAATCGGCCATTGATAAAAAGCTAAATATGTTAATTGGGAGGAATGATGAAATGACCAAACGTACAATCATGTCGATTGCTGCGATTTCAGCCGCGTCGATGATGGCGTTCAGCGTCTCGGCCGCCGAAGTTGTAGACGGTCCGGAAGTAAGCTGGAATGTCTCAACCTGGGGTAAAGAACGAGCGTTCACCCGCAGCGTGGAAACAATTCGTGACTATGTTGCAGAAAAAACGGGCGGAAAATTCAAGATCAAGATCCATTACGGCGAAGCATTGTCCAAGGCTAAAGAGAATCTTGATGGCATCAAGCTTGGTGCTTTCCAGATGGCTATGTTTTGCTCAGCCTACCATCCGGCGAAAAACCCGACATTGTCAGGACTGGACCTTCCATTTCTGCCGTTTCCGAACCTGAGAGTACAGGCAGCAGTTCATGAGGCATACTACGCCGATCCAGCCGTTGTCAAAGATTTGGCCCGTTGGGATGCAATGCCGCTCATGAGCTCACTATTGCCGCAATATGAGTTCACAGGCGTTGGTGATCCGCCCCTTACGCTGGAGGATTGGGATGGCAAGCGTGTTCGCGCCCTTGGCGGTATTGGGGAAGCAATGACAAAACTCGGTGCGGTTCCAACGACCGTACCTGCTCCGGAAGTGTATACCTCGCTCGAGCGCGGTACAATTGAAGCGGCATCCTTCCCGTTTACTTATGCCCATGTCGCTTACCGCCTGACGGATATCGGCAAATGGTACACGGCCAACATGTCTCCAGGGGCTAATAACTGCCCGGTCGTCGTCAACATTCCTGCTTATGAAGAACTTCCGCCCGAGTATCAACAGCTCCTTAAGGATGCCAAGCCTCTGGCTTATGAAGCCCTGTATGCAGCATATGAAGCCGCCGACAAGAAAAACTTTCCGATCATGAAGGAAAAAGGCATGCAGGCAATTACCTATTCAGATGAGCAACTGGCGAAATTCCGTGAAGTTGGCGCAAAGCCGGTTTGGGATGAATGGATTGCGAAAATGGATAGCGAGGGCTTTTCCGGCGGTCAGTTGTTTGAGTTGATAATGACAACATCAAAACAAGCTACTAACTAGGCAATTTAGATTGAGGGCCTGGTTCGCCGGGCCCTCTTTTTCTTAAAGTAAAAAATCATGACAACTAATAATCTCCCGCAGGGTTCGGGATCCGGGTCGGCGTTCGCGTCTTTTGACCGCGGATTTTCCAAACTTGAAGATTTTCTGAACGGTATTTCCGCTTTAGCAATCTTTTTCGTGATGATTCTTGGCGTTACCCAGGTTCTAAGCCGAAAATTGCTTAATCTGCCGATACTCGGATATATCGATTTTATTGAACAAAGCATGGTAATTTTCGCGTTCTTCGGCATTGCTTATTGCCAGCGTCTTGGCGGGCATGTCCGAATGGACCTTTTTATGGCCAAGTTCAACGACCGCCCACTGTACTTTTTTGAAGCGTTGGCGACATTGGTTGGCCTGATCGTCATTACCATATTGATTGATACCAGCTGGCTCCATTTTCTGCGGGCCTATCAACTTGGTGATTCAACGATTGATATCGGAATGCCGATATGGCCGGCCAAATTAATCATTCCGCTGGCTTTCGGCATGCTTTGGATTCGGTTTGCTCTGCAGCTTATCGGCTTTATACGTCTTATAATTAATCCAAATGCAGAAATTATCGCGGTTCCGGTCATTGAAGATGTCACGGATATCGCGCGCCATGAAATTGAGGACGCTCTCGGCGAAGAGGCGGCCAAACAAGCCAAGTTTGACGAAATGTATAATAAAAAGAGGAAAAAATAATGGAAATGGATCCTCTTTTAGCCGGTGTCATCGGCATGGGAGCCCTGATTGTCATGGTCTTCCTCGGTGTTCGCGTTTATATCGCCGCGACCCTGGTTGGCATGCTGGGCATTGTCTCAATTATCGGTTGGGATGCTGGCACAGGTATCGTTGGGACTATACCCCATTCGAAATCAACACTCTATTCGCTGAGTGTGCTGCCAATGTTCATCCTGATCGGCTATCTCGCGTTTCATGCGGGCATTACGACAGCCGCTTTTGACGCTGCCAAGAAATGGGTCGGCTGGGTTCCTGGTGGACTTGCCGTTGCGACGGTATTTTCCGCTGCCGGTTTCGCCGCGGTGTCCGGCGCCAGTACGGCTACAGCCGCTGTGTTTAGCCGTGTGGCAATTCCCGAAATGCTGAACAACGGCTATGACAGGCGACTTGCTGCCGGCGTGGTCGCTGCGGGCGGCACGCTCGCCTCCCTGATCCCGCCCAGTGCGATTCTCGTGATTTATGCGATTATCGTTGAGGAATCTGTGGGCGCCTTGTTGCTTGCGGGTTTTATCCCCGGCATTGTTTCCGCCCTGATCTATGCGCTGATCATTATGGGACGGGCAACCGTCAATCCCAAACTTGGTCCGCCGGTCCGGGGCTTCACGTTTAACGATAGAATGAAATCCTTACCCGGCACGTTCCCCATTATTGCCGTTATCGGGATTATCTTCAGTGCCATTTACGGTGGCTGGGCCACGCCGACGGAGGCCGGGGCTCTTGGTGCCTTCGTGGTTCTTATCTTCGCCTTCTTCCATGGCATGCGAACGAAAGAACTGAAAGACGCCCTCTTTGAGACGGCCAAACTTACCGTCATGATCTTTTCCATTATCTGGGGCGTGCTGGTTTTTGTGCGTTTCCTGGGCTTCTCCGGTCTGCCGGAAGCTTTCGCGGAATGGATTCTGGGACTTCCACTCCCGCCGACGGCAATCATCATTCTGATTCTCTGCGGCTACGCCATCCTCGGCATGTTCATGGATGCCATCGGAATGCTGCTCTTAACGCTTCCCGTTGTTTTTCCGGCAGTGATCGGACTTGGCTTTGACCCCATCTGGTTCGGTATTATTGTCGTGAAAATGGTGGAAATCTGCCTGATTACGCCACCTATCGGGCTCAACTGCTATGTGGTCAACGGCGTACGGCCTGATATACCGCTCTCGGATGTTTTTCGCGGAATTGGCCCTTTCTTTATTGCCGATGTTATAACGGTTGGCCTTTTCATTGCTTTCCCGTGGCTGATAACATGGTTGCCGCAAACGTTGCTGAATTGACATCGACTACATAGTCCGGTCTCCTGCCAATAGCAAAAATAACAAGGAGTAGGTTAATGGATTTCACGCTCACGGAAGAGCAACACGCCATCGTCGAGAATGTAGCGGCACTCTGCGCCCGTTTTGATGATAATTACTGGCGAGAAAAGGATCGAACGGGGGATTTCCCGTTCGATTTTCACGCCGCTATGGCAAAAGACGGCTGGCTGGGTATCACGATGCCTGAAGAATATGGTGGCGCCGGGCTTGGCGTTCTCGAAGCAGCGTTGATGATGCATACCGTCGCGAAATCCTCTGGCGGCATGTCGGCAGCGTCAGCTATTCATATCAATATATTCGGCCCCCACCCGATCGTTGTCTTCGGCAGTGACGAACAGAAAAACCGCTGCCTACCCACACTAATCAAAGGGGAAGTCAAATCCTGC
>JBBDJF010000026.1:0-38979 GCA_040880045.1 Sneathiella sp.
TTTCGCCGATATTCACCCGCCGCTCGATAAGGGGACCGCCCATATCGAGGCCGGCCGCTGTTACTTTTGCTATGACGCCCCCTGCATGGAGGCCTGCCCGACGGGTATCGACATTCCCAATTTCATCCGCAAGATCGCGACGGACAATATCCGGGGTTCGGCGCTTGATATCCTCAATGAGAATATCATGGGCGGGGCCTGCGCGCGGGTCTGCCCGACGGAGGTTCTCTGCGAGGAGGCCTGCGTGCGCACGGCGCAGGAGGAAAAGCCCGTCACCATCGGGCAGCTGCAGCGCTACGCCACCGACTGGCTGATGCAGAGCGGGGAGCAGCCGTTTCAGCGCGCCGCGCCGACCGGGCGGAAAATTGCCATCGTCGGGGCGGGTCCGGCGGGGCTTGCGGCGGCGCACCGGCTTTCCCTGCAGGGGCATGACTGCATAGTGTATGAGGCGCAGCCGAAGTCCGGCGGGCTCAATGAATATGGCATCGCGGCCTATAAGGTACCGGGTGATTTCGCGCAAGCAGAGGTCGATTTCATCCTCGGGATTGGCGGGATAACCGTACATCACAATCAGGCCCTCGGGCGTGATATCCAGCTTGCCGATCTCCGCCGGGACTATGACGCGGTGTTCATCGGCGCCGGTCTGGGCGCGGTGCAGGCTCTGGGGCTGAAAGGCGAGACGATTGACGGGCTCCATAACGCAGTGGAATATATCGCCGACTTACGCCAGACGGTGGACATGGCGATGCTGCCGATCGGTCGCCGGGTGGTTGTCATCGGCGGCGGCAGCACCGCCATCGATATCGCGGTGAAGGCAAAGCGGCTCGGAGCGGAGGATGTGACGCTGGTCTATCGCCGCGGACCCGATGCCATGAGCGCGACAACGAAGGAACAGCAATTCGCACAGGTGAACGGCGTCCGTCTCAAGCACTGGATGAAACCCGCCGCCCTGATGATCGACAACGGCGGCGCCGTCAGCGGGGTCGAGTTTGAATATACCAAGGCGGACAGCAGTGGGCGGCTTACCGGCTCCGGCGACAAGGTCGTGATCGACGCGGACATGGTGTTCAAGGCGATCGGCCAGCTTTTCGTCCCCGATCCGGTCTCCGGTCAGGCGGCGCAGCTGGAACTCCGGAATGGCAAGCTCGCCGTCGATGAGACTTACGCGACCTCGCTCGACGGCGTGTTCGCAGGTGGCGACTGCATCGATGGCAATATCGGCCTGACGGTGGCGGCGGTGCAGGATGGCAAGCTCGCCGCCGCCGCGATCAACGACTATCTGGCGAAACCTTAGGGGCGGGAGAGAGACATGGCTGACCTGACATATAATTTCGCTGGCATCAAATCCGCCAACCCATTCTGGCTGGCGAGCGCGCCGCCGACGGACAAGGAATATAACGTTGTCCGCGCGTTCGAGGCGGGCTGGGGCGGCGTCGTCTGGAAAACACTGGGGGAGGATCCGCCGGTGGTCAATGTCTCGTCGCGCTATGGCGCGGTGCAGCTCAATGGCCAGCGGATGATGGGTTTCAGCAACATCGAACTGATCACCGACCGGCCGCTCGACGTGAATCTCGAGGAAATCGCCCGGGTCAAGCAGAACTGGCCCGACCGCGCCGTCGTCGTCTCCCTGATGGTGCCGTGCGAGGAAGACCCGTGGCGGCGGATATTGAAGAAGGTGGAGGAAACCGGCGCCGACGGGGTCGAGCTCAATTTCGGTTGCCCGCACGGCATGTCGGAACGCGGCATGGGCTCCGCCGTCGGCCAGGTTCCGGAATATATCGAGATGGTGACAAAATGGTGCAAGAAACATTCCCATCTGCCTGTTATCGTTAAGCTAACCCCGAATATAACCGATATCCGCGTGGCGGCGCGGGCGGCGGTCCGGGGCGGAGCGGATGCGGTCTCCCTCATCAACACGATCAACTCCATCGTCAGTGTCGATCTCGATGCGATGGCGCCGACGCCGATTGTCGATGGCAAGGGCGCCCATGCGGGCTATTGCGGCCCGGCGGTCAAACCCATCGCACTCAACATGGTGGCGGAAATCGCCCGCGATCCGGAATGCGCGCATATCCCGATTTCCGGGATCGGCGGCATTGCCAACTGGCGCGACGGGGCGGAGTTCATGGCGCTCGGCTGTGGCTCGGTTCAGGTTTGCACGGCGGCGATGCATTACGGCTTCAAGATCGTCAATGACATGACCACGGGGCTTTCCAACTGGATGGACGCGAAGGGCTATCGGTCCATCGATGATTTCCGCGGGCTCGCCGTTCCAAATCTCGCCAACTGGAACGAGCTTAATATGAATTACGACATCAAGGCCCGCATCAATCAGGACCTTTGCATCAAATGCGGCCTCTGCCATATCGCCTGCGAGGATACGTCGCATCAGGCGATCACGGCAGGGCGGATAAATAGCGCGCGGCATTATGAAGTTGTGGACAAGGAATGCGTGGGCTGTAATCTTTGCATGCACGCCTGTCCGGTGGATGACTGCATCACTATGGTGCAGGTTGACAATGGCAAACCCTACATGAACTGGAACCAGGATCCGCGCAATCCGTTTTCAACGGCCGCAGAATAAGGACGGAAGAAACCAATGCAGAATATGAACGTGAAGGGCGACCGCCTGTGGGACAGCCTGATGGAAATGGCGAAGATCGGCGCGACGGAGAAGGGCGGCTGCTGCCGCCTCGCGCTCACCGATCTGGATCGCGAGGGGCGCGACCTGTTTTCGCAATGGTGCAGGCAAGCAGGGTGCACCATCAAGGTGGACAAGATGGGCAACATCTTCGCACGCCGCGCCGGAACCAACGACGATCTGCCGCCGGTGATGATGGGATCGCATCTCGATACCCAGCCGACGGGCGGGAAATATGACGGGGTATTCGGCGTGCTGGCGGGGCTGGAAGTCCTCCGTACCCTCAATGATTTCGATGTCAAGACCGAGCATCCGGTGGAAGTTGCAGTCTGGACCAACGAGGAAGGCTCGCGCTTTGCCCCCGCCATGGTTGCCTCCGGTGTGTTCGCGGGCGCGTTCGATCTGGAATATGGCCTTTCGCGCGCCGATCCCGACGGCAAGACCATGGGTGAGGAGCTGGAGCGTATCGGCTACGCAGGCACCGAGGATGTCGGCGGCCGCGAGATAAAAGCCTTTTTCGAGGCGCATATCGAGCAGGGCCCGATCCTGGAGCATGAGGAAAAGACGATCGGCGTCGTCATGGGCGCGCAGGGCCAGCGCTGGTATGAAATCACGATCACCGGGCAGGAGGCCCATGCCGGACCGACGCCAATGGCCCGGCGGAAAGATGCTCTGGTTGCCGCCTCCAAGATCATTGCGGAGGTCAACCGTATCGGCCTTGATAACCAGCCCTTCGCCTGCGCCACGGTCGGCATGATCCAGTCGAGCCCGAATTCGCGCAACACCATTCCGGGCAAGGTCTTCTTCACCGTCGACTTCCGCCATCCGAAGGACGAGGTTTTGAGCAAGATGGACGCGGAACTGCGTGCCTTCACCGACAAGATTGTGAGTGACGGTGGCCTTGAGATGGAATTCGAGGAAATATGGTATTCCCCGCCGGTCGAGTTCGATACGGACTGCGTGAAGGCCGTGAGAAAGGGCGCGGAGACCGCCGGGTTCAGCCATATGGACATCATCTCCGGCGCCGGGCATGACGCCTGCTACATCTCCCGCGTCGCGCCGACGGGCATGATCTTCGTGCCCTGCGAAAACGGCATCAGCCATAACGAGGAGGAGGAAGCAACGCCGGAAGATCTCGCGGCAGGCTGCAACGTTCTTCTGCACGCAATCGTGGAGCGTGCCAACATTGCCTGATACAACAACAAACACCGTTATCGAGATTGAGAAACTTAATCTGATATTCCAGACCGCCGACGCGCCGGTTCATGCGCTCAGCGATATCGACCTTCACGTCAATTCAGGGGAGTTTGTTTCCTTCATCGGCCCGTCCGGCTGCGGCAAGACGACGCTGATGCGGGTGATCGCCGATCTCGAAACCCCGACGAACGGTCATATTTCGGTAAACGGCATGACGCCAGCCGAGGCGCGGCAGAAACGCGCCTATGGCTATGTGTTCCAGGCCCCGGCGCTCTATCCGTGGCGCACCGTCGAGAGGAATATCCGGCTGCCGCTGGAGATCATGGGCCTCACGAACGACCAGCAAAAGGAACGGACGGCGCGGAATATCGCGATGGTCAACCTGCAGGGATTCGAGAAGAAGTTCCCCTGGCAGCTTTCCGGCGGGATGCAACAGCGCGTCTCCATCGCCCGTGCGCTCTCGGTCGAGCCGGATTTGCTGCTGATGGATGAGCCCTTTGGCGCGCTCGATGAAATCACCCGCGATCATCTCAATGAGCAGCTCCTCAAGCTCTGGGATGCGACGAAGAAGACGGTTATTTTCGTGACCCATTCGATCCCGGAGGCAGTGTTTCTCTCGTCAAAAATCGTCGTGATGAGCCCGCGGCCCGGCAAGATCATCGATATCATCGACAGCAGCCTGCCGCGGGAGCGCACGCTTGATATCCGCGAAACGCCGGAGTTCCTGGAAATTTCCCATCGCGTGCGCGAAGGGCTGCGATCGGGGCACAGCTATGATGACTGACCGGGGAGGGAGCAGACAGCCGGATCTCTGGCGCCGCCTTTATGAAGGGAAGAGCTTCCCCGTCTTCACGGTGCTGTTTGTCCTGCTCATTCTCTGGTATGTCGGTGCCGTCTATATGAATTCCGACCGGCTGATCGATCAATATGAACGCGGCAAGGTCGAATGGAGCTGGCAGCAGCTTACCGAGGATGCCTGGTCGATGGAGCGGCCGATCCTGCCCGCGCCGCAGCAGATTATCATCGAGCTGCATGAGACGGTGATCGACAAGAAAATCACCTCCAAGCGCAGCCTCGTCTATCATTCCTGGGTGACGATCTCCTCAACGCTTCTGGGCTTCGCCTTCGGCAGCCTGCTCGGCATCCTGCTCGCCGTCGGGATCGTCCATGTGGAGACACTGGACAGGAGCCTGATGCCCTGGGTCATTGCATCCCAGACCATTCCCATCCTTGCCATCGCGCCGATGATCATCGTCGTGCTCGGCCACCTCGGCCTGACCGGGCTGGTGCCGAAGGCGTTGATTTCAATGTATCTCTGTTTCTTCCCGATCACCATCGGCATGGTAAAAGGCTTGCGCTCGCCGGATATATTGCAGCTTGACCTGATGAATACCTACAGCGCGAGCCCGGCGCAAATCTTCTGGAAACTGCGCCTGCCGGCTTCGGTCCCGTTCCTGTTCGCCAGCCTGAAAGTTGCCATCGCCATCAGCCTTGTCGGCGCGATTGTTGCCGAGCTGCCGACCGGCGCGGTGGAAGGGCTGGGCGCCCGCCTTCTCGCCGGGTCCTATTACGGGCAGACGATCCAGATCTGGTCGGCGCTGGTCGCTGCCTCGATCCTCGGGATGCTGCTGGTCTGGGCGGTCACGCTCACGGAAAAACTGGTCCTCAGCCGGACGGGCAGGGAGGCGGTATGAGGGCAAGAATCGACTATATCCTGATCCTGTTCGTCCTTCTGGCGGCCCTCGCGCTGTTCCTGCCCGTCGGGGAGGCGGCCGGAACCGCCCTGCAATGGTGGAACACTCCGGCGCCGCTCGCACTGGCGCTGCTGTCGATGGCGACGGCGCTGTACCAGATAACCAGCCGGAGCGAAACCACCTACGCCGCGCTCCTCCTCACTTTTGGCTGTATTGCCGGGGCGTACGCGCCGCTGCTGCTGGTCCGGATCGAGGAAACCGGCGGATATTCCGCCGTCGGCCTCTGGCTCTATCTCGCGGTGCTCGGGCTGGTGGTCTGGCGGGCCATGGCGCTTCTTTCACGGGCGGCGAACCATAATCATATCCTCGCCCTCGCGGTGCCGGCCCTGTTCGGTATCTGGCTGCTATATCTCTGGCAGCTTGTCACCGTCGGTTTCGGTGTTCCCTCGGTGCTGCTGCCCTCACCGGAGCAGATCGGCGCGGCCATCGCGAACAACGCCTCGACCCTCTATGCGGATTTTTACCAGACGGTGGTGAAGTCGGTTTTCTCGGGCTTCCTGTTCGGCTGCAGCGCCGGATTTCTCGTTGCCGTGCTGGTGGATCGCATTCCCTTCATGCAGCGCGGCCTGCTGCCGCTGGGATCGCTGGTCAGCGCCATTCCCATCGTCGGGATCGCGCCGATCATGGTCATGTGGTTCGGCTTCGACTGGCAGTCAAAGGCCGCCGTGATTGTCGTCATGACCTTCTTCCCGATGCTGATCAACACCCTCGCGGGCCTTCAGGCGACGGGTCGGATCGAGACGGATCTGATGCGCTCCTACGCCGCGGGATACTGGCAGACGCTTTTCTTCGTCCGGTTGCCGAATGCGCTTCCCTTTATCTTCAATGCGCTTAAAATAAATTCCACGCTGGCGATGATCGGAGCCATCGTTGCGGAGTTCTTCGGCACGCCCATCGTCGGCATGGGCTTTCGCATCTCCACGGAAGTGGGGCGCATGAATGTCGATATCGTCTGGGCGACCATTGCCGTCGCCGCCGTTGTCGGATCGCTGTTTTACGGAATTCTCGCCCTGATGGAGCGGCGCCTGACCTTCTGGCACAGTTCCTACCGTCAGGCGAAATAGAATGAGTCCCCATTACCATTGTCCATATTCTGTATTCTGATTTTACAAAGGGAGAGGTTGAGAAGATGAAAAAAATGACTTTACTGGTTGCCGCCACCGCGATGAGCGTGGCCGCATTTTCGGCGCAGGCCGCCGATGAGCTGACCCTGCAACTCAAATGGGTGACGCAGGCGCAGTTCGCCGGATATTATGTCGCGAAAGACAAGGGCTATTACGACGAGGTCGATCTTGATGTCACCATCAAGCCGGGCGGCCCCGATGTCGCCCCGGCGCAGGTGATCGCGGGCGGCGGCGCGGATGTCGTCGTTGACTGGATGCCGGCGGCACTGGCAACGCGCGAAAAGGGCGTTCCGCTCGTCAATATCTCGCAGGTATTCTCGAAGTCCGGCATGATGCTGACCTGCCGGAAAGACATGGGCGTTGAAACGGCCGAGGATTTCAAGGGCAAGACCCTCGGCGTCTGGTTCTTCGGCAATGAATATCCGTTCCTGTCCTGGATGGACAAGCTGAACTACAAGACCGAAGGGTCCGATGCGGATATCACCGTGCTGAAACAGGGCTTCAACGTCGATCCGCTGCTCCAGAAGCAGGCGGCCTGCATCTCCACCATGACCTACAACGAATACTGGCAGGTCATCGATGGCGGCCTGACGCCGGAAGAGCTGACGGTCTTCCCCTATGAGGATCAGGGCGTTGCCACGCTCGAAGACGGTCTCTATGTGATGGAGAAGAGCCTTGAGGATGACGCGATGAAAGACAAGCTCGCCCGCTTCGTCAAGGCGTCGATGAAAGGCTGGCAATATGCCATCGACAACACGGACGAAGCCGCCGAAATCGTGCTGGAGAATGACGCGACCGGCGCCCAGACCGAGAAGCATCAGAAGCGCATGATGTCGGAAATCGCCAAGCTGATCGACACGGAGAGCCTTGGCAAGCTGAACGAGGATTCGTATAACCGCACGGTGGATATCCTGCTGGCGGGCGATTCAAAACTCGTCATCTCCAAGCGTCCCGAAGGGGCCTTTACCCAGGAAATCTGGGAAATGTCGACAAAATAAGCGACCTGTCGCCAAGCATAAAAAGGGAAGGGAGACCTTCCCTTTTTTAAAAGGCAGTTTTGCCTATGTGGAGGCCAAAGCAAACGTCGGAATCGGTGAACGTCTATCCTGCCCCGAAATTTCGTGATATTCTGAAAATGGTAAATTGCAACACCAATTATGAACTACTACAGCCCATGTCTTTACCACCTCTCTACAAGTACCTCGACGTTCACGGCGCGAAACTGACGCTCGGCAATCAAACCTTCAAGCATACGAAACCGTCAGACTTTAATGACACTGAGGATCTTACTCTTCAAAGTATCTTTCCAGAAGATACTGAAACAGCGCTTAAAAAAATTGAAGCCAATTTTACCGACGTAGTTCTTAAACACCTCAATGATCAGCCCACATGCAGCTCGCCAATGAAGGAAAAACTTGAATTAATTCAAGCAGTATATCACAAAAATCCAAAACTGGCTGAAATCATAAAGGCGGAAAATAGAAAACTTGGCCCCGCTTATGATTACGGTTTTATGAGAGAAAAAGCTGAAGCATTTATAGCTGAGGTAAATGAATTTATGCAGGGCTACCGTATACTCTGTGTAACCACTCATTTGAAATCTGAGAAAATGTGGGACGGCTACGCTGGAAATCACAAAGGTATTGCATTACGCATAGAACCAAACCTCGCTAAAGATTCAAAATTTAAGCTCTTTCGCCCTGTTGTCTATCAGGAGAATCGCCCTCCGCTATATGATGATACTCTAGCGTTCATATCGGACAGCCTATTCGGCGATCAAAGGGCACGTAATAAGGCAATACTCGATAAGATCATATATGCGAAGACGCTTAAATGGGCGCATGAGGGTGAATATCGCCTAGCTATCGCCTTGCGACAGGGCGAGCCACCATGGGACACACTCAAATATCACTCAGAAGAAATCACCGAGCTGTATCTTGGGTTTGAGATGGAAAAATCGGACATGGAAGAGATTGGTAGTTTGGCGCGTACAGTAAATCCAGATATTTCAATTTTCCAAACCGAATGTTCTGCGGATGGCGAGCTTATGTTCGTAAAAACATAAAAGATTAATAATCCATAGAAGCGCGTGGAAACCTTCCCTTTTTTTATTGTCTGTGGCTTAATCGCGAAAACTGGATGAGGAACGACTATGCTGATATCTGCCACGGCGAAATCTCCGGATTTCCTGAACCCGGACATTCCCGAAGAGCTGCCGCTTCTTGATATGCCGGTCGTGACCGCGACGGAGGAGGCGCTGAAAGGCTACGGCTGCCTCGTTGAGGATTACGAGACTTTCCCGATCGAGATTGTCACCTGGCCGACGTCGGGCGAACGAAAGGTTGATGAGGGAACCGGCAATCAGGGCGGCACAGCGGAAGGCATTTTCGAGTTCTGGTGGCAAGGCGATGTGCTCTGGGGCCGGAACAATGCGGTCAAGGACACCTATATCCTCGGCTGGTCCTGCAACCCGGAGGAGGCGAATGACAAGATTGCCTCGCGGGAGCGGGACCAGGTGCTGCTCTGGCATGCCAACTATCATCCCGACGGCGGACAGCTTTTCCATTCGCTGGACGGCACGCCCTTCGTGGTGCCGCTGGCGCTGCCGGGCGACGATGTGCAGCCGGAGGATTTCATCGCCTTTTACTGCGATGGTACGAAGGGCCTCTATATCCATCCAAGCATCTGGCATGAGGGCGTCTTCCCGATCGGCGAGAAGGGCCGCTTTTACGACCGGCAGGGCAAGGTCCATGCCCGCGTCTCTGTAAATTTCGCGAAGGAATTCGGCATGCTGCTCCGCGTGCCGCTCAAGGCGCCGTAAAAAAGGCCCCGGAGCCGAAGCGCCGAGGCCATTCCGGGAGGAAACCGGTTGAGTGACTATTCCGCGGCTTCGGCCCGGCGGGAGACTTTCCTTGGCGCGGTTTGCTTGCGGCGTTTTTCCATGGCATCGAAATAGGGGTTGAATGTCGGGCGCTTGATGTAGCGGCCCGCGCCCTTGACGACATTGAGCTGCCCGTCCTTGAAGACGATCTTGCCCTGACTGATCGTATGGCTCGGGCTGCCTTTGACGTCCATCCCCTCGAAGATATTGAAATCGATATTCTGGTGATGGGTCTTGGCCGAGATGGTGCGCGTCTTCGCCGGATCCCAGACCACGATATCCGCATCCGCCCCGACGGAGATCGAACCCTTGCGCGGATGGATATTGAAGATCTGCGCGGCATTGGTGGAGGTGACCTTGACAAACTCGTTCAGGGTCAGCTTGCCACTGTTCACCCCGTGATGCCAGAGCACGGCCATGCGATCCTCCACCCCCGATGTGCCGTTCGGGATCAGGGTGAAGTTATCGCGCCCGGCGGCCTTCTGCGGTGCGCAGAAGCAGCAGTGATCGGTCGCGGTGGTCTGCAAATTCCCCGATTGCAGCCCGCGCCAGAGTTCCCGCTGATGATCCTTCGGGCGGAATGGCGGGCTCATCACATGGGCGGCGGCAAACTCGAAATCCTCGTTATAATAGACGCTGTCGTCGATCAGCAGATGACCCGCGAGACATTCGCCGAACACGCGTTGGCCTTCCTGCCGCGCGCGGGTGATCGCCTCCAAGCTCTCTTTACAGGACACATGGACGATATAGACAGGGGTCTGCAGCACCTGCGCCATGCGGATGGCGCGGTTGGCGGCCTCACCCTCGACTTCCGGCGGGCGCGACTGCGGATGGCCTTCCGGCCCGGTGATGCCCTTCGCCAGCATTTCCTGTTGCAGGTAATAGACCATCTCGCCATTTTCCGCATGGACCGTCGCCATCGCGCCAAGCTCGCGGCAGCGGGAGAAACTGGCGATCATCATCTCGTCGGAGACCATGATGGCGTTCTTGTAGGCCATGAAATGCTTGAAGCTGTTGACGCCCTCCTGCTCGGCGAGAATGCCCATATCCCGGTGCACGCTGTCGTCCCACCAGGTGATGGCGACATGGAAACTGTAGTCGGCGACAGATTTCTCCGCCCAGCCGCGCCATTTCTGGTATGCCTCCATCAATGGCTCTTCCGGGGAGGGAATGACGAAATCGATGATCTGCGTCGTGCCGCCCGCAGCGGCGGCGGCGGTGCCGGTCTCGAAATCCTCCGACGCGACAGTGCCCATGAAGGGAAGCTGCATATGGGTATGCGGATCGATCCCGCCCGGCATCACATATTGCCCGCCTGCATCGACAACCTCGGCCCCGGAGGGGACTTCCAGATCCGCGCCGATCGCCCGGATCACCCCATCCTCGCAATAAACATCGGCCCGGAAGGTTGTTTCGGAGGTAACGACGGTGCCTCCGCGAATGAAAGTCGACATGTCTCTCTCCTCGTCTTGCAGCTATTCTATCCTGCCGCGATTTACCGGCATTTTAGCTTTGCCTTTTCAAAAATGATAGTTAAAATCCTGACCAAATGGTCAAAAAATGAACTTTTTTCTGCAAAAGCAAGGAGACGATCCATGGCGACGGTACGGGCAGGGCTGATCCAGATGAGCCTCAAGGGCGATACATCGATGAGCCCGAAGGAAATCCGCGACAAGATGATCGAGGCGCATACTCCGCTGATCGAGGAGGCGGGGAAGAAGGGCGTCCAGGTCCTCTCGTTCCAGGAAGTGTTCACCCAGCCGTATTTCTGCCCGTCGCAGGACGCGAAATGGTATGAGGCAACAGAGAGCATCCCGGATGGCCCGACCGTCAAGCTCATGCAGGAATATGCGAAGAAGCACAGCATGGTCATCGTCGTTCCGATCTATGAGCAGGAAAAGACCGGCATCTATTACAACACGGCTGCCGTCATCGATGCGGACGGGACATATCTTGGCAAATACCGCAAAACCCATATCCCGCAGGTCGCGGGATTCTGGGAGAAATTCTTCTTCCGCCCCGGCAATTCCGGCTGGCCGGTGTTTGAGACCGCCTATTGCAAGCTCGGCGTCTATATCTGCTATGACCGGCATTTCCCCGAAGGCTGGCGGGCGCTGGCGCTGAACGGCGCGGAATATATCGTCAACCCGTCGGCGACCGTGAAGGGCGTCAGCCAGTACCTGTGGGAGCTCGAACAGCCCGCCTCCGCCGTCGCCAACGGCGTCTATATCGGCGCGGTCAATCGCGTCGGGACCGAGGCGCCGTGGAATATCGGGGAATTTTATGGATCGTCCTATATCGTCAATCCGCGCGGGGAGCTGATCGCGAAAGGCTCGGAGGACCGGGACGAACTGGTCGTTGCCGATATGGACATGGACATGATCCGGGAAATCCGCAACAACTGGCAGTTCTTCCGCGACCGCCGCCCGGAAATGTATGGTGATCTTGCCGACGGCTCGGTGAGCTAGCTCACACCGCCTTCACCACCCGTTCGCGGTGGATGATATAGAGGCCGCTGCCGACGATGATGGCGGCGCCGAGGATGGTCATCCCGTCCGGCAGGTTGCCAAAGGCGAAATAACCGATGATCGCCATCCAGATGATCTGCGTATAGTTGAACGGCGCAACGGTGGAGGCCGCGGTGTATTTGAAGGCAACGATCATGATAAAATGGCTGACCCCGCCCAGCAGGCCGACAAGCGCCAGCAACAGCCAGCCCATCAGGTCCGGCGCAATCCAGATAAAGGGGGCGACGCAGCTCATGACGATCGTGCCGACCAGCACCGAATAAAACGCCGTCGTCGCGGAACTGTCGACACCGGAGAGGAAGCGCGTCGTCAACTGGTAGAGCGCATAGAAAAGCGACATCAGCACCACCAGGAACATGGCCGGATGAACTTCGGACAGGCCCGGCCGGAGCACGATCATCGCGCCCGCAAACCCGCAGGCCACCGCGGCCCAGCGCCGCACGCTGATTTTCTCCTTCAGCAGGAAGACGGAGAGGACAATGACGAACAGCGGCGAGGTGGCGGCAATCGCGCCCGCATCGGCCAGCGGGATATATTTGATCGCCGTGAAGATGCAGATCGTCGCCCCCAGCAGCAGCATCGAGCGGATAATCTGCACTTTCAGGTTATTCGTCCGGATCAGATTCAACCCGTGGGACGGCCCGAGGAAGATGACCAGCAGCAGGATGTGAAAGAAGCACCGGGCCCAGACAACCTGCAGCGGCGAAAAGCTCTGTCCGGCGAGTTTGGCGAACGAATCCATCACCGCAAAGAGAAAGACCGCTGTGCAGAACAGGAAAATACCGCGATAAGAGGAAACGGGAAGCTGCGCATTGGAGAGAACTGCCATCGGGTGTCCTGAATTTATTCTTGTTTTTGGGTCAAACTACGCCCGCTTTTGAAAAACGATCCCCTTATTCCGGAATGATGTCAAGTTTTCCGGCCATATCTTTCCCGCGCCTTAATTTCCCGCTTCCTATTTCGTGGCCAATTGGGTAGCTTGTCCCCATGACTGAACCTTTATTATACAAACAAGATGAGGGCATTGTAACCCTCACGATCAATCGGCCGGAGGAGCGCAATGCCCTCTCCGATGATAAAATCTTCGACGCATTCCTGAACGCGGCGGAACGGATCAACAAGGACAACTCGGTGCGCTGCGTCATCCTGACCGGGGCGGGCAAGGCCTTCTCCGCCGGGGGCAATGTCAAGCATATGCGCGACAAGGAAGGGCTGTTTGCCGGCTCTCCCGCTCAGATCCGCGACGGCTATCGCCACGGCATCCAGAAAATCCCGCTGTCCTTCTATAACCTCGACGTGCCGACAATCGCCGCCGTCAACGGCCCGGCGGTCGGTGCCGGGTTCGACCTTGCCTGCATGTGCGATATCCGCATTGCCGCAAGCTCCGCCCGCTTCGCCGAAAGCTTCGTCCGCCTCGGGATTATTCCGGGCGATGGCGGCGCCTGGTTCCTGCCGCGGGTGATCAACCGCAGCCGCGCCGCCGAGATGACCTTCACCGGCGAGATGATCGACGCAGAAACCGCGCTCGACTGGGGGCTCGTCTCCCGCATCGTCGATGATGGCAAACTGATGGACGCCGCCATGGATCTTGCCAAACGGATCGCCGTCAACCCGCCGCATTCGCTCCGCATGGCGAAGAAGCTGATGCGCGAAGGGGAGCATATGCGCCTCGACAGCCTGCTGGAAATGTCGGCGGCGTTTCAGGCGTTGTCCCATTACACGAAAGACCATGACGAGGCCATCTCGGCCTTTTTTGATAAACGGGAGGGCGATTTCAAAGGTGAGTGATCCCTTCCTGATCCTTGAAGGAGAGCGGGCGGCCTGCTGGCTTGGCATGTTGAATTATAATGTCGGCCTTGACAGCCCGGCCTGCTATCCGCAAGGAAAAGATGATGTTATTGTTAAGGTGAAACGCGATGTCTGCCTGGTAAAGGGCTTTGATATAACAGAAAAAATAGAAAAGAGCTGGGCGGAAGGGGCACCGGACGGCGTCCTGCTGCACCGCCCCGGCCTGCGCGCGGCCCCGCGTCTGAACGACATCATCCGCCACTGCCACTAGAGGCGAGGAGGCCGCCTGATGACGGAAAATCCGGGTCCGCTGGCACATCTTCTTCAAAACATCCGCGCCTGTCGCATTTGTGAGGCGCATTTACCGCTCGGGCCGCGCCCGGTGCTGGTGGCGGACACAAAGGCCCCCGTCTTGATCGCCGGGCAGGCGCCCGGCACCCGCGTCCATGAAAGCGGCATCCCGTGGGACGATCCATCGGGGGACCGGCTCCGGGACTGGCTCGATGTGAGTAAGGAAACCTTCTACAACCCGGAGAATTTCGCGATTATCCCGCAGGGCTTCTGCTATCCGGGCAAGCTGGACAAGGGCGGCGATGCCCCGCCGCGCCCCGAATGCGCCGCCACCTGGCATCCGGTACTTGTCCCGATGCTGCCCAATGTGCGGCTCATCCTTGCGGTCGGTCAATATGCCCATAAATACTATCTGGGGGCGCGGCGGAAAAAGACCCTGACGGAAACCGTTGCCACCTATTTGCAATATGCGCCCGATATCCTGCCACTGCCCCATCCGAGCTGGCGGGTGCAGGGCTGGATGAAGAAGAATGACTGGTTCGAGGCCGAAGTGGTGCCGCATTTGCGTCAGCGTGTCTCGACCCTTCTGGAAGAAAGAGGATGATGTCCCATTTGCGTAATCTGTGTCTTGGTCTTGCGTTGCTTTTCCTCGCCGTGTCCTGCACCCCGGTGGTGCAGCAGGCCGGAACGGAGAATAGCGAGCCGACGCTTACCGAGAGCTATCTCAAAACATCCGATGGCGTGAAGCTTCCCGTCAAGACCTGGGCGGCGGACGATCCAGAAGCGATCCTGATCGCCGTGCATGGCTTCAACGACTACAGCAACACCTATGCTTTTCCCGGAAGCTGGTGGATGGGGCAGGGGCTGACCACCATCGCCTATGACCAGCGAGGCTTCGGGGAGGCGCCGAATTTCGGCATCTGGCCGGGACAGGACCTGCTCATCCGCGATCTTGCCGTCATGGTCCGGGAAGTCCGGCAGAAATATCCCGGCAAGCCCGTCTATCTTATCGGCGAGAGCATGGGCGGCGCCGTGGTGATGACCGCCGTCACCTCGGATGGCTTTCCGGAAGTCGATGGCGTGATCCTGTCCGCGCCCGCCGTCTGGGGCTGGAAATCGCTCAATATCTTTTACAAGGCGGTGCTGTGGACGGCGGCGCATACTTTCCCCGATGTGACGCTGACGGGGCAGGGCATGGGCATCCAGGCATCGGACAATGTCTCGATGCTGCAGAATCTCGGCGCCGATCCGCTGTTCATCAAGGAAACCCGCATCGATTCCCTCTATGGTCTCGTGAATATCATGGACGCCGCCTATGATACGGCGGAGGAGATCACGCCGCCCGTCCTGCTGCTCTATGGCGCGAATGACCAGCTCGTGCCGAAGGAACCGGTGGAGGAAATGGCAGCACGCCTGCCGGACGGCGCGGATATCGTCTTCTATGAGAACGGCTGGCACATGCTGATGCGCGATCTGCAGGGCCCGGTCGTCTGGCGCGATATCGCCGACTGGATCACCACCCGCAACATCCCGTCCGGCAAGAAAATTGCCGAACTGCCGATCTTCAAGGGCGAAAACTAGGCCGGGGCGTTCGTCAAACGCCGGATCAGCGGCAGCAGCTCGTCGAAATGATCGATGACATGGTCGGGGCCGAGGTCGTGCGCCGGGATTTCCGTATAGCCATAGCTGACCGCGATGCAGGGGATGCCCGCGTTATGGGCGGCGTTGATGTCGGTCGCGGAATCGCCGATCATGAAGACTTCGCCGCCCGGGTGGTTCAGCGCCGTCAGGGTGCCCGTGATATGCCCGGCGTCGGGCTTCCTGACCGCGAAGCTGTCACCGCCCGTCACGGCACCGAAAAACCGGCTCATCTCCAGCTCATCGAGGAGCTTGTTCGCGAAACCGATGGGCTTGTTGGTGCAGACGGCGAGGGGGATGCCCTCCGCCTGAAACGCCTTGAGCGCGGTCAGCACACCTGGATAAGGCACCGTTGCATCGCTCAGGTGATCTTCATAAAAGGCGAAGAATTCCTGCGCAAGCGCCTCGAATTCGTCCGCGTCCGGCATGCCGCCGGTCGCCTTCAGCCCTTTTTCCAGCAGCGCCCGCGCGCCTTGTCCGACCATATGGCGGACATGGGAGAGGTCGATATTCTCCCGCCCCGCATGGCTCAAACAGAAGTTGAGCGCGGCGAAAAGGTCCGGCGCGCTGTCCACCAAAGTGCCGTCGAGATCGAAAATAAGGCTGAAATTCTGCATTTGTGTAAAATCCGGTAACATTTTTTTATTTGTTTTTAGTCTATGGTTAAGTGTTATTAAAGCCGAAATCGAGACTCTTCATAAAGGCCGTATCGTAAAATGTCATCTATTGCCACCGTTGTCCTCGCCGCCGGAGCCGGAACCCGCATGAAATCGGCCAAGCCGAAAGTCATGCATGAAATCGGCGGACGGCCGATGATCTCCCATCTTCTGGGCACCGTCGGCGCGCTCGATCCGGCGAAAATTGTGGTGGTGACATCGCCCGCCATGGACACAGTGCAGGAAGAGGTTGCGCCCGCCGAGATTGCCATCCAGAAAGAGGCGCTCGGTACCGGTCATGCGGTCGCCGCCGCGCTGGACGCGCTGGGCGGTTTTGCGGGCGATGTGCTGATCCTCTATGGTGACACCCCGCTGATTGAGGCGGAGACGCTGCGGAAAATGATCGAGAAGCGCCGCGCCAGCGACAAATGCGCCGTTGTCGTGCTGGGGTTCGAGCCCGATGAAGCAGCGGAATACGGTCGCCTTGTCACGGATACGGCGGGTAATCTGACCGCCATTGTCGAGTTCGCCGATGCGGATGCGGCAACGCGGAACATCGGCCTCTGTAATTCCGGGGTAATGGCGATCGATGGCGCGCAGCTTGCCGATCTTATCAACGCCATCGACAACAAAAACGCCAAGGGCGAATATTACCTCACCGATATTGTCGAGCTGGCAATCGAGCGCGGGTTCACTTGCGCCTATGTCAAGGGGGCGGAGCAGGAACTGCTCGGCGTCAATAACCGCGCCCAGCTTGCAGAAGCCGAAAAAATCGCGCAAACCCGCTGGCGCACCGCCGCCATGGCTGAGGGCGCAACGCTGATCGATCCCGAAACCGTCTGGTTCAGCCATGATACAAAGCTCGGGCGTGACGTGGTGATCGAGCCCGGCGTCTTCTTCGGCCCCAAGGTTACCATCGGCGATAACGTCCGCATCAAGGCCTTCAGCCATCTGGAAGGTGCAACTATCGGGGAGGCGGCGCAGATCGGCCCTTATGCGCGACTCCGCCCCGGCGCGGAGATTGCAAGCGATGTAAAAATCGGCAATTTTGTCGAGATCAAGAAATCAACGCTGGAGCGCGGCGCGAAAATCAGCCACCTTTCCTATATCGGCGATGCGCGCGTGGGGGCGGAGGCGAATATCGGCGCCGGAACCATCACCTGCAACTATGATGGCTATGACAAGTTTGTGACCGATATCGGGGCCGGGGCCTTCATCGGTTCCAACACCGCGCTGGTCGCGCCGGTGAAGATCGGTGATGGCGCAATTATCGGCGCGGGCAGCACCATCTCGAAGAATGTCGCCGCCGATGCCCTCGGTATCGAGCGGGCGACGGAGCAGCAGAAACCGGGCTGGGCGAGGCGCTTTCGTGAGTTAAAGAAAAAAGTCACAAAGTAACGCTAATATACTGTTTTTATTATAAGGTACGCAAAATATGTGTGGGATTATCGGGGTTCTCGGCAAGCAGGATGTGGTACCGTCACTGATCGGCGGGCTGAAGCGTCTTGAATATCGTGGCTATGACAGCGCCGGGATCGCGACGCTGACCAAGGACGGGATCGACCGCCGCCGCGCCGAAGGCAAGCTTGTAAACCTTGAAAAAGTCCTGAAAACCAACGGGCTTTCGGGTCTTGCCGGAATCGGCCATACCCGCTGGGCCACCCATGGCGTGCCGAACGAGGTCAACGCCCATCCGCATATGACCAAGCAGATCGCGCTGGTCCATAACGGCATTATCGAGAATTACCGCGAACTGGCGGAACGGCTGACGAAAAAAGGTTATGCCTTTGAATCCGAAACGGATACGGAGATTGCCGCGCAGCTGATTACCAGCTTCCTCGATGATGGCATGTCGCCCGAAGAGGCGATGACCGAGGCGCTTAAAAACCTGCATGGCGCCTTCTCGCTCGCGGTGATCTTCAAGGGCCATGACAACCTGATGATCGGCGCCCGGCGCGGGGCGCCGCTGGCGGTTGGCTGGGGCGACGGGGAGATGTTTCTCGGCTCCGACGCGCTGGCGCTCGCGCCGCTCACCCTCAAAATCTCCTATCTTGAGGAAGACGACTGCGCCATCCTGACCCGCGACGGCGCCACCTTCTATGACAGGGAGCATAACAGGGTCGAACGACCGATCAAGCAGACACAGCTTTCCGGTGCGATGCTCGGCAAGGGCAACCACCGCCACTACATGATGAAGGAAATCGCCGAGCAGCCGGCGGTGATGGGGGAGACGCTGAATGCCTTCTTCAACCCCAAAAGCCGGACGATCACGCTGCCCGATCTACCGTTTGACTGGAACGAGCTGCCGAAAGTCACCATTGTCGCCTGCGGCACCTCCTTCTATGCGGGAATGATCGCGAAATACTGGTTCGAGGGGATTGCCGATCTCGCGGTCGAGGTCGATATCGCCTCCGAGTTCCGCTATCGCCAGATGCCGCTCAAGAAAGGCGGGCTGGCACTCTTTATCTCCCAGTCCGGCGAGACGGCGGACACGCTTGCGGCGCTGAAATACGCCAAGGAGAAGGGCCAGCATATCGCCTCCATCGTCAATGTCGAGGAAAGCTCGATGGGGCGGGAGAGCGACTTCGTCTTCCATACCCAGGCCGGACCGGAAATCGGCGTCGCCTCGACCAAGGCTTTCACCTGCCAGCTGGTAACACTCGCCTGTATCGCCATCGATGCCGGGGTCAAGCGCGGCGCGATCGACCACGAAGAAGAGGCGCGGCTCTGCGCGGCGCTCTCCGAGGTTCCGGCGCGGGCGGCTGAAATCCTCGATGGCGACGAGAATATCAAGGCTTTGGCCGAGGCAATTTTCGAAGCGCGGGACGTGCTCTATATCGGCCGCGGCACGGGTTATCCCATCGCTCTCGAAGGCGCGCTGAAACTCAAGGAAATCTCCTATATCCATGCGGAAGGCTATGCGGCGGGTGAGCTCAAACATGGCCCCATTGCCCTCATCGACGAACTGGTGCCGGTCATCGTCGTCGCGCCAAGCGATCCCTATTTCGAGAAGACGGCGTCGAACATGCAGGAGGTGATGGCCCGGAACGCGCGGGTGATCTTCCTCTCCGATGCGGAAGGGATCAAGCAACTCGGCGAACGCGCTCTTGGCTCAATCGAGCTGCCGACGGTCGATCCGTTCGTCGCGCCCATTCTGTATGCTATCCCGGTGCAGATCCTCGCCTATCACGTCGCGGTCCTGAAAGGCACCGACGTCGACCAGCCCCGCAACCTCGCCAAATCCGTGACGGTGGAGTAGGGCGCCGCTCTAATCCCCTAGCCGCCGATGACCGTGCCGCCGTTGGGATGGATGACCTGGCCGGTGATATAGCTGGCGTCCTCGGAGGCGAGGAAGATGTAGCTCGGGGCGACTTCGTCCGGCTGTCCGGCGCGACCCATGGGGGAGCTCTCGCCGAATTCCGCCACATGCCCGGCGTCGAAGGAAGCGGGGATCAGCGGTGTCCAGATCGGCCCCGGGGCGACCGCGTTGACGCGGATATTCCGCTCCGCCAGGTTGGACGCAAGGGACCGGGTCAAGCCGACAATCGCCCCCTTGGTCGCAGCATAATCCATCAGAACATCCTTTCCCCGATAGGCGACGATGGACGCGGTATTGATGATGCTGTCTTTTTCCTTCAAATGCGGCAGCGATGCCTGGGTGAGGAAAAAGAGGCCGAAGAAGTTGGTATCGAACGTCCGGCGAAGCTGTTCTTCAGAGATATCCTCAAGCCTTTCCTGAACATGCTGTTCCGCCGCATTATTCACGAGAATATTGAGCCCGCCGAGAGTTCTGATGGTGTTTTTTACGGCGTCGATACAAAATTGCCGATCTGCGATATCGCCTTTGATAGCAAGTGCCTTGCGGCCCTCTGCATCGATATGGCGAACGGTTTCCATGGCGTCATCGTCTTCATCGAGATAGATAAAGGCGACATCCGCGCCTTCCTTCGCAAAACCGATGGAAATGGCGCGGCCAATGCCACTGTCGCCGCCGCTGATCAGGGCAATTTTCCCCTCCAGCTTGCCCGCCGCCCTGTAATTTTTCATGAAGGACTGCGGCGCGGGCGTCATTTTTCCTTCGTCGCCGGGTTGATGATCCTGATGCTGCGGTGGCCGCTCCGTACTTTACGGATGCGCTGTGCCCGGCGCCCAGGCAGGTGGATCGCTGGCAGGGAAGGATTCGTCCAGGGCCTCATCAACGTCCTTTTCCTTCATCGCTCTCTCCTTCGCGGTTATCGCCTTGTTTGACGGCCACAGGTCCGCCTGACCCGGTTCTCCCTCAACCAGACCCGGTGCTGCATCTGTTCTCGTTAAACTCAACACTTCACGGAGAAATTAGTTCCCTCATCGGCGCGGATAAATTCGGGCGCGGAGGCGGGTGCTTTGATCAGGCGACGGCGCTACTCCGCCGCGACGCGGGCGGCGCCGAGCTCCTTCTCCTCAATCTCGGTGATATAGTCGCGGGTGAGCGGCAAGTCATCCAGGCGTTTGGCGAGCTGGATCTGAAAGACGACAAGGCCGCTGTTGCGGAAGGAAACCTCGCTGGCGGCAAGGTAGAATTCCCACATCCGGCAGAAACGGTCGTCATAAATCTCGCGCACCGTCTCGAGTTTCGCCATGAAGCGCGTCCGCCAGTCGCGCAGTGTTTGTGCGTAATGCACGCGCAAAATCTCGATATCCGTGATATAGAGCCCCGCCTTCTCGATCGCCGGGGTGACTTCCGACAGCGGCGGAATATAGCCGCCGGGGAAAATATACTTCTGTATCCACGGGTTGGTCGGGGAGGGCCCCTCGGCGGTGCCGATGGTATGGACCAGGGCGACGCCATCATCCGACAGGATTGATTTTACCTTCTTGAAGAATTTTTTGTAATGCGGGGCGCCCACATGCTCGAACATGCCAACCGAGACGATACGGTCGAATTTCTCCGTCACATCACGGTAGTCGGTCAGGCGATAGTCGACCTTGTTCGCAAGTCCCGTCTGCTTTGCTTTCTCGCTCGCATAGCCAAGCTGGTTCTTTGAAAGGGTGATACCGGTGACCTGCACATCCGCATTCTCGGCGAGGAAACGCGCCATGCCGCCCCAGCCGCAGCCGATATCGAGCACCTTCTGACCCGGATTCAGGGCGAGCTTGGCCGCGATATGCGCCATCTTCTGTACCTGCGCCTGCTCCAGGCTGTCATTCGGGGTTTTATAATAGGCGCAGGAATATTGCCGGTTCTCGTCAAGGAACAGGGCATAGAAGTCATCGCTCAGGTCGTAATGATGGGCGACGTTCTTGAGCGAGCGGCTTTTCGGGTTGAACTGGTTGAAAAACCAGTAAATGCGATAGACGGAATCACCGAGACTGATCAGCGGGCTGCGCTTTCCCCAGCCGATACTCCGGGTGAACAGGTCCAGCAGGTCATAGATGCCGCCTTCCTCAAGCGTGAGGGAGCCGTCCATATAGGCCTCCCCCAGATACAGCTTGGGAAACAGGGCGAGTTTGCGCGTGATCGCCTTGGTATGCAGGCGCATCCTGACAGCGGGGCCGGGCTTGCCGCTGTCAAAGAGGATTTCCCGCCCCTCCGGATCGATAACCGTGAGCTTGCCCTGCCTGATCAGGCGTTTGAGAATTTGGGATAAAAGTATCATTTAAACTCCCACTATATTCCGGCCGAAGGCCCGGTTGGCATACGACGCCTGTGGCGCGTAAATGGTCCCCTGCAAACGAAATTTATGTCGTTGAAGAGGGCCCAACCTGCCTTCGTGCGGCAATGCGTACCGACCGGGCCCGGACTGTTTGATGATAGGGGCCCGTAAATTCGCATCGCCAGATCAACAGTTCAAACAGATTTCTCTAATTCTGAAACCTTGCCGGGCGGAAATCAAGCCTATTTTTTAGTACCGGTCGCAAGTAACGCCCGTGACTTCTTCTTTAGTGGCCTGAAATAAGGGATATTTTAACGGGTGAGGGCCATGGCGCCGATGATGTAGCGGATATCGTCCGCCTCGTCGACGAGCGGGCAGTCAACGGTCTCGAACGACAGATACTGTTTTCCGAAGACATCGGCAACGCCCGAACAGCGCCGCGCTGTCCGCCCGGCAACGAGGGTATCGAGATAGTCGGAGAGTAGCCGGATTTCGGGCAGGGGGTCTTGCGGGGTAATGTCATGACCACGCAGCGACGAGCCGACAATATCCACCACCGTCTCCCCATTGAGCCGGTTGCGATACTGTCCCGGTCCCATCACCTCGACCAGATAGAGCGACGGCGCGATCTTCCAGTGTTTTGCTATATCGAAATCGGCGCGGCGCGGAAGCTCGGGCTGAAACCCCTCCCACCAGCGATAGAGCGAGCGGACTGTATCGGTCTTGAAATCATCCGCAGAGGTCACGCTTTCGCGGATCACTTTCCGAAAATTATCGGACCGTTTCTGTTGTTCGACTTTACGCATATAGATCAGGTTGCTACTCATGTCAGGGGGTGAGCGCCTTGCGATGGGCCGTGAAATTCTGGGCCTCGATAAACACGCGCCTTACATTGGGAAACTGCTGCTTGATCCGGGTCTCGAAATCACTGATCGCGGCCTCGACCTCGATCGAGTCCAGCGCGTCCGAGAAGTCGAGGCTTACATTCACCAGAATGTCCGTCGGCCCCATATGCATGGTCAGCAACTCATTCAGATTGATGATACGGCTGTCATTGCCGATGATCTGCTCGATCCCCTCGATAACCTGCCCGCTGGCGGCTTCGCCGATCAGCAATCCCTTGCATTCGATGGCGAGCAGGACCGCGACGGCGGCAAGAATCGCCGCAATCACGACGGAGGCGACGCCGTCAAGCTCCGGTATGCCGAGATATTGCGCGAGGAAGATACCGACAAGCGCCGTGATAAGGCCGAGCATCGCCGCCGTATCCTCGAACAGGATGGTGAAAATCGTCGGATCCTTGCTGTGCTTCACTTCCTGCCAGAAGCCGCGCTTGCCCTTGACTTTCTGAAATTCGAGATAGGCGACGGTCCAGGCCCAGCCCTCGAAATTAATCGCCAGGCCCAGCACCACATAGTTCCAGGTCGGGTCGGTAATCACTTCGGGATTGCGGATATGCTTGATCCCCTCATAGAGGGAGATGCCCGAGCCAAGCGCGAAAATCAGAATGGCGACAATGAAGGCCCAGAAATAAAGCTCCATCCCGTAACCGAAGGGGTGCAGCTTGTCCGGCTTCTTCGCCGACTTCTTGAGGCCATGCAAAATCAGGATCTGGTTTCCCGTGTCCACCAGCGAATGCACGCCCTCGCTCAGCATCGCGGAGCTTCCGGTGAAGAAAGCCGCCGTGAATTTCAAGACGGCGATGAGCGAGTTACCGATAAGCGCCGCGTAAATGACTTTCTTCGATCCGCTTGCCACAAATCCTCCGTCTGCTTCCGGCTTTATATTGGTAAAATTATCAGAAGTGCGGAGGTGAGAGTACGGGGCCTTGACGCGAGTTTCAACATAACTCTTCCTTGCCGAAGTAAAAAGGTTTGAGGATGGAAGATTGACTCACACATAAACAGGCATAAACTCCGTTTTCTCATTCGACCCGGAAATCCGGGCACCGCGCAAGAGACGCCAACCAAAGGAGCCGTTATGCTGGACAATAACACCAACCCCCTCAATCTGAAGGATCCCGAGCTGCTGAGAATGCGGAGCCTTGTGGCCGGTAAATGGTGCGATGCCGACAGCGGCGACAAAATCAATGTCACCAATCCGGCGACCGGCGATGTCATCGGCACCGTGCCGAATATGGGCGCCGCCGAGACCCGCCGCGCGATTGAGGCGGCGAAGGACGCCATGCCCGGCTGGGCCGGAAAGACCGCGAAGGAACGGGCGACCACCTTACGCAAATGGCATGACCTGATGCTGGAGAATACCGACGACCTTGCGAAGATCATGACCGTCGAGATGGGCAAGCCGCTTGCGGAAGCAAAAGGGGAGGTGGCCTACGCCGCGTCCTTCATCGAATGGTTCGCCGAGGAAGGCAAGCGCATCTATGGCGACACCATCCCCGAACATCAGAACGACAAACGCATCGTCGTCATCAAGCAACCGATCGGCGTGACGGTCGCCATCACGCCCTGGAACTTCCCCATCGCCATGATCACGCGCAAGGCCGCCCCGGCGCTCGCCGCCGGCTGCCCGATGGTGATCAAGCCCGCTGAACTCACCCCCTTTTCCGCCTTTGCCATGGCGGTGCTGGCGGAACGGGCGGGGATTCCCGAAGGCATCCTCAGCGTGGTGACGGGAGAGGCGAAAGATATCGGCCGGGAAATGACCTCCAATCCCATCGTTGCCAAGCTGACCTTCACCGGCTCTACCGCCGTTGGCAAGCTCTTGATGGAGCAATGCGCAGGCACGGTCAAGAAAACCTCCATGGAACTCGGCGGTAACGCGCCCTTTATCGTCTTTGACGACGCCAACCTCGATGAGGCGGTGGAGGCTGCGATGGCGTCGAAATACCGCAACGCCGGACAGACCTGTGTCTGCGCCAACCGGATCTATGTGCAGAACGGCATCCATGACGCCTTCGTCGAAAAGCTGACGGAAAAGGCGAAAGGGCTGAAAGTCGGTAATGGCCTTGAAGACGGCGTGACGCAGGGTCCGCTGATCACCGAGTCAGCGGTAAAGAAGGTCGAGGAACATATCAAGGATGCGCTCGACAAGGGCGCGACACTGGCGCTTGGTGGCCATCGCCATTCCCTCGGCCAGACGTTTTTCGAGCCGACGATCCTGACGGGCGCGACGCCGGACATGAAGGTCGCCAGAGAGGAAACCTTCGGTCCCATGGCCCCGATCTTCAGATTTACCGATGAAGCCGAGGTGATCGCCATGGCAAATGATACGGAATTCGGCCTGGCCGCCTATCTCTGCGCCCGTGATATCGGCCGGATCTGGCGGGTGAGTGAGGCGCTGGAATATGGCATTGTCGGCATCAATACCGGCATTATTTCGACGGAAGTGGCGCCCTTCGGTGGCGTCAAGCAGTCGGGTATCGGCCGCGAGGGTTCAAAATACGGTATTGATGACTATCTTGAGATTAAATACATGTGTATCGGCGGCATCAACAGCTGACCGCCATATCACTCCGGGGCCGCGCAAACCCGATGCCATGACCGGCGTCTGACATAGGAAGTTATAAAGTGCAATTTGATTACGATCTGTTTGTCATCGGGGCCGGCTCCGGTGGTGTCCGTGCGTCCCGCATTTCTTCAAGCCTCGGGGCGAAAGTCGCCATCGCCGAGGAATTTCGCGTTGGCGGCACCTGCGTCATCCGCGGCTGCGTGCCGAAAAAGCTGCTGGTCTATGCCAGCCATTTCTCCGAGGATTTCGAGGATGCCGCCGCCTATGGCTGGACCGTCGGCGAGGTGAGCCATTCGTGGGAAACGCTGATCCATAACAAGGATAAGGAAATCGACCGGTTGAACCGCATCTATCACGGCATTCTTGATAACAACAATGTCACGCTGTTTCAGGCGCGGGCGATGATCGTGGACAAGAACACCGTGCGCGTCGGCGACAAGACGGTGACCGCGAAATATATCCTGATCGCCACCGGCGGCTCCCCCGTCATGCCGGACGTGCCGGGGATCGAGCATGCCATCTCGTCGAACGAGGCGCTGCATCTGGAAAAATTCCCCAAACGGATAATCGTTGTCGGCGGCGGCTATATCGCGGTCGAGTTCGCCGGGATTTTCAACGGCCTCGGCGCGGAGGTGACGCAGCTCTATCGCAGCACGCAAATTTTGCGCGGCTTTGATGCCGATGTGCAGGATTTCCTCGCGGCGGAATTGCAGAAAAAGGGCATCGACCTGCGCACCCATTCCAACCCGGCGAAGATCGAGAAAACCGATAGCTGCCTGAAAGTCACGCTGGAGGACGGCGATGTGCTGGAAACCGACGCGATCATGTACGCTACGGGCCGCAGGCCGAACACCGCCAATCTCGGCCTTGACGAGGTCGGCGTCGAGGTGAAGGAAAACGGCGCAGTGAAGGTCACACCCCAGTCCCAGACCAGCGTCGACAATATCTATGCGGTTGGGGATGTCACGGACCGCATCGCGCTGACCCCGGTCGCCATCCATGAGGGCATGGCCTTCGCCGAGACCGTCTTTGGCGACCGCCCGAGCGCGGCGGATCACGAAAATGTCCCCTCCGCCGTCTTTTCCCAGCCGCAGGTCGGCACCGTCGGCCTGACCGAGGCCGAGGCGCGGGAGAAATATGACGAGGTGGATATCTATAAATCGGAATTCCGTCCGATGAAGATGACCCTGACCGGTGGAACCGAGAAGGCGTTCGTCAAGCTGATCGTTGATCAGAAGACGGATATTGTCGTCGGCGTGCATATTGTCGGCGGCGACGCGGCGGAGATTATCCAGTCCGTCGGTATTGCCCTGAAATGCAAGGCAACCAAGGCGCAGTTCGACGCGACCGTCGGCGTTCACCCCTCGCTTGCCGAGGAAATCGTCACCATGCGAAAGACGTTCGTCGCGGCGTAATCAGGCCTGATTTTCACCACATACATATGATTTCAGCCTGTTTTTTGGTCATTTATCCGCTAAATGGCCGGTTATGGATTGCGAAAACGGCAAAAGGCTGTAGATAATAGCGTTATTGATGCGAAACCAAATTTGAGGAATATCGAGATGACCAAATCCTGGACCCCTGACAGCTGGAAGCAAAAAACCGCCCGCCAGCTGCCGACCTATCCGGATCTCGACGCGCTTGGCGCGGTGGAAAATGAACTGAAATCCTTTCCGCCCCTCGTTTTTGCAGGGGAGGCGAGAAGCCTCAAGAAGAAGCTCGCCGATGTGGCGGCGGGCAAGGCCTTCCTGCTTCAGGGCGGCGACTGCGCCGAAAGTTTCGCCGAATTCCATCCCAACACCATCCGCGATACCTTCAAGGTGTTGTTGCAGATGGCGGTGGTTCTGACCTTCGGTGCCAATTGCCCGGTCGTCAAGGTCGGTCGTCTCGCCGGTCAGTTCGCGAAACCGCGCTCAAGTGATACGGAAACCCAGAACGGTGTGGAACTGCCGAGCTATCGCGGCGATATCATCAATGGTTTCGATTTCACCGAGGAAGCCCGCGTGCCCGACCCGGCGCGGCTTTTGAAAGCCTATTCGCAGGCGGCATCGACGCTCAACCTGCTGCGCGCCTTCGCGCAAGGCGGCTATGCCGACCTGCATCAGGTCCATAGCTGGAACATGGGGTTCGTCGCCAGCGGCGTGCAGGGCGAGCGCTACCGGGAAATGGCCGACCGCATTTATGACGCGCTCGCCTTCATGGAGGCCTGCGGCGTGACCTCGGCCAACACTGCGGAGATGGGACGGACGGATTTCTACACCTCCCATGAGGCATTGCTGCTGCCCTATGAGCAGAGCCTGACCCGCGTCGACAGCACGTCGGGCGATTATTACGACACCTCGGCCCATATGCTGTGGATCGGCGACCGCACCCGCGATCCCGATGAAGCGCATGTCGAGTTCCTGAGCGGTGTCGCCAACCCGATCGGCGTCAAGGCCGGCCCGACGCAGACCGCCGATGGCCTGCTGCGGCTGATCGATACGCTCAACCCGAAGAATGACGCAGGCCGGATGACGGTCATCTGCCGTTTCGGCGCGGATAATGTGGAGAAGCATCATCCCGACCTGATCCGTAAAGTTGAGCGGGAAGGGCGGACGGTTGTCTGGTCCTGCGATCCTATGCATGGCAATACGATTAAATCCTCGACGGGCTACAAGACCCGCCCGGTTGATCGCATCCTGACGGAAGTGCGGCAGTTCTTCGATGTGCATCAGGCCGAAGGCTCCTATGCGGGCGGCGTCCATTTCGAGATGACGGGACAGAATGTCACCGAATGTATCGGCGGCGCGTTCGAGGTGACCGAGGAAGGTCTCAGCGACCGTTACCATACGGCCTGTGATCCGCGCCTCAATGCCAACCAGGCTCTGGAACTCGCGTTCCTGATTTCCGAAATGATCAAGAAGGAAAGGGGAAACGGCGCCGCTATCGCAGCAGCCTCGTAACCTGACGGGAACATGACAAGTCAAACGCCAGTTGCCAAACGCGAAGCGGTGGACATTACCATCGCCGACCATACGGACCAGTATTTCAACAAGACGAAGCGCGTTATCGGGCAATTTGGCGATAAAACAGTGACTTACGCTGTTTTCATGCGTCGCCCGGTTATCTTCTGTCCGCGTCTGATGCTAGACTGGCTGGAAGGCATCGCGAAAATGCGCGGCCACAGCTTCACGATCGAACCCTGCTTCAAGGAAGGTGACTGGGTCGGCGCCGGGGAACCGCTCGTCTATATCACCGGCAGCTTCCATGATCTTGTCGATCTGGAAACCCTTTACTTGCAGAAGCTCGGCTCGGCCTGCGTCGCGGCCTATAACGTTTACAGCATGTGCTCCTACTTGCCGAAAGTCCGCTTCCTCGCCATGGACGCCCGTCACTGCGCGGGCAGCGAGATGGCCGACATGATGGCTTATGCCGCCTCGGTCGGCAGCCGCGCCGCCCAGAGGGAAATCGCCGCCGTCGGCTTTATCGGCAATGCGAATAACGCCACCGCCCATTACTTCGGCAATGAAAAGGGCCTTGGCACCATGCCCCATGCCCTGATCGGCTATGCGGGCAGCACAGTTCGCGCCGCCGAAATGTTTCATGAGAGTTTTCCGGACGATCCGCTGACCGTCCTCGTCGATTACTATGGCAAGGAAATCACCGACGCCCTGGCCATCTGTGCGCGTTTTCCGGACATGGCGGCGAGCGGGATGCTCTCGGTCCGCATGGATACCCATGGCGGCCGCTTCGTCGAAGGGCTGGATCCGCCGACCTCCTACGCGGTACTTGAACGCCACATCCCGCGCGGCATCCGCCAGTATCGCTCCGAACAGGAACTGAAATGGCTGGTTGGCACCGGGGTATCGGCGGCAGCGATCTACCTGATGCGGGAGAATCTGGATAATGCCGGATATGAAAAAGTCAGGATTGTTGTCTCGTCGGGCTTCTCCCCGGCGAAATGCCGCGTCATGGGAAGTATAAATGCGCCCATCGATGTCGTTGGAACCGGATCGTTCCTGCCCAGAACCTGGTCCGAGACCTATGCGACGGCGGATATCATCTCCTATGATGGTGTTCCGGGCGTAAAACTCGGGCGGGAATTCCTGCTGCGCAAGGAAAAGTCCTGAGAATACCGATCAGAACAGGATATGTCGCTTTCTGATTGGCACCGTCTGACATATGTGATCAAAAGCGGGCTTGAGTAACCCCTTTGTACCGGACGATCTGCGATGTATGCTGCGGTAAGAAATTCATGGCCACTCCTTCTGGGGCTGGGCCTGCTGATGCTCGGCAACGGTCTGCAGATCAGCCTTATCGGTATCCGGGCATCGCTGGAAGGGTTCCCTGCCGCCATCACCGGTCTGGTGATGTCCGGCTATTATCTCGGCTTCCTGTTCGGCTCCCTCATCACCCCGAAGATCCTGGCCAATGTCGGCCATGTTCGCGTGTTCGCGGCGCTCGCCTCGCTCGCCTCCTCGGCGGCGCTGATCTATGTGGTTTTCGTGGATCCGTTTGTCTGGGGCCTGATGCGCCTGTTGACGGGATTTGCCTTTGCCGGGCTCTATATCGTCTGCGAAAGCTGGCTCAACGATGCGGCGACGAACAAGACCCGCGGACAGCTCCTCTCGGTTTACATGATCATCATGATGGGCGGCATGGCGGGCGGGCAGCTTTTCCTCAATCTCGCGGACCCGGGCGGCTACACGCTGTTTATCTTTATCTCGGTGCTGATTTCCATCGCATTGATCCCGATGACCCTGACGGCTAATCCGGCGCCCAACTTCACGGCCAGTGCGCGGCTCAAGCTCAAGGAACTCTACAAGATTTCCCCGCTTGGCATCGTCGGCATGTTCGCGCAAGGGATCACCGGCGGTGCCTTTTACGGCATGGCGGCGGTATATGGGGATAAGATCGGCCTGTCCGTTGCCCAGATTTCCAGTTTTATCAGCGTGATGATCATGGGCGGCGTCCTTCTGCAATGGCCGGTCGGTCGGCTGTCGGACAGGTTCGACCGGCGGCAGGTCCTGATGGTGACAGCCATGCTGAGCGGGGCCGCGGCAATCCTCGCGCTTTATGCGGGGGAAGAAGGAAACTTCTTCCTGTTCCTGTTCAGCGTTGCGCTGTTCGGCGGATTTTCGGTGCCGCTGTATTCCCTCTGTATCGCCCATACGAACGACCATATCGAGCCGTCGAAGATGGTGGCGGCCAGCAGCGGCCTGATGCTCGTCAACGGCTGTGGCGCCATCTTCGGCCCGATCATCGTCGGCCCGCTGATGTCGTTAAGCGGCAGCTATGTCTTCTTCGGCTGGCTGGCGGCGGGCCATATCGCCATCGGCCTTTTCGCCATTTACCGGATGCAGAAATCCTCGGCAACCCCGATGGACGAGCAGGGGCATTTTGTTGCCATGCCGGTTCGGGCCGGGGCAGCAGTGGCCACCCTCAACCCGGAAACCGAGGAATGGGTCAATGACGAACCGCCCAGCTATGGCGAGGCGGAAACCGGTGACACGACGAAAGAGGATGCGGAAACACCGGATATCCGCGATGACGGTCCGGCGCTTGGGTCAAATAATCCCTGATTTCGGAAATTTTTGAAAGATTTCAGGCCAAAAGCCGATCTGGCGATTGCGGCGCGCGTCAAGGCGGGTTAGAAATCCTTCATGACAGATCATTTGAAAATCGCGCTGGCGCAGGCCAACCCGACGCTCGGCAGCCTTGAAGCGAATATCGCGCTTGCCCGCGCCTTCCGCGAGGAGGCCGAAGCCCTTGGCGCGGATATCGTCGTCTATCCGGAATTGTTCCTGAGCGGATATCCGCCGGAAGATCTGGTCATGAAGCCCGCCTTTCAGCGCGCCACGCAAAAAGCGATGGAGGATCTGGCGGAACTGACCCTTGATGGCGGCCCCGCGATGCTGATGAGCGCGCCGCTGGTCGAGGACGGGAAACTCTACAACGCGGTCTGCCTGCTGGAGGGCGGAAAAATCGCCGCCCGCCGTTTCAAGAACAAGCTGCCGAACTATGGCGTGTTCGACGAATACCGTATTTTCGAACCCGGACCGCTGCCGGGACCGATCGCCTTCCGGGGCGTGCGCCTCGGTGTCATGATCTGCGAGGATATGTGGTTCTCCGAGGTCGCCGAATGCCTCCTTGAGACCGGCGCGGAAATCCTCGTCGTGCCGAACGGCAGCCCCTATGACCATATGAAATCCGATGAACGGCTCAACCACGCGGTACACCGGGTGACGGAAACCGGCCTGCCGCTGATCTATATCAACCAGATCGGCGGCCAGGATGAGCTTGTCTTCGACGGCGCATCCTTTGTGCTGAACGCCGACCGGTCCTTGCCGGTGCAGATGGCGAGCTGGAAGGAAAGCCTGCTGGTCACCGACTGGCGGCGCGGCGATGACGGCTGGATTTGCGAGACGAGCGAGCTTGTCGATCCCGGCAGCGCCATGGAACGCATCTATCACGCCATGGTGCTCGGCCTGAAGGATTATGTGGAAAAGAACCGATTTCCGGGCATCGTGCTGGGCCTTTCAGGCGGGATCGACAGTGCCTTGAGCGCCGCCGTCGCCGTCGATGCGCTGGGTGCAGACCGGGTGCATTGCGTGATGATGCCATCGAAATACACCTCGCAGGAAAGCCTTGAGGATGCGGCGGAATGCGCGAACCTCCTGAAAGTGCGTCTCGACACGATCTCCATCGCACCCGGCGTCGAGGCGTTCGATGTGATGCTGGCAGATGTTTTCGCCGGGCTGGAGCCGGATATCACAGAGGAAAATATCCAGTCGCGCCTTCGCGGCATGACCCTGATGGCACTCTCCAACAAGCTCGGGCCGATGGTTTTGACCACCGGCAACAAGTCGGAAATGTCCGTCGGCTATGCGACGCTGTACGGCGATATGTGCGGCGGCTATTCGGTGCTGAAGGATGTCTACAAGACGACCTGCTTCAAGCTCTCCGACTGGCGGAACACGCATTTTTCCCCGCTGTTCCGGGGCCCTGACGGACCGGTCATCCCGCAACGGGTGATCACCAAGCCACCGTCGGCGGAGCTGCGCGAGGACCAGAAGGACGAGGACAGCCTGCCGCCCTACGACATTCTTGACGGCATTCTTCATGGACTGGTGGAGGAGGAGCAATCCTTCGCCGAGCTGGTGGCGGAAGGATTTGATCCGCATACCATCGCCCGTATCCAGAACCTGCTCTATATTGCGGAATACAAGCGTCGGCAATCGCCGCCCGGCGTCAAGATCTCGACAATGAGCTTCGGCCGCGACCGGCGCTACCCGATCACCAACGGATTCAGGGACAACAGATGACGTCTATTTTCCGTTTTGCCCCGAGCCCGACCGGATATCTTCATGTCGGGAATGCCCGGCTCGCCCTGATCAACTGGCTCTCGGCCAAAAACGATGGCGGGAAGATGATCCTGCGCCTCGATGATACCGATCTGGAGCGCTCGACCGATCGGTATGCGGATGCCATTCAGGAAGATCTGCACTGGCTCGGCCTTGCCTGGTCGGAGATCAGGAAGCAATCCGACCGCAGCGCCGCCTACACCAAGGCGTTTGAGACGCTGAAGGATGCCGGGCGGCTCTATCCCTGCTATGAGACGGGGGAGGAGCTGGACTACAAGCGCAAGCGCCGGCTTGCCCGCAAGCTGCCGCCGATCTATGACCGCGCGGCGCTGGACCTGACGCCAGCAGACGTTGCCGCCTTCGAGGCTGAGGGACGCAAGCCGCACTGGCGCTTCAAGCTGGAACAGGAGGTCATCCGCTGGGACGATCTGGTGCGCGGCCCCGTCGTGGTTGATGGCGCCAGCATGTCAGACCCGGTGCTGATCCGCTCCGACGGGCGGCCACTCTATCACATGCCCTCCGTTGTCGATGATATTGATTTCAGGATCACCCATGTCATTCGCGGCGAGGACCATGTCAGTAACACGGCGCTGCATATCCAGATATTTGAAGCCTTGGGCGCGGCCATCCCGACATTCGGCCATATCCCGCTGCTGACGGGTCCGGACGGCGGGCCGCTCTCGAAGCGCGAAGGGAGCCAGAGCCTGCGTGAGATGCGGGAGGCCGGGATTGAGGCGATGGCGCTGGTCAGCCTGCTCGCCCGTCTCGGCACTTCGGACAATGTCGCGGTCTGCCATGATCTTCAGGCGGTGATCGACGGTTTCGATATCAGCCAGTTCAGCCGCGCGGCGGCGAAGTTCGATCCGGCGGAACTCGTCAACCTCAATGCCAAGCTGCTGCATGAGACAAGCTGGGACAAGGTACAGGAGCGGATTTCCCTCGAAGGGGCGGATGAAAACTTCTGGAACGCCATTCGCGGTAATCTCTCGACGCTGAATGACGTGGAAATCTGGTGGCGGGTGGTCAAGGGGCCAATGACACCGGTCATCGAGGATGCGACCTTCCTGCGCGCAGCGGCGGACGAACTCCCCGCGGGCGAGATCACGCCTGAGAGCTGGAAAATCTGGACCACGGCTGTCAAAGAAAAGACCGGCGCCAAGGGGAGGGCGCTGTTCATGCCGCTCCGGCTCGCGCTCACCGGACAGCCGCATGGGCCGGAGATGAACAATCTGTTGCCCCTGATCGGCCGGGAAAATATACTCGCGCGCCTGAACGGTACCGCCGACTGAGTTTAAGGAAGACTAGTGACACTCCATCTTTACAATACTGCGACCCGTAAAAAGGAAGAATTTGTGCCCATTGAGCCGGGCAAGGTCGGGATGTATGTCTGTGGGCCGACGGTCTATGACCGCGCCCATATCGGCAATGCGCGCCCGGTAGTGATCTTCGATGTGCTGGCGCGGCTGCTCCGGCATCTGGACTATGACGTGACTTACGTTCGCAATATCACCGATGTGGAAGATAAGATTATCAAGGCGGCGGAAGAGAATGGCGAGAGTATCGACGCGCTCACGACCCGGACAACAAAGGCCTATCACGAAGACATGGCGGCACTGAACGCGCTCCCGCCGGACAAGGAGCCCCGCGCAACCGAACATATCGACGGCATGATCAGGATGATAGAGACGCTGATCAAGAAGGGCCACGCCTATGAGGCGGAGGGGCATGTTCTCTTTGATGTGACCAGCATGGCCGATTACGGCAAGCTGTCGGGTCGCAATCGCGACGACATGATCGCGGGGGCGCGGGTCGAGGTGGCGCCGTATAAGAAAGATCCCGCCGATTTCATCCTCTGGAAACCGTCCACCGACGCCATGCCGGGATGGGACAGCCCGTTCGGGCGCGGGCGGCCCGGCTGGCATATCGAATGTTCGGTCATGAGTGAGGCGACGCTGGGCATCACCTTTGATATCCATGGCGGCGGGCGCGATCTGATCTTCCCGCATCATGAAAATGAAGTGGCGCAAAGTTGCTGCGCCCATGACGGCGCGCCCTTTGCCCGCTACTGGGTGCATAACGGATTTCTCACCGTCGAGGGCGACAAGATGTCAAAATCGCTCGGCAATTTTCGCACCGTGCAGGATGTGCTGGAGGACGCGCCGGGCGAGGCCATCCGCCTCAACATGCTGAGCGCCCAGTATCGCCAGCCGCTCGACTGGACGGCGGAAGGGGTCAAGCGCGCCAAAACCAATCTCGACCGGCTGTATAATGCGCTAAAGCATCTGGAGGATGTCGAGGCGGGGCCGATTGAACCGTCTGCGGATGTGGTCGCGGCGCTCGAAGATGACCTTAATACGCCGCAAGCGCTCACCGCGCTTTATGCACTCGCCGGGAATGCCAACAAGGCGACAGACGCAGCGGAGAAAGCCCGCCTCAAGGGACAATTGCTTGGCTCCGGGCAGCTTTTGGGTCTATTGAGTATGCCATGGAAAAAGTGGTTCCAAAATCTTAAAGCCGTCTCTGGCGAGGTCAGTGCTCAAGGTGGCGTAGCAACGCTTACTATTTCGAAATCAAAGGAAATAATAGAAGCTCTAATCGCTGAGCGCGATGAAGCAAAAATGCAAAAGAATTATGCGCGGGCCGATGAAATCCGCGATAACCTGAAAGCCGACGGGATTATATTGGAAGACGGACCCGACGGCACCACATGGAAGAGAGCATAATGGAACGCGAGAGACTTTATCTTTTTGACACGACGCTGCGCGACGGGGCGCAGACACAGGGCGTGGATTTCAGTGTCGAGGATAAGGCGAATATTGCGCGCGCGCTTGATGAGCTTGGTATTGACTATATCGAGGGCGGCTGGCCCGGCGCCAATCCCGGTGATACCGCCTTTTTCAACAATCCGCCGGAGCTGCAACACGCGACGCTAACCGCCTTCGGCATGACCCGCCGGCCGGGGCGCAGCGTCTCCAACGATCCGGGCCTTAGCGCCATTCTCGATGCGAAGACACCCGCCGTCTGCATCGTCGGCAAGGCCTCGGATTTTCAGGTTGATGTCGCGCTCGGCATCTCTCTGGAGGAAAATCTCGAACTGATCGCCGACAGCATTGCCGAGATTGTCCGGCAGAGCCGAGAGGCGATGTATGACGCGGAACATTTCTTCGATGGTTATAAATCCAATCCGGAATACGCGCTGGCCTGCCTGAAGGCGGCCTATGGCGCCGGTGCACGCTGGATGGTGCTGTGCGATACCAACGGCGGCACGCTCCCCGACGAGGTCGAGCGGATCGTGACGGAGGTGACAGAACATATCCCCGGCGACCGCCTCGGCATCCATACCCATAACGACACCGAGAACGCCGTTGCCAACACCCTGATGGCGGTGAAGGCGGGCGTGCGGCAGGTGCAGGGTACGCTCAACGGCCTTGGAGAGCGCTGCGGCAATGCCAATATCATCTCCCTCATCCCGTCACTGGTATTGAAGGAGCCGTTTAAATCGCTGGTCGAGACGGGCATCACGGAAGCGGGGCTGAAGGCCGTGACGCCGGTTTCCCGCCTGCTCGACGATATCCTCAACCGCTCACCGAACCGGCATCAGGCCTATGTCGGCGCCTCCGCCTTCGCCCATAAGGGCGGGCTGCATGTCTCGGCGGTGGAGAAGGATTCGCGCACCTATGAACATGTGCCGCCGGAAGTAGTCGGCAACAAGCGGCATCTACCGGTCTCCAATCAGGCGGGCCGGTCGAACATCATGGCGCAGCTTCGCGATTTCGGCCTTGACATCGACTCGAAGGATCCGAAGGTCGACCGTCTGCTTGAAGAGGTGAAGGATCGGGAATTCGACGGCTTCTCCTACGACGGGGCGCTTGCCAGCTTCGAGATGATGGCCCGCCGCCGCCTCGGCCAGCTGCCGAAATATTTCGATGTCGAGAGCTTCCGCGTGTCGGTGGAGCGGCGCCATAACGCCAAAGGGGAGCTGCTCACGGTTTCCGATGCGGTGGTCAAGCTGATGATCGATGGGGAACGCTATATGTCGGTCGGCGAGGGGAACGGCCCGGTCAACGCGCTCGACGGTGCGCTGCGTAAGGATCTTGGCAAATATTCCGACTATATCGACGACTTGCGCCTTGTGGATTTCAAGGTACGTATCCTCACCTCGGGCACCGAGGCGGTGACGCGCGTCCTGATCGAGAGTACAGACAAGACCAACAAGCGCTGGTTCACAGTCGGCGTCTCCCCCAATATTGTCGATGCGTCCTTTGCCGCGCTGATTGACAGCATCAACTACAAGCTCTATCGCGAGGGCGCCCCGGCGGGTGGCAAGTAAGCCGCCGATGACGGACATTAACATGCCTGCGATTATTCTGGTCGAACCGCAGATGGGCGAGAATATCGGCGCGGCGGCGCGGGCGATGCTGAATTTCGGCCTGACCGACCTCCGCCTTGTGAACCCGCGCGATGGCTGGCCCAATGATCGCGCTGTCGCCATGGCCTCGCGGGCGGATATCGTGCTCGACAACACCCGCGTCTATGCGACCACCAATGAGGCGATTGCCGATCTGCAGCATGTCTATGCAACCACGGCCCGCCCGCGCGACGTGATCAAGAAAATCGCGACACCGCGCGCCGCGGCGGCGGACCTTCGCGCTCAGGCCGGCGCAGGGACCGCGACCGGCATTCTGTTTGGCAAGGAAAGCGTCGGTCTCTCGAAAGAGGATGTGACCCTTGCCGACACTATCATCTCGGTGCCACTCAATCCCGATTTTTCCTCCATCAACTTGGCGCAGGCCGTCCTGCTCGTCGGTTATGAATGGTTCCAGATTGCCGATGACACGCGGCCTGTCCGTGTCCTGAACGAGGAACGCCCGGCCAACAAGGCTGAGCTTGCACATCTGTTCTCGCGGATCGAGACGGAACTGGACGCGCGCGGTTATTTTGACCCGATACTGCAACGAAAGCATGTCATCTTGCAGAATATGCGCAATATGTTCCAGCGGCTTGGCCTGATGGAATCCGATGTGCGGGCCTTTCAGGGGATCATCAAGGGCCTCACCATGAAGCTGAAGGATCATAAGAGTGACAGTGATAAATCATGAGCGGGCAAAAATCGGGGATATCGAGCTGCATTACGCCGAATGCGGGGCCGGAAACGACGAGCTGGTGCTCATGCTCCACGGATTTCCTGAGTTCTGGTACTGCTGGAAAGACCAGCTTCCCAAGGTGGGGAAGAATTACCACGCGGTCGCGCCGGACATGCGCGGCTATAACCTCTCCGATAAGCCGGACGGCATCAAGGCCTATGGCATCAGGCATCTGATTGGCGATGTTATCGGGCTTGCCGATCATTTCGGCGCGGAAAAATTCTATCTGGTCGCCCATGACTGGGGCGCGGCCATCGCCTGGGCCATTGCCATCGCCTGTCCGGAAAGGATCAGGGGCCTTGTTATCTTCAACGGGCCGCATCCCTATATCTTCTCAGAGCTTCTCAGCCATAATGAGGCGCAGATCGCCCATAGCCAGTATATTGCCCGCTTCCAGATACCGGATATCGAAACTGACCTGCTCGCGGCGGACTGCAGGCAGCTCTGGGACTGGACCTTCCGGGACCTTATCCCGACCGGCGAGATGACAGAAGAAGATGAATTCGCCTATAAATCCGCGTGGACACAACCTGGCGCAATGACGGCAATGCTGAATTACTATCGCGCCTCGCCGCTGGTTCCGTCGACAGAGCAGACGAAGGGCAAGGGCTTCGGCCTCAAGCCGGAAGCGTTCCGCGTTCAGGTGCCGACCCTTGTTATCTGGGGGGAGGGGGATGAAATGCTGGTCGCGGAAAATCTCGACGGGCTGGAGGATTTCGTCGATGACCTCACCGTCGTCCGGCTGCCCGGCATCACCCACTGGGTCACTCACGAAGCGCCGGAGCGGGCCTCATATGAGATTCTCAACTTCCTCGACGGACAAGAGCGGAAAAAAGCCCCCGAAAAGGATTGACAAGCCGGCCGCGAAACCTATTATGCGCGGCTTGTGC
>JBBDJF010000027.1:0-37951 GCA_040880045.1 Sneathiella sp.
ATGATCATGTTGGCCAGACTCCTGCTTATTCAGCGCAGATGCTCCAGGATAGGGAAGCGCTCGTATTTGAGGATGTAAAATCCGCTAATCCAACCTCTGCACAAATTTCTCATTAGAAGGAAGCATAGCTATGGACGCATCTACAGTCACTTATGAAAGCCGCGACGACGTCGCCATCATCACCCTGACAGGTCCGAAAGATCTGAATATTCTTACCCATGACATGGTCGACGCCCTGCGCGACGCCTGGCATCGATTTAATACCTCGGATGATAAGGTGGCCATTCTTACCGGCGGCGGCGAAAAAGCTTTTTCTGTCGGTGCAAATCTCGCGGATCCGCCTGATTTGTGGAAATTTGTCCCTGGCATTGGCGTTGACGTCGATAAACCTGTCATTGCTGCAGTCAACGGCATTTGTGTGGGCGGTGCAGTGGTCTTGGTCCAATTTTGCGATCTTTGCATCATGTCTGAAGACGCTAAGTTTACTTATCCGGAAGCCAAGGTGGGATTGTCCGGCGGTTTGATTACCTCACTAGCGGCGCGTATTCCGCATAAAGTCGCCATGGAATTTATTTATGGCCTCGCGGAAATGGACGCTGCCCGCGCTTATGAAGTCGGTATGGTCAACAAAGTCGTACCCAAAGACCAGGTTATGGACGTTGCCATGTCCTACGCCATGGAATTAAGAGACAGCGCTCCGATGGTCCTGAAAATGGTTAAGCGTTTTGTCGGCAATGTTTTGGCTAAAGGCCCGTCAGAACTTGCAGGGCTTTCCTTGCGGGAAACCCGTGCCGTGCTGGAAAGTGAAGACTTTGCGGAAGGCGCAGCCGCTTTTTCAGACAAACGCGATCCGAAATTCACTGGCAGCTAAAATATTTTGTGGAATTCGTTCAAGCGGCTGACAACCTATTCTGATGGCACGGAGAAAGCAGATTAAATGTGAATGTTACGGTATTGGCATTTGGTCAAAGAGATTTCAAATTGCCGAGGAGGATTTTTGGCTACTTACAAAGAAATACAGCGAGCGACGAAAGAGAAATATGGCTTTGTCCCAAAAACCTGCTGGATTGCACATATTCTATCAGAGCATGGGTTAACATTGCGTCAAGCCCACAATCGAATAAACCCTAGCAGTCTAAAATATCCTTGCCCGCCCGAAAAACGAGAAAACATTGAAAGGATAATGTCGTCGCTAGATGTCATATGACTTCAAAACATTAGAAGCTGTCCTGCCCCCGTATAGCTGATCCAAATTTTTTGTATTATTCCAAGAAGCTTGGGAGCGTTTTTGGTTCATTGTAGTTGTTAAGGAGCGAAGATGAGACAGGTACCCGAGACCCGACCGACATACTGCGTCAAAATGCATTTTAAATAAGTAGGCCGAACGGTAGGTTGAAGGATGATTTGGGCTTTGAGAGAGGAACGCAAGTGTTCCATGGCATCCGCAAAGCAGTTAATGCCGTGATTAAATAGATTGAATTATTGATATAAAAATCAACTGTATTTATAAATGTATGCCATTTTAATTTTTTCGATATAGGTGCAGATAATATGAGTATTGGCTTATGGCAAATAATTTTATTGATAGCTATTTTTATTATCGCAGCAATTCCAATTGCTATAGCCATACGCATTGATAAAAAGGAGGGGAAAAATATTCACGCAAGCCGCTTGCTTGGGTAGTAGCACTAAGTTTAGCTGTTGCGCTGGTACATGAATTTTTAATACCGGTTTTTCGCCCCGACGAAGAAACAGCGGTATTTTTTAATCTCTTTTTTGGTGTAGTTTGGCTGGTGCTTTATTGCGTACTAGCCCGCCTCATTGCTTCAAGACTTAGAGATACAGGAAACTCACCCTATCTTACATACCTTCTCCTGTTGCCAGTAATTAATCTGGTATTAGTGGTTTACTGCTTATTCAGGAAAGGAAATGCTGGGGACAAAAATGATAGTGATCAAACCGGCAATAATCGGGCGGTTGTAGTCGATTAAAAATCAAGAATAGAACTGCCGAATAAGTCGCCATTATAAGGACAAAAAATTTTACCACAAATTTTTGTGAGGGTATATCGTACCTCCCCGCGCGAAATTACCCCCATGCACGGCCCCGCTTTCTCCCTGTATTCCCTTTTAAATCAACTTGAACACCCTTTGATTATTTCCTGCTGGTGTATGCGCGAGCAAGTAAAGGGGGCACGTCCCCGCGCTCCATGTAAGCAAAGCCAAGGCTATGAAGTGTGCTGTTACGTTTGATCACCCTCTATTGTAACAGCTAGAACCATGCTGCATTGTGTTACATATAAATTGATGTTTCATTACGTAACGGTATATGCTACAAAGCTATAGACTTAAACGTAACATACATACATGCAGTAAGGAAATGAGAGGAAACAGGATGATCATAGGATATGCACGGACCAGTACACTGGATCAAGTGGCGGGGTTCGATGCCCAGCTAAAGGAGCTTGAAGCTGTAGGCGTTGACAGGACCTTCAAGGAACAAGTAGGGGCAACCTCAAAGCGGCAGGAGCTTGCGGCGGCGCTGGACTACCTTCGGGACGGCGACACGCTGGTCGTTACCAAGCTGGACAGGTTGGCCCGTAGCGTCAAGCATCTTGGGGAGATCGTCGAGGTAATCGAAAGCAAGAAAGCTAACCTTCGCATTCTCAATCTCGGGATCGATACGAGTGACCCGACTGGCAAGCTGGTGCTGAACCTGCTCGGCTCTGTTGCCCAGTTCGAACGGGAAATGATGCTGGAGCGCCAGCGCGAAGGGATTGCCAAGGCGCAAGCTGAGGGCAAGTACAAGGGGCGACCGGCGATGATTGATAACGCGGAGATCATCAAGCGGCATAGTTCAGGGGAGACGCCAACGGCGATTGCACGGGATATGAGCGTGAGCCGTACCGCTGTCTACCGTGCGCTTGGAAGGGTCACTGACAAAGCGCGAAAGGGCAAGCTACCTGTAGCTGTTGATCTGATTTGACACTTGCTAACCTCACTGCGGGTAATAGTCCAGCGCCACGGATCAACAAGGCTAAGGCGAACGCCATGGCGGAACGAATGCGGCCTGTAGTGGAAGCGATCAGGGCGCAGGGAGTAGACACTGTAAGGGGCATCTGCAGTGAACTGAACGACAAAGGATACGTGACTGAACGGGGTAACAACTGGCACCCTACGAGTGTATCGAGGTTGCTGCAGAGGTTGGATGCTTAGTAAACATAACGTGGCTTTGGATGCTGTTCCTCCCACTCTTGAACCCGCCTATCGCCTTCTTCAATCTCATCCATCGACATTCGCTCCTCTACAATCCTAAGCCTTTTCTGAATTTTTTGAGCGAGTTCGGATTTTGATTTCCCATCCCAGCCTACATAGTCCCATCCAACTCTATAAAACCGATACGCCTCAATGTCGTCTTGCGGAATTCCGGCTCCAAAGTCATGCATCAAAGCAAGCATAAGAAGTGCTTGCGGCCAGCCCTTTACTGCCGCTCGCGTGAACCATTTAACCGCTTCATCAATATCTTGCGGACCACCGAGACCCTTGAGATAGAGCGCTCCGAGATACGTCTGAGGAAGAGACAGCCCCTGATCAGCCGCTTTTCTGTACCACGTCCGAGCCTTAGAATAGTCTTGTTCGACGCCCTTACCCTTCTCGTAGTAATGACCAACCGCAGCCTGAGCGGCTGAGTATCCGGCTTCCGCCATGGGTAGCAGTTTCTCGAATGCGAGTTAATAGTTCCCTTCCCTGTCTGCCTTAATGGCACCATCGTAGTCGCCTGCTTTCAGGATTTCGATGTCTCGATCACGGGTGTCTTCAAGGGCGAAGCGACTGCTAGGCCTTTCCTCGCAGCTTGCAAGTAGTAAGGCGCATGAAATACAAAGAGCGGTCAACAGCCTGTTCATAGTTTATCCTGTTACAGTGCCGGGTGCCTATAGGGCGATTATAGTATGAGACACGATCTACTTAAGCGAGCGCTTAGAAGTCAGAAAAAGCCCGTCAACACTAGACATATGCACAAGCGCATCTCATGCACAAGTTCATTTAACTAATTGATATAATTATATTATTTGTGTTGACCCTCTATCTCTCTATCGCTACTATCTGGGCAAACAAAGGTAAATCGGGACAGAGAAAAGGAGTAAGGATCATTGAGAAGATTACAGCAGCCGTCGATAGTGGCATAAGATTAGTGTGCGGCAGCTTCAATATTGACAGCTATGTCGAGTTTGGGAGGACTACTGTCGCATTAGAGCGGCGATCCGGGCAGTTGCTCATATGGTTCGGGTTCGTCCAGTTGTTTCTCTCTCGGAAAGCGCCATCCAGCGTAACTGAAGTAGTCGTATATCGATCTTAACCGCGCATAGCCACGTATCAACCACCATAGACCACCACAACAAGGCATCCACGAACGCGTATCAATCGCTGGACTGGATGCCTTGCCAGTCCTAATTATCCTCGCATCTATCACTCCAGTCTTCTCGCACCTTGCTTCTAAGTTCGCGTACCAGTTCGTCGGCTTCGGCTATTTCCTGTTGTGAGAGATGAAGTTCCGTTCGCTCTATTCCGTCTCGCGTATTTTGGTTAAATCCCGGTCTAGGAGCACCGGGTTCGTCAAATTCAAAATAGCGGTGGCTCACCTTATACATCGCATTGGCTGTTATTAAGTCCTGAGCTACTTCCCTGCCACTTTCGTATAGCAGACCGAGTGTCATAAATGCCGGACCATAACCACGCAATGCAGCAGCTTTAAACAAGCGAAGAGCCTCTTCATGATCTCGTTCCACAATATCTCCGTAAAGATAGAAATTACCGAGTGCCCATAGCGCTGGGGGAAATTCTTGAACTGCAGATAGACGGAACATCTCCACAGATCGTTGTTTATCTCTGTGCATCCCCCGACCCGTGAAAGCCATGGCTGCGAAACTGTATTGAGCATAGGCATTCCTCTCGGCTACCAGAGGCATGAGTTCCTTCATTGCGGAAGCGTATTCACGCTTTTCATAATACGCCTCAAACTCTTTGCAACCAGCCGCAGACACAGCGATGCATGAAAACGTCACCAAGAGACTTCCGCCGATTGCGGATATGAGCCGTCGTAAGCTATTCGCCGTTCTTGTTTCAAAGTTATCTCTCATGGTTCGATAATTGTGGCGGATTTCAGTAACTCGAACAATATTTTTCCGATCTATCTGTCCGCCGAAGAGGACCGTAATGTTAAAGGTTCCCCTATTAGGAGGCCCTACAACACGGCGTTGCCCTCTACAGGGATAGTCTTGCACGGTTTGGACACCCGTCTTCCTTGCTCTGTTTACATCGATCCGTGGAGCGGGTCCCGACTCTCCCATCATTCGAGGTACTCCCATGACAGAGCAGACAGCTGCGGCTGAAGTAACGCTATTGCCAGACCGTCCGTTCAACCCTTGGAGACGTTCGAAATCCCCCAAAGTAAAAGCAATCATTGACGAAGCAGGGGACTTGCTCGAAGTCTACGAACTCCGTTTCAATAAACGGCAGAGGAAGCGCCGCGCATCTGATCAGAGGAAGTTCCGGGCCACCACAGAGGCTATACTCTGTGACCTTATCCACCACTACCTGAAGGGCAGTGAGCGCGGCATATATGTTACGCGCTCCCATAAAGTCCTTGGGTGCGCCGGTCGGTATTGTCCTGACGTGCTAGGAACGAAACTCCCGTCCATTCTTGACCTGCTGCAAACTCCTGAAATGGCATATATCCAGCAAGAGATGGGACATCTGGGCTGCACTGGATATGAAGGTGAGAGCGGCCCAGCGCGTCGAACAGTCATAAGGCCGGGACCTCGCCTCATTCGACGTATTGAAGAACATGGCATCACTTTGGAAGATATTGAAACCTGTGAACAAAAGGAAGTCATTGTCCTGAAGCGGGCTAAGGAAAGCTATTGGGATGAAGGGGGAGCCATCGAATACAACGATACCTCCAGAACAAGGCGCTACCGCAAGGACGTGCAGGCCATCAACAGTTGGCTCTCTGAGGCGGACCTTGATTTTGACCCGGCGGCGGTAGAAGGCAAACCTCCCTTGGTTGACATCAATGATCGGGCAATGCGGCGTATCTTCTCACAGGGGCATTTCAAGAGTGGCGGTCGGCTGTTCGGCGGCTTCTGGCAACAGATGAAAAAGCAGCATCGTATCGAGGGACTTCTCATAGAAGGTGAGGAAGTTATCGAACTCGACTATGGGCAAATGAACCCCCGCATTATCTATGGCCTGTGCAAGGCGCAGCCGCCACAGGAAGACCTCTATCTCATTTCGGGATATGAGCAACATCGATCAGGGATAAAGAAGGTCATGAACGCCATGATGTTCACTGACAAGCCTTTGACCAAAATGCCGAAAGGGGTTCGCAAGCAGTTCTTCGAACAGCAACCTGTATCGGATGTATGCAAGGCGATCACTGCAGCACACCCAGATATCAAGGATCAATTCTATTCAGGCATAGGGCACAAGGCACAGTTTATAGAGAGTGAGATCATGATCGATGTTCTTCTGAAGCTGAAAGACAAAGGCATTGTCGCTCTTTCGATCCATGATGCTGTGATTGTCGGTCAGTCAAAAGAAGAGGAAGTCCGGCAAGTGATGTTGGGCTGCTTCCTTGCCCACACTGGAATTGAGGGGGTGGTGACTACAGAGGGAGAGAGACCCCTTCAACCTATCTTCATCCCCTCTGTCAATAAGGGCTGCTTAAGTCCCTACCTTGGGAGGGGTTACCCCCTCAATCAAGTATTCTCTTTAGACTTATATAGCAGCTTAGGTATGCCTTTATAGAGGGAGTGGAAGAAGAAACACTTTCCCCTGTAAACCTATATAGGACCCAGGTTACCCTTTAGGGGGACTCGTAAGAGAATTTTCAAACAACATCAGATAGTTAGAGAGACAGGAAATCGGTGATCCCAGCATTTCTGCGGGTTTCCACTGAAGCATTCGCTATGAGCAATTCCACACCATTAATAACCCCTCAAAAAACAATGAAAGAGGTACAGTCATGAGTAACAATACCAAATGTCGACTACCTAAGCGCCGCCCGACATACACACTGGATGAGCTGAAGAATTCAGTCGTTCATGTCCCCCTGTCCGATGGATCATACGCCATCGTTAATGCTTCTGACTTCCAGCGGTTGATTAATTCAGGGGTAACCGATCAATGGACCATCAGCAGCAATGGAGATAACGCCGTTTACGTTAGGTGCCGACACATGGGCAAGATGTACACAGTCGCAAGGTTGATCACGGGCACTCCAGCAAATACAAATATCCGCTACAAGAATGGCGACCATCGAGACCTTCGTAAGAGCAACCTCAAACTCACCATGAAGAAAGTATCTCTCTATGCCGTATGAACCTTATATCTGCTATCCGATGCGACATGAGACACGCCCTTTAATCCTTGACTGGGATATTGGTCAGAGTTTCTGGGAGCATCACGCTGTTGTCTACCCCGGTGTTCGTCGCGGTGGTCTCCAGCGCCCTCTGGTTAGGATCAAGGCCAGCAACGGGAACAAGGCTACTTCTAAGGTTGTCGCCCGTTTGGTTGCTAAACCAGCCAAGTATCAGATGGTTTGGCATCTTAATGAGGACACCTTTGACTGTCGCCGGAGCAATCTGGAGTGCGTCAGTAATGCAGATTATGCCAGTCGTCTGTACGGCGGCGGTATCCAACGCTACATGGATACCCTGAACGGCAAGACACCCTAAAGCAGCCCCTAGAATCCCACAGGAAGCTCCCTGAGAGGTTTTCCTGTGGGTTCGGGTCCACACCACCAGATGTATCTCACATCGACCTAGTGAATCTCTGAGCGCCTCTCAAGGCCAGACGCAATTAGTCCGTTCAACAGGACAATGGCTTCCCATCCAAATAAACTAAAACCCCCCGCTTCTATGAATTTTTAAAAGGATCAAGAAATATGTGTAACCCAGCACTCGCTGTAGCGGTGGCAACACTCGCGGTGTCTGCCTATAGCGTCCATGACCAGAAAGAAAGACAAGATGATTATATCGAGGAAAATGCCAAGAACGCTTCGGAAGCTGCACTCAATCAGTATGAGACGCTTGAAGACCAGCGCACTCAGGTTGAAGACAAGACTACAGATGAGCTTATGGCCCTCCAGCAAGAGCGGCTAGAGAAGGTCGCTATGGCTAAGGCTGCGGCTGGCTCTGCTGGTGTCGCTGGTATCTCCGTCGATGCACTCATGGGGGAGCTTGATCAGAAAACAGCTACAGCCAGAGGCACCATCGAGAACAACCGGGACAACTTGATCAACCAGATCAGGGCCAACGGAAAGGCTGTATACCAGCAAGCTAAGGGTAGAGCTAATGCCGGAGCAGTCGGCAGTTTAAACTACGCTGGATTAACCCGTCAGGCCGGTGACGTTTATCTACGGTATGACGAATACGGACGGAATAAGCCCGAGGTGGCCCAATGACAACGATCACGATTTACACAGATGGAGCCTGCTCAGGTAACCCCGGTCCCGGTGGATGGGGTGCTGTTCTCTCGGACGGCAAGAAGGAGAAGGAACTCTACGGAGGTGAGCCAGACACCACCAATAACAGAATGGAACTTATGGCCGCAATCATGGCGCTGGAAGCGCTCAAAAGGCCCCTGAAGGTGGTCCTCTATACTGACAGCAAGTACGTTCAGCTGGGCATCACTGAATGGCTGCCGGGGTGGAAGAGGCGCGGCTGGAAAAAGGCGGACGGAAGCGCCGTCAAGAATGCCGACCTGTGGCAACGGTTAGAGGCTGCTTCATCAGGCCATCAGGTGGACTGTAGGTGGATTAAGGGACACTCGGGTGATGAAGGCAATGAACGGGCGGATGCGCTGGCAAACAAAGGGAAGCAGGCCGGGGCGTGAAGATGTTCAGTTACTGGACTTAATAGTTGAGTACAGGACGCAATCCAACGCCCTCACTATCGAACGGTGCATTGACTTTGAGCAATGCCGCTAAGGTATGTGGGGGTGTTTATTAAGTTCACATTATTCATGGGTTGAGAAAAAGTGAGATGAGGATACGATATTATCCTCTATATTTTTCTTGGGTACATCATATGCCGATCTATAACCTGTATTCGAAGAGACAGAAAAAGCTGCGTGGCGAAGTTCCTGAAGTGTATCAGTACGATGACTTACCCGATAAATTGCGCGTCCAAATAATTCACATCTGGAACGATTGCATAGGTTCAAGAAGTATGACTGTTGGCGAGGGGTTCGAGCACTCGGTATATGAGAATTATCAGAAAATAGTGGATGTGCTTCGGAGAGAGTACGGCGTCTTTAAACTTACACGTGAAGTTAAACCAAAGACGCCCTATGATGAACTGACAGGTTATTTTCTAAATGAAATGAATATAGACCACACACTCGATGTAATTGAAGTCAGTTTCAAACTGATTGACATGATTACGCGAGAAGAATCTGCTAGTTCTGCTGATGCCGCGATAGAGGAATTGAATGGCAGGCTACGTGAAGATGGCATCGGCTATCAGTTCGTAAACGGCGAAATTGTCCGAGTAGATTCTGAACTACTGCATGAGGAAGTTGTTAAACCGGCGTTGAGACTTCTAAATGATAAAGATTTCCAAGGCGCGGAAGAAGAGTTTCTTGCTGCCCATGAGCACTATCGTCACGGGCGAAATAAGGAAGCCCTGAACGATGCCTTGAAATCTTTCGAGAGTGTTCTGAAATCCATCTGCAGCAAGCGTGGATGGGCAGTCGATCCCAAGGCGACGAGCAACCAACTAATAGCCACTTGCTACGACAACGGTCTGATTCCTGATTTCTGGCAGGATCACATGAAAGCTGTCCGAAAGCTTCTTGAAGGAGGAGTGCCAACTGCTAGAAATCGGCTTGGCGGACACGGGCAAGGTTCTGTCCCAACCAAAGTTCCCGAACATCTCGTCGCCTATGTCCTGCACATGACAGCATCGTCCATAGTCTTCCTGATTGAAGCCGAAAAGGCTCTTTAGCTGTCCTCTAACTCTCCCCCTCCACCTCATACCTTGGAAACTGCTCCATGGCATTGATCCGGGTGCGAAGGGTTGCCGCCCCTCCATACCTCCCTCTAGGCCATAGGCCTTGAAAGAGTGTCTCCAACCATGAAGGGGCTGGACATCTGGGTCAGAGACAATAGTCCGAATGAACTCTCTCACCCTGTTCTTAATCGCATTCCGCAGGCCTCGTATCGGCTGGCCTTCTCTGGCATTGAGAAAGAGGTAACCATCTGGCCTTTCAGCACGGACATTAAGAAGGCCTTCGCCAACGAGGTGTGAATGTACCGGAACTATCCGCTGTTCGTTTGTCTTCACATCGCCAGCCTCAGGAGAGATGCGAAATACCCATGCACCCTCCTGTTGTAGGATGTCTGACTTTCGGAGCTGTGCAATCTCACCTACACGTGCACCGGTATAGGCACATATCCATGGCACCCATCGGATTGCTAGCGCCGTCTTCTCTTTCATCTGTGCGGACTTCTCGAAGTCACGGGATGCCCGGAGCAATGCAGACGCTTCGGTGCGGGTGAAGAAGGTATCTCTGAGGACAGGTTTTTTCCTCACTTTCAAGGTCACTTCCTTGGCCGGGTTATTTGGCAGCTTCCGCTCTTTCACTGCCCAGCTGAAGATTGCCTTGAGCGCCGCAAGGTCACCATTCTTCACAGTGCGTGGGGAGACAGTCTTGCCCGTTCTAGGGATCACCTGTTGCAAGCGGAAGTCCTTGAAGGCGATGATGTCCTCAGGTCGGATGCGGGAAGCGTCCTCGTTCTTCAGAAAGCTACGAAGGTAACGGATCGTGCGGTCATAAGCCTCATAGGTGCTTTCACTGAGTGAGTTGTTCTCCTGCTTCCAACCGACAAATAGCTCTGTCAGGGTCACTTTCGTGGAACTCTCCCATTCAGGAAAGCGGGCAGGGGTTTCATCTGGGGAGTAGTTGCCAGAGCTGAACCGCTCAAGTGTCTTTGCTGCCATCTGCATCGCCGTCGCGACCTGCTCTAGCAATTTCTTGCGGCTGGGCGGATCGATAACCATGCCTCTCTTGGCAAGGATAAGATCGACAAATCCGCCAAACCTCAATTCTAGGCTGTTCCGATCCTGTGGCTCGCTTGTGGGGATGGCGAGAGGGTTGGTCCTAATTTTCCCCGAAATTGCCCGGTTGTTCTCATCTTGAACACGCTGCCATGTTTCAGCTTTGCCAGGGTTATCCTCCAGCGCCCCGACCCAAGCTTTGTATATATCGCCCGAGAGCGACACTGCTTGCTTGTGTGTCAGCTGAACGGGACCATCTTTGAGCGATTGCCAGTAGCCCTCGAAATACGCCACTATGGCCGCTTGCCGTAGTTTGGCTTCACTGGGGTCACGAGTGCCCAAGGAGACCTTCACCGTGTTGGCTCTATCCGTGATACGGCGGGAGACAAGTTTGTCCCCAACGGGAATGGATAAAGTGCTGCCCCTAGCAACGGAAAGGATATCTTTCGGTATCCGCTGAACAAAATGGGGAATAGAGGTGTCCTTGCGCTTCATAGGTCGGACCAGTCGGTAGAGCATTCTGCGTTGCCTGTGTATACCAGTAGTGTGTACCAGTTAGGCGAGGGAGAATCCTTGAATTTCAATAAGTTGCTGGCCCGAAAGGGCTTTTTAAGAGGATGGTGCCCAGGAGAAGACTCGAACTTCCACTTCCATACAGAAACTAGCACCTGAAGCTAGCGCGTCTACCAATTCCGCCACCTGGGCAACTTATCGTCGCCTCTGATATAAAGCGCGTGATCGGATGTCAACTAACTTCGTCAAATCTTTTCAAGTATTTTTCGGTTTGCACTTGGCGCAGGTGGTTTAAGCAGGTAAATATTGGCCTTAATTCAGGGTAAAACAGGCGCTGTTTTTGCACTGCATGGGAACAGGGGAAGATAAATTATGTCGGCTAAATTGATTACCATTTTCGGCGGGTCCGGTTTTATCGGCCGTCATCTGGTGGGGCGGCTTGCGGCGAAGGGGCATCAAATTCGCATCGCGACACGCGATCCCGAAGGCGCGGCGCAATTGATGACGCAGGGTACCGTGGGACAGATAGTCGGTTTCAAAACAAACGCACGGGACCAGCGTTCCGTCGAGCGGGCTGTTGCAGGCGCCAGCATTGTGATGAACCTGATCGGTGTTTTATACGAAAAAGGCGCGCAGAACTTCGGGCGTCTGCATGTGGACGCGGCCGAGCGAATTGCCGCGACGGCGAAGGCGGCAGGTGCCAGTCAGCTTGTCCATATGTCTGCCCTTGGTGCGAGCAAGGACCATGAATCTGCCTATGCCCGCAGCAAGGCCGTTGGCGAGGAATTGGCGATAAGGGAATTTCCAGGCGCGACGGTTCTCCGGCCTTCCGTCGTCTTTGGCCGGGATGATGACTTTTTCAACAGGTTCGCGAGCATTCTGTCGCTTGCTCCGGTATTCCCTCTGGCCGACGGCGGGAACAAGAAAATGCAGCCAATCTGGGTCGAGGATCTGGTGGATGCTATCGACCGAATCTTGGAAACGCCGGAACAGCAAGGCAAAATCTGGGAGCTGGCCGGACCGGACGCCTATAGCTTTTGTGAATTGATGGAAAAGGTTCTTGAATTTACCAATCGCAAATGTTTGCTGCTGCCGGTTCCCTCGGGCGTTATGTCGCTGATGGCATCCTTTATGGCGCTGGCGCCCGGACGACCGCAATTGACGCCGGATCAGGTGAAGCTCCTGAAGTATGACAATGTCCCCAGCGGCGATTTTCCGAATCTCGGGGATCTCGGCATACAGCCAACAACCATAGACGCTGTCGTGCCGGAGTATTTAAGGCGATATCGTCGGGGTGGAGGAGCGCAGTCCGCAAGCGCACAATAGGTCCGAAACGGGACTAAATTATTGATATTTTCTCAGAATTTTAGAGATACTGAAGCCCGCCTGGTATCGGATAGTTGCTTTTATGTCAGTATTATTGACATAAAGCATAGTTTTTTCTGGCATTCACGATATAAATGAGGTATTCAGGGCGTCGATGTGCAAGTTCCGGCTGCCCTGCCCTGTCTGAAAAAGGCGCTATGAATGCCGGGCACGGCATGCCGACCCTAATTTTGTAATATGATTGATAGTAAATGTTAATGACTGAGCCTGACTCATCGGGTTCGGAACGGGAATAGCTGATGACTGAAAAAATGCTGAAATTTGTCTCGCTGGAAAAGAAAATGCCGACGAAACGTGCGGCAGATACGCGGCGCCAGGATTTCAGCGAGATCTATGATGAATTTAATAGCGAGCGCGCGACGGAACAGGCAAGTCGCTGTTCACAATGCGGCATTCCCTATTGCCAGGTTCATTGCCCGGTCCAGAACAATATTCCCGATTGGTTGATGATGACGGCGGCTGGCCGTCTGGAAGAGGCGTATGAGGTCAGCCAGGCGACCAATAACTTCCCGGAAATATGCGGCCGGATCTGTCCGCAGGACCGCCTTTGTGAGGGATCCTGCGTGATCGAGAAGGGCTTCAAGTCCGTTACAATCGGTGCCGTCGAGAAATATATCACTGACACAGCGTGGGAAAAGGGCTGGGTCAGGCCGACCGTTCCGCAAACGGAACGTGAGCAATCAATTGGTGTGATCGGAGCGGGACCCGGCGGTCTCGCGGCGGCGGATCAGCTTCGTAAAAAAGGTTATCAGGTGCATGTCTATGATCGATACGACCGGGTCGGCGGACTGATGATTTATGGTATTCCGAGTTTCAAGCTGGAAAAGGAAGTGGTCGAACGGCGCGCCAAGTTGCTGAAAGACAGCGGTGTCACCTTTCATATGAGCTTCGATGTTGGCCGCGATGCGACACTCGCTGAACTTCGCGCAAAGCATGACGCCGTGATAATCGCGACCGGTGTTTATAAATCTCGCGACATTGCTGTGCCGGGCAGCGGCGTTGCGGGCATCGTCCCGGCGCTGGATTACCTGACCGCCTCCAATCGAAAGGGACTGGGCGATACTGTTCCGGAATTTGATGACGGAACGCTGAATGCGTCCGGGAAGAATGTCGTTGTCATTGGTGGCGGTGATACAGCGATGGACTGCGTTCGCACCGCCGTGCGTCAGGGGGCAAAATCGGTCAAATGCCTCTATCGGCGTGACCGCAAGAATATGCCCGGATCACTGCGTGAGGTCGAGAATGCCGAGGAAGAAGGCGTTGAATTTGTCTGGTTGTCTGCGCCAAAGGCATTTCTTGGCGATGGCAAGGTGCGGGGTGTCAAGGCAATCAACATGCATTTGGGGATTGCGGATTCAACGGGTCGGCAAGTGCCGGTGGAGATTGACGGATCAGAGCATGACATTCCGTGCGATCTCGCTATCAAGGCTTTGGGCTTTGACGCGGAGGATATTCCCCAACTGTTCGATGAGCCGGGTCTGGAGGTATCTCGCTGGGGAACGGTCGCCGTTAATTTCAAGACAGCGATGACCAATCTTGAAGGTGTGTTTGCCATTGGTGACATTGTTCGCGGGGCGTCTCTTGTGGTCTGGGCTATTCGTGATGGGCGGGATGCGGCGCAATCCATACATCAGTTCCTCATGGAAAAGCAAAGAAATGAACAATCGGTGCTGGCCTCTTAACGGAGTGAGATGAAAATGAAAAAGCAAATTGAACTTCAGTCCGCTAAACTCTCTGCCGGTGAGGAATTCGTTAAATCCTGGACCGAAAACGCAGCACATCTTGAGGCAAATGGGCTTTATGATCCGTCTGAAGAAAAGGATAGCTGTGGTGTCGGTCTTGTCGCCGCCATAGATGGCAAGCCATCACGCGCCGTCGTTGCGGCGGGTATAGATGCGTTGAAGGCTGTCTGGCACCGCGGCGCCGTTGATGCGGACGGTAAAACCGGTGACGGCTGCGGCATTCATGTGCAGATTCCGCAGGACTTCTTCAAGGAACATATTGTTCGAACCGGCCATGAACCCATTGATGGCAAGCTGGCGGTTGGAATGGTTTTCCTGCCGAAAACTAATTTTGAGGCGCAGGAAACCTGCCGGACCATTGTGGAGAGCGAGATTCTCGCCTTCGGATACTATATCTACGGCTGGCGTCAGGTGCCGGTCGATGCCAGCATCATTGGCGAAAAAGCCAACGCGACCCGCCCGGAAATCGAGCAGATCATGATCGCCAACACGCGGGGTGTCGACGATGATGAATTTGAACGTGATCTTTATATCATTCGCCGCCGGATCGAGAAGAAGGTGCTCGCGGCACATATCAGCGGATTTTACATCTGTACGCTTTCCTGCCGGTCCATCATCTACAAGGGAATGTTTCTGGCAGAGCAGCTTTCCAGTTTTTACCCGGACCTCCTGGATGAACGGTTCGTCTCTACTTTTGCGATTTATCACCAACGCTATTCGACGAACACATTCCCGACCTGGAACCTGGCGCAGCCCTTCCGCATGCTTGCCCACAACGGCGAGATCAATACGATCCGGGGCAATATCAACTGGATGAAAAGCCATGAAATCCGCATGGTCTCCAACACCTTCGGCGACAGGTCCGATGACGTGAAACCGATTATTCAGGCGGGAGGATCAGATAGCGCCGCGCTTGATGCGGTGTTTGAAGTGCTGGTCCGTGCTGGTCGAAGCGCGCCAATGGCAAAAACCCTGCTCATCCCGGAAAGCTGGGGGAACAAGGAAAATATGCCGGCCAAGCACAAGGCGCTGTACGCCTATTGTAATTCGGTTATGGAACCATGGGATGGCCCAGCCGCGATCTGCGCGACAGATGGGCGCTGGGTCATTGCAGGTATGGATCGTAACGGTCTCCGGCCGCTGCGGTATACGATCACCGGGGATAACCTGCTGCTTGTCGGTTCGGAAACCGGTATGGTTCCGGTTAATGAATCCCGGATTACGAGAAAGGGCCGGGTTGGTCCCGGCCAGATGATTGGTGTCGACCTTCAAAAAGGCCGTTTCTATTTTGACCGCGAATTGAAAGACAAGATGGCGAATGCCCAGCCTTTCGATAAATGGATCGAGAATACGGTGGATCTTGGCAGCACGATTGCGGGATCTCAGGAAACCCGACAGTTCGATCGTACGAATCTGCGGAAGCGCCAGCTTTGCGCCGGCTGGTCGCTTGAGGACCTTGAACTGATTGTCCAGCCCTTGGTGGAGGATGGGAAAGAGGCGATCGGCTCCATGGGCGACGATACCCCGCTTGCGGTTCTTTCCAAACAGTATCGCGGATTGCATCATTATTTCCGTCAGCGCTTCAGCCAGGTGACAAATCCACCAATTGACAGCCTGCGCGAGCGTAGTGTAATGACGCTAAAGACCCGTCTTGGCAATTTGAACAATATTCTGGACGAAGATAAGAGTCAGGCAGAAATCCTGTCACTCGAATCGCCGGTACTTACCAATGGCGAGTTTGATGCCATGCAGAAATATATGGGTGATGGCGCTCAGGTTATCGATTGCACCTTCAATGTTGAGGATGGCCCGGAAGCTCTTACCCGCGCGCTTCGGTATATTCGAACGGAGGCGGAAAATGCGGTCAGGGGTGGCTGCGCTCATTTAATCCTGAGCGATATAAACTGTGATGAATCACGTGCGCCTATTCCCTCTATTCTGGCGGCTGCGGGTGTTCATACGCATCTTGTGAATGAAGGATTGCGTACTTTCACGTCTATCAATATCCGTTCTGGAGAATGTCTGGACGTGCAATATTTTGCCGTCCTGATTGGCGTAGGTGCGACAACGGTCAATGCCTATCTGTTGCAGGAGGCGATTATGGATCGCCATGATCGGGGCCTGTTCCCGGGCCTCGATATCCAGAGTTGTCTCGCCCGTGCGAAGGACGCGATTGATCAGGGCCTATTGAAGGTTATGTCGAAGATGGGCATTTCGGTCATCAGTTCCTATCGCGGTGGCTATAACTTTGAAGCAGTGGGACTATCCCGTGCCCTCGTGGCGGAATTTTTCCCTGGCATGCCTTCCCGTGTGTCCGGGATTGGACTGCCGGGCATTCAACACAAGGTACTTGAGCAGCATAACAAAGCGTATCGGGAGGATGTGATCAGCCTCCCGATTGGAGGCTTGTATCGATATCGCGCGTCCGGGGAGGTTCACTCGTTCGATGGTGAACTGGTTCATTTGCTCCAGTCTGCGGTGGAGAAAGACAGCTACTCACTCTATAAAAAATACAGTGACGGGATGCGCCGGATGGCACCTGTCAATTTACGCGATTTGCTTGACTTTAAATCCCAGCGTCAACCGATTTCTATCGATGAGGTCGAAAGCATCACGGAAATCCGCAAGCGGTTCGTGACCGGAGCCATGAGCCTTGGCGCCCTCAGTAAAGAGGCTCATGAAACGCTTGCAATCGCCATGAACCGGATTGGCGGCAAGTCTGACTGCGGTGAAGGGGGAGAGGATGTAAGCCGATATAAGCCACGGGCAAATGGTGATAATGCCAATTCTGCGATCAAGCAGATTGCATCGGGCCGTTTCGGCGTAACGGCTGAATATCTGAACAACTGCGAAGAAATCGAGATCAAGATCGCACAAGGCGCGAAACCCGGTGAAGGTGGACAGCTGCCGGGATTTAAAGTGTCGGAAATGATTGCGAAGCTTCGAAATTCAACGCCCGGCGTTACCCTGATTTCGCCTCCGCCGCATCATGACATCTATTCCATCGAGGATCTGGCCCAGCTTATCTACGACCTGAAGCAGATCAATCCCGAAGCCCGGGTTTGTGTCAAACTCGTTGCGGAGGCCGGGATAGGCACTGTTGCTGCCGGCGTCGCCAAGGCGAAGGCGGATGTCATCATGATTTCCGGAAATTCCGGTGGGACAGGCGCCAGTCCGCAGACATCGCTGAAATATGCAGGTGTTCCGTGGGAAATGGGATTGCCAGAGGTTAATCAGGTGTTGACCCTGAACAAGCTTCGCCACGGTGTTTTGCTGCGGGTCGATGGCGGCATGAAAACCGGGCGTGATATCGTCATCAGCGCGATGATGGGCGGTGAGGAATATGGTCTTGGCACCGGGGCCCTTGTGGCAATGGGCTGCATTCTTGTGCGTCAGTGCCATTCCAACACCTGCCCTGTTGGCATTTGTACGCAGGATGAGGATCTTATCAAGAAGTTTGAAGGCAACGCCGACAAGGTTGTGAACCTGTTCAGCTTCCTTGCCGAGGAAGTGCGCGAGATCCTTGCCCAGCTCGGATACCGGTCGTTGCAGGAAATCATTGGGCGTAGCGGATTACTATCACAGGTTAGCCGTGGCTCGGCCCATCTTGATGATCTGGACCTGAACCCGTTGCTGGCCGAAGCAGATGCAGGGAATAACCCGCGCTATTGCGTCAACAAGGGGCCAGTTCCCGTCCCGGAAACACTGGATGCGCAGATGATCATGGATGCGGCCAGCGTCTTCACCAAGGGCGGTGAAAAGAAGCAGCTTGCCTACAGCATTCGCAACACACACCGCGCCATCGGTACCAAGCTGTCATCGCGGATTGTGCGGACATTCGGGATGACAGGGCTGGAGCCCGGCCATATCACTGTCCGGCTGCGAGGCTCGGCAGGGCAATCGCTTGGTGCTTTTGCGGTTCAGGGACTAAAACTTGAAGTGCTTGGCGACGCCAACGATTATTGCGGCAAGGGATTGTCAGGCGGTAGCATCGTCGTCCGGCCTCTGACATCAAGCCCGCTTAAATGGAACGAAAACGCCATCATCGGTAATACGGTTCTTTATGGCGCAACCTCGGGCTCGCTTTATGCGGCCGGTCAGGCGGGAGAACGGTTTGCTGTCAGAAACTCCGGTGCTGTCTCGGTGGTTGAAGGGTGCGGCACAAACGGCTGCGAATATATGACGGGCGGCCTGATTGCTATTCTGGGCAGCGTTGGCGACAATTTTGCGGCCGGGATGACAGGGGGCATGGTTTTCGTCTATGACATTGATGACGTGCTGCCCATTCATATCAATAGCGAATCAGTTGTTTATCAGCGGCTTGAATCCAGCTATTGGGAAGAGGTTCTGAAAAAGATGATCGCCGATCATGCTGAAAATACTCATTCCCAGTTTGCCCAGGCCCTTCTCGCGGACTGGGGTTGGGAGCGGGAGCGGTTCTATCAGGTTTGCCCGAAAGAGATGCTGAACAAGCTTGAGCATCCGATCTCAGACGAGGTTGCCCAGAAAACCGCCTGAGCAAAATTTATACTTGCGTAAAGAAAGCCGGGACAGGAGCGCTCCGGCTTTCTTTATGGGCATAATTTGCCGGGGTCAGACCATAAACTTCCTGTCGAGGCCGGATTTCAATCGAAAATGCGAAAACATCGACCTAATCCGGACCTTTAAACTGGCATGGAGTTTGCTGCTATCGAGGTAACCAGACTTCATAAATAGTGTTACCGGAGATAGCAAAATGGAAAGCTCAACAGCCCTTAATCACTCAGATTCCGGCTTTTCCGCCGCCGCATATCCGGACCCGATCATCAACATGGTTGATGTAAAATGGGCCGCGCGGCGTTTCATTCTCGTCTATGGGGAGGAGGCACCGGAAATGGCCCTTCAGCAGGTTGATCGCCTGGACCGGCTTGGCAAGATCCGTGTTGCGGAAATGTTTGAGCGCATCCGGCGTGAATGCGCACGCCTTTTACAACGGAGTGAGAATCTTCGGATATATCCAGTCAACTGAGCTACGGACTAGATTGTCGCAACATTTTTACTAAAACCTGCAATCAACCTATTCTACATTCCGGCTGCATGGGTTAATGTCCCCCCATGCGAACACTATATCATTTCTGGATTTCTCCCGCCTGCCGTAAAGTTCGACTGGCGCTAGCGGAGAAAGGTCTGAAATTCGACCTGAAAATTGAAAAGCCCTGGGAGCGGCGGCACAACCTCCTCGCCCGTAACCCGGCAGGGGAAGTACCTGTGCTGGTGGATGAAAACGACATCACGTTGTCTGACAGCCAGGCAATTTGTGAGTATCTTGAGGAAACCTATGAGGACGTACCCCTCCTCCCCAAGGATCGTCTTGACCGGGCTGAGGCCAGACGCCTTATCGGCTGGTTTGACCGTAAATTCTTTACCGAAGTAACGGATAACCTGGTTGAGGAAAAAATCATGAAGCGGCTGACAAAATCAGGGACGCCGAATACTGCCGCCATTCGCGCCGGGCATCACAATATTCATTATCACCTTGAATATATTACCTATCTGGTCGAAAGACGTTCCTGGCTGGCGGGGGATGATTTCGGACTTGCCGACATCGCCGCAGCGGCCCAATTATCCAGTGTCGACTACCTCGGTGATGTCCCATGGGAGCATCATCCGTCGGCAAAAGTCTGGTATGCGCGGGCAAAATCTCGCCCGAGTTTCCGGGCTATTCTGGCGGACAACCTTCCCGGTATGCCCGCCCCATCCCACTATGCCGACCTTGATTTCTGAACCGGACCGCGTTCCCGTCGATAAAGCGCGTGTTCGCGACATTGCGAAGGCAGAAGGTTTTGAGGCCGTCGGCTTTGCTCCTGCAGACATTGGTGAAGCACCCGGAGACCGGCTGCGGGAATTTATCGCGCTTGAGCGTCATGGTGACATGAGCTGGATTGTTGAGAAAGCCGCCTGGCGCCACCACCCGCAGGCGCTCTGGCCTGACGCGCGCTCCGTGATTGTGCTGGCATTGAATTATGGACCGGAAACGGACCCGCTTGCCAATACGGGGAAGGCCGAGCATGGAGTTATTTCCGTTTATGCACAAGGCCGTGATTATCATGATGTGATTAAGAAAAAGCTCAAACGCATTGCCCGCGGGCTTGTCCGGGATTATGGCGGCGACGTAAAGGTTTTTGTCGATACGGCACCGGTCATGGAAAAGCCCCTTGCGGCCGCTGCCGGACTTGGTTGGCAGGGAAAACATACAAACCTTTTAAGCCGGGAGTTCGGATCCTGGCTATTTCTGGGCTGTATATTTACGACTCTCGAAATTCCGTCCGACGACAGGGAAGAGGGAAGTTGCGGATCCTGTACCGCCTGCCTTGATATTTGTCCCACCAATGCGTTTCCTGCGCCATATCAGCTCGATGCGAGGCGCTGTATCTCTTATCTCACAATCGAGACGATAGCGCACATTGATCGTGATTTGCGGCCTTTGATTGGTAACCGGATTTATGGTTGTGATGATTGTCTGGCTGTCTGTCCATGGAATAAATATGCAAAACAGGCCAGGGAAATGAGCCTGAAACCGAGACCATCTCTTGCGGCGCCAGAACTGGCGGAACTCGCAAAGCTGGATGATACCGCATTTCGGAGCTTGTTCGCCGGGACGCCTGTTAAAAGGCTTGGCCGCAATCGCTTTATCCGGAATGTATTGATTGCGATCGGCAATGGCGGTAATTGTGAAAACTTAGCGGTTGCTACGCCGCTTTTACAGGACGCGTCCCCGATTGTCCGGGTGGCAGCCGTCTGGGCCGCAGGTCGGCTTGCTGACCCTGCCCAGTATAGGCGAATACGGGATGATCTGATACGTCATGAGACGGATGAAAATGTTCTCACCGAATGGCATTTGAGTAAAGGGCGCGAGGATGAGCAGGCTGGATAGCTTCATAAGACGTATAACTGCGCAGCGTGACTGCCTGAATCATGCCACCAAACTGATTATGGACAAACCCGGAAGTGCGCTGGAACTGGGACTTGGAAATGGCCGGACGTATGATCATTTACGCTCCCTCATGCCGGATCGGGATATCTATGTGTTCGATCGCCATGTGAAGGCGCATCCGGATTGTATCCCCGATGACCATCATATGATCGTCGGGGATTTCCTGGAAACCCTGCCGGTTGCCCTTGAAAGAATGAAAATGAAGGCGATCCTTGCCCATTGCGATATCGGTTCTGGCAACAAGGAAGCAAGCGTCACGCTTGCGCGAATGCTCGGGGAAAGTCTGCCTGCTTTATTGGCGCCCGGTGCCATCATCATCAGTGATCAGTCTTTTGATATGGATATCTGGCAGGCCCAGCCTCTCCCCGATGGCGTGGCTGAGGGCCGCTACCATATTTATCGCCAGATTTGAGGCCGATTACCGGGCAAGGTAGCCGCCATCCGCAACGAACTCGGAGCCGGTTACGAAACCGGCTTCGTCGGAGGCGAGATAGAGGATCATCGAGGCAATTTCCTCGGGCTTGCCGAGACGTCCGAGCGGATGCGATTGTTTCAATCTGGTTTCCTCATCCTCTCTTTCGCTTTCAGAGATTTTATCGAACCGCCGCATCACCATGGGCGTTTCAATATATCCCGGATGGACTGAATTTACCCGGACATTGTAACCCTTTTCCGCGCATTCAACGGCGGCGGCCTTGGTGAACAGGCGGACTCCTCCCTTGCTGGCTGCGTAGGCGGAAATATTGGACATACCAACAAAGCCAAGGACGGAGGAGATGTTAACGATGGAACCACCACCGGTGTTCTTCATGCTGTTTACGGCCGTTTGCGTTCCAAGAAAGGTGCCGTCCAGATTGATTGAAATCGTCTGACGCCAGAAGTCATATGTCATATCAAGCAGTCCCTTCGCCCGGCCGATGCCGGCCGAATTCACCAGAATATCCAGCCGTCCCCATCGCTCGACAACGGCATCAACAACTGCCTGCCATTCGCCGGAATTAACCACATCAAGGTTCTGGTAAAAAGCGTCATATCCCTCGGCGATCAGGTCAGCAGCGAGTTTCTCTCCCTTTTCCTGCACGATATCGGTGAGGGCAACTTTCGCCCCTTCCCGCAGGAATCGTTCGACAGTCGCGCGGCCAATGCCAGATGCCCCTCCGGATACAAGGGCAATTTTCCCGTCCAGCCGACCCGTCGATTGTAAATTCCCTGACATTTTACCCTCCCTGTTTTTGTTATTATTCAGGGACTGTGCCGCAAGCCTCGCTGCCGGGCAAGACTAAACCGGCATTATATTCTGGCGAAGGCGTGGGTTATCTCATATCGGTGAAGTCGAAATCCACGATGACCGGGGCGTGGTCGGACGGCTTTTCCCAGTCACGCGGGGTGAGTGGGATTTCCATAGCCTTCAGATGCGGCTTAAGTGCCGGGGTTACCCAGACATGATCAAGCCGACGGCCCCGGTTGGACGCCCGCCAGTCGCGTGCGCGATAGCTCCACCAGGAAAATAGTGGTTCGGGCTCCGGAATGAAATGGCGCATCGCGTCGATCCAGCCATGAGAATCATAAATCCGCGCCATATGTTCCACCTCAATTGGCGTGTGGCTGACAACCTTCAAGAGCTGCTTGTGGTTCCAGACATCGGTTTCAAACGGGGCAACGTTCAGATCGCCCACCAAAACCATTTTATTGCCATCCATCCGACGCTCCGTGAACCAGTCCGCCATCTCTGTCATGAAATCCAGCTTATGGGCGAACTTGTCATTCAGAGTGACATCGGCTATATCGCCGCCCGCCGGGACATAGAAATTATGGACTTCTACCCCGTTTTCGAGCGTAACCGCGAGGTGTCGCTTATCGTCCCTGCCGCACCACTGTATAGGCTCAATCGGCGCGAACGGTACTTTTGAGAAAATAGCGACGCCATTGTAACTTTTTTGCCCGGCAATGGCGTAATGATCGTATCCCATCTTGGCAAAGCTTTTGAGCGGGAATTCATTGTCCGTTACCTTGGTTTCCTGCAGGCACAGGACATCTGGATGTGTTTGCTCAACAAATGCTTCCACATGGGCAAGCCGGGCGCGGACAGAATTGACGTTCCATGTGGCAACACGCAGATGACTCATTTTCACTCTTTCTTGGATTGTTCTCAGAAAAGATTAAAGCTGCTGCCGGTAATGGCAATTGGCCAGTGGCCGTGCTCAAAAAGCTTGTATTTCAGGGCGAAGGGGTGATTGTCTTCCTCTCCTGCTGCAAGGACAAGTGCGGCCTGATGACAGCTTTGCAGGGCCGATCCGACGGCGGCGCGGATCAATTCCTGATCCTCTACACCGGCATCCATTGTGACGGCATCTACGGCGCTGTTGATGATATCCGAGGCGGTTGCCGAGACGTGGGTCAGCGCAAGATTGAGGTCTTCTTCGCTCATAAGTTCAAGCGCGGATGTTGTAAGCGCCATGCGAAGCTGCTCCTCCGCGTCCCACCATTCACTGTTGAATTCAGGGTTGGCGGCGGCATAGGCCGCGTCTTCCCAGGTTTCAACTTCTGCGACGAAGGCGCCGGGGAAGCCCAGCTTGTCCATATAGTCCCGTGCGGCGGTCAGGCTGTCATGATCCAGCGGTTCCCCAACCTCGCTAAACCATGGAATCGAGGGGATTAGTTTATTGAAGCGAACAACGGATATTAACGTCGGATAATCGTCGATGTCCGGCAGATCTTCATCGAAATCGTCGTCATATTCCATTTAGGTAACTCGGCTCTTGCACATGCTCGATTTTCTAACATGGAACTGGCGGTAATTTCATTCTTATTCGTAATGGCTGTCGAAGAAGGTGAAAAGCTCTGGCTTCAGCTTGATGTTCTTCTCCATCTTGCCAAGACTGATGCTTGTCACTTGCCCTTGCGCATCGGTCACTAGCCATTGCCTTAGCTGAAGCGGACTATCGCTGAAAATCAGTACGATATTACCCTCGTCCGGATTATCTGTATCGACAACCGTCAGGCGGATCGTATTGGCGTCATTCTCAACCTTGGTGACGGTAACATCATTGCTCAGGTTGGCATTTTCTTTCAGCAGGACATTCACTGGTGTTGCTGAAAGCGGCAGGCGCGTCGTTTCCTTGAGTTCCTTGTCATGGAAGACGAGCCAGAGACCATCTGCGACCACAAGGATCTGTGCGGGTGGTTTATATTCAAACCGCATACGGCCGGGTTTGCGCATATAAACCTCGCCTTCGGCTATTCCGCCCGCCGAGTCGATCTGCAGGAAGTCAGCTTTCATGGTTTTGATGGTATCGAGATAGGCCTCAACCCGGGCGATCTCGGCCTGGTCTTCTGCGCTCAGATCTGCAAATGCAGGGGAAGCACCCACTGTCACAATCAACAATGCGAACAGTAAGCGGGCCGGTTTCAGCAAATAATGCATTCAGGTCTCTCTTCGGGGTCGGAGTTTGGCGTTCGCGCCGATACTAATCAAATATGGGAATGCATTGGTAAAAAGCCAGAAAAAAGCCAAAGCTCCTTAACGTTCACGGTCATTGATATCTCGCGCCAGCACCTCGCGTTTGCCAACGTGATTGGCAGAACCGATTACACCTTCTTTTTCCATCTGATCGATAATCCGGGCGGCGCGATTGTACCCGATCTGCAGATGTCTCTGCACGAAACTGGTGGAGGCTTTCCGCTCCCGGCAGACAAGTTCAACAGCACGATCATAAAGCTCATCGCCGGAATTTCCGCCGGATCCGCCCATCATACCATCAAAGTCGCCCTGATCCTCCTCGGTGACTTCTTCCTTGTAGTCGGGTTCGCCTTGCGCTTTCAGGAAGCTGACGACCTGTTCGACCTCTTCATCGGAAACAAACGGGCCATGGACGCGCTGAACCCGCCCGGCGCCGGGCATATAGAGCATGTCGCCCTGACCAAGAAGCTGTTCCGCGCCCTGCTCACCAAGGACCGTGCGGCTATCAATCTTCGATGTAACCTGAAAGCTGATCCGAGTCGGGAAGTTGGCCTTGATGGTACCGGTGATCACATCAACGGACGGGCGCTGGGTCGCCATAACCACATGCAGTCCGGCGGCCCGGGCCATCTGGGCGAGGCGTTGCACCGCCACTTCGATATCCTTGCCGGCGACCATCATCAGGTCGGCCATTTCATCGACAATGATCACGATCATGGGTAACGGCTCTGTATCGAGGGCGCGTTCTTCAAAAACCGGCTCTCCGCTGGCGGCATCAAAGCCCGTCTGCACGGTACGCTTCAGGACTTCACCCTTCTTCTGGGCATCGCGAATGCGCTGGTTATAACCATCAACGTTCCGAACGCCAAGCTCCGCCATCTTGCGATAGCGTTCCTCCATCTCCTTGACGGCCCATTTGAGTGCGACAACGGCTTTCCCCGGTTCCGTAACCACTGGTGCGAGTAGATGCGGAATGCCGTCATAAACGGAAAGTTCCAGCATTTTTGGGTCAATCATGATAAAGCGGCATTCTTCCGGCGATAGCCGGTAGAGCAGGGACAGGATCATGGTGTTGACGGCGACGGACTTACCGCAACCTGTCGTCCCCGCAATCAACAGATGCGGCATTCGGGCAAGGTCGGCAACTACCAGGTCGCCGCCGATATCCTTACCAAGTGCGAGGGTCAGTTTTGAACTTGTGTTTTCATACGCAGCGGCAGAGAGCAGTTCCCGCAAGAACACGGTTTCCCGCCGCTGGTTCGGAAGCTCGATGCCGATGGCATTGCGTCCGGGGATAACGGCAATACGGGTTGAAATCGCGCTCATGGAGCGGGCTATATCATCAGCAAGCCCAATAACGCGGGAGCTTTTCAGTCCGGGTGCAGGCTCCAACTCGTATAGAGTTACAACAGGGCCGGGGCGCACACGACTGATATCGCCTTTGATTCCATAGTCATCCAGCACCGATTCCAGTAATCGGGCATTTTTCGATAACGCCTCTTCACTGACGGGTTTTGATGCCTGTTTTGCACTGGGAAGTGACAGTAGGTCGAGCGGTGGCAATTGATACTCATCGGCCGGGCCGAGTTTAAGCGCCGGTTGCTTCTCTGCGGCGACCCGCTTGCCAACGGCGGCGCTGGATTTGCGTTGCTCGATCTGTGGCTCAACAGCTTTGCGTATGGCGGGGGCTTTTGGCTTTTTGAACCGCGATTTTTCCTTTCTTGGTGAAGCATCCGCTTCTTCGTCTTCTATCTCCTCGTCGTCGGTGTTTCTACGAAAGCGATAGTCACGCAGATAGCCGGGCGTCAACAACAATGTCTGGACAACAGCTTTCAGCGAAAGGCCAACAACTCGCCATTCCTGACCGGATACTCCGAACGAGATGAGAAGAAGCGCAGCGGCAATGACCAGCATGATCGGGCCGAGGATTGCCGGATGGATGTTAATGCCAATCTGTTGTCCGGTCACCGTTACCGAATTGAAAATCACCTCACCGACAATGCCGCCATAACCCGAATTAAGGGGCCAGCTGTCGGCAACGGGCAGGGCGGCCAGTGTCGCCGCAGCGAACGAGACACCAAAGGGCAATACCGCCAGATGGACCCACCCCCAACGCAGCCCGCGATGGGACATAACCCGCCAGGCCCAGGCGATCAGGCCAAGAATGAGCGCAATGGCGCCAAATCCAATCGTTTGCAGTAGAAGATCCGCCAGATGCGCCCCGCCGCGCCCCAGGAAATTACTTGCCGGATTGGCCGTCGCGTGATTGAAATTCGGATCTTCCGGCGAATAGGAAACAAGTGATAAAATGCAGACCAGCGCAAGCAAAAGAAGTGCGAACCCACCCAGCTCAACAAGCCGCCGGTGAAGAAAATCCACGCTTCCACTCGGCAACAGGGAAATCGATTTGGAGCCTTTTGATTTAAACATCATACTGGTATTCTATAAGCTATTGGCCAATCTAGATAAAGCTTCTTTACTGTTTTCCGGCTCGGCCACGAGGGCAACGCGGATATAAGGATCGCCCGGGTTGATGCCATCCGGGCCCGCGACGCTCAAGTATCGGCCGGGCAGCACCCGGATTGCCGCCTTCGTCCAGAGGCGTTTGGCCGCCTCGACCCCGTCACCGACATCCAGCCAGAGGAAAAAGCCTCCTTCTGGGCGGTAAAAGCCAAACCGCGATCCGAATATTTCTTCGGCCATATCGAATTTGGTGCGATAGAGGGCGCGATTTTTCTCAACATGGGTATCGTCACTCCAAAGCGCCGTGGCCGCTGCGCAGACCGGCAATGGTGACGCGGCGCCTGAAAAATTTCGTAAATTCAGGAATGTCTGAATCAGGGAAGTTTCGCCAACGCAAAAGCCGGATCTGAGCCCCGCGGCGCTGGAGCGTTTGGAAAGGGAATGAAAGGCGAGAACATGATCAAGTGCGCCGCCCTCAGCGGCGCAGATTTCCAATATCCCCGTTGGCGGGGTTTCGTCATAAATTTCGGAATAACACTCATCAACGATCAGCGTAAAGTCATGCTTACGCGCGAGCTTGAGGGCGGTTTTTAAATATGCGGCACTTGCCACGGTTCCCTGCGGATTTGACGGGTTGCAGAGGTAAAAGGCCGATGTCCGGTTCAGAAGGTTTGGCTCGATTGCGTCGAGATCGGGAAAGAAATGCGTCGCTTTGCCTGCCGGCAGGAAAACAGGTTCCGCCCCGGCCATCACTGCCGCCGCATGATAGACGTGATAATAGGGTGTCGGTAGTAAAATTGCTGGCTGGGGCTGGTTATGTCCGGCCCGCTCCGTAAGTACGGAGGCGATCATGTACAGCGCCTCCTTTGTGCCGTTTACAGGGGCAATATTCTTCTCGGCATTGATCACTCCCTCCGGTAAGTTGTAGCGACGATTAAGCCATCCGGTGATCGCGGCACGCAGTTCCGGCGTTCCGCCAATCGGAGGGTATTTGCCATAAAGATGTTCATTCGCGCGCAGGGCATCGATCATAAGTTGCGGCGGCTTGTGCTGCGGTTCTCCAATTGTCAGGAGAACGGGGTCAAGACCCTGCGCTGGAGCAAGCGGGTCGAGTAATGCACGCAAGGCATCAAAGGGCGAGCCACGCAAATGGGACAGTTCGGAATTAATCATACGGTCTGGATGCCAGTCATAAAAGGTATAAAAGCGGCCCCGAATCTAGATAATTCACTGTTGTGATACAAGCCGCATGATCGGATGCGGCTTGTTATTTAGGACGAGAGTGCGTTTATACCACGCTTTGTGCCGCCACTGCGCCGTTTAGCGTACATCCTCCTCCGGGTAGGCGCCGATTTTATGTATGCTGAGATCCGCACCGAGGAATTCATGTTCCTCCGACAGGCGAATACCGCTGATTGCCTTGAGTAGGCCATAGACAAGAAACCCGGCGAGCAGGGCGTAGACGCATCCAAGAAGGCTGACGGCAAGCTGGGCGAAAAAACTCACCCCGCCGAGACCGCCGAGTGCTTCAAGCCCGAAGATGCCTGCGGCAATCCCTCCCCAAAGTCCGCAGAGGCCATGCAGGGGCCAGACACCAAGTACATCATCCACCCTCAATCTGTTCTGACATATGGTGAAGGCGACGACAAACAGGGTCCCGGCGACAGCGCCAGTCACTAGCGCGCCGATGGGGTGCATGATGTCCGATCCGGCGCAAACGGCGACGAGGCCCGCAAGGGCCCCGTTATGGATAAAGCCCGGGTCGTTGCGCCCGACGACGAGGGCCGCGATGATGCCGCCGACCATCGCCATCAGTGAATTCATCGCCACAAGGCCGGAAATACCACCGATTGACTGGGCGCTCATGACGTTAAAGCCAAACCAGCCAATACACAGTATCCATGAACCAAGTGCCAGAAACGGGATGTTGGACGGTGGAATGCCGATAACGCGACCATCTTTTGTGTAACGCCCACGCCGGGCACCCAGCAGTAAAACCGCGCCAAGCGCAATCCAGCCACCGATGGCATGTACAACGATTGAACCCGCGAAATCGTGAAAGCCAACGCCAAAAATGTCCTCAATAGTAGCCTGAATCCCGAAATTTCCATTCCAGACGATTCCCTCGAAGAAAGGATAAATGAGGGCTGTCAGGATTGCCGTTGCGGCCAGTTGCGGCCAGAATTTTGCTCGTTCGGCAATACCGCCTGAAATGATCGCAGGGATGGCGGCGGCAAAAGTGAGAAGGAAAAAGAATTTGACGAGATCATAACCGTTGCTGGCAAAAGCATATCCCTCCGCGGTCGTTTCGCCCGAAAGGACAGATGCATTGACAAGAAAATCGACGCCATATGCGACTGAATATCCGATAAAGAAATAGCAAACCGTTGAAACACCGAAATCGGCAAGGATCTTGACCAGAGCATTTACCTGATTTTTACGGCGAACTGTGCCAACCTCGAGAAAGGCGAAGCCAGCATGCATTGCGAAAACCAGAATGGCCCCCAGCAGCACGAACAAAACGTCCGTGCCCGAAATTCCCTCAGACATTAAACTAAACTCCCTCATGATATTGCCGCGTTGGGGCGCGGATTGCATTTTCTATATCAAGGAGTGTGCCAAACGAGGTTTTAGGGACTTATCCGGGGTTTGATGGCTGAGAGCAGAACCGGAAAGCAAAAAATGCTCAAGAATTAGTCAATAGAATGACCAAAACTTGAGCATTTGCTTCAATGCTGCGCAGAATTTCTTCTACGCAGCATGTCGTTCAGGGTTGGTTAGAAGGACTGGGATCCCTGACCAAACTCCGGATAGGCTTCAAGGCCGAGTTCTGCCTTGTCGAGGCCTTGGACCTCATCCTCTTCGCTCGCCCGGATACCGATCGTGAATTTCAGGATCAGCCAGAAGACCGTGCTGAGAACAATCACGAAGGCGCCGATGGCAATGATACCGGTTAGCTGAGCGACGAAGGTGGCTTCCGGATCAGAAATGGCAACGGCAATTGTGCCCCAGATACCGCAGAACAGATGGGCCGGAATGGCACCGACAACATCATCGATTTTCAACTTGTCGAGCAGAGGAACTGCAAAGACAACGATGACACCGCCAACAGCCCCTATCAGGATCGCCATACCGATGGTCGGATCCGCAGGTTCCGCCGTGATGGAGACCAAGCCGCCAATCGCGCCGTTCAGCGCCAAGGTAAGATCGACCTTCTTATACATGATCTGGGTAACGATCATTGCGGCTATTACGCCACCCGCAGCAGCCATGTTTGTATTGGCGAATACATTAGCCATTTCGATTGCACTGGCCGCTGAGCCGAGCGCAAGCACGGAACCGCCGTTAAAACCGAACCAGCCGATCCAGAGAATAAACGCTCCAAGTGTTGCGAGCGGAAGGTTTGCACCCGGGATCGGGTTTACTCTGCCGTCTGACGTGTACTTGCCTTTACGGGCGCCAAGGATAATGGCTCCGGTTAATGCCGCCCAGCCTCCGACTGAGTGCACCAGCGTTGAACCGGCATAGTCGGAGAAGCCCATTTCAGAGAGCCAGCCGCCGCCCCAGACCCAGGAACCCTGGATCGGATAGATGATGGCCGTCAGAAGGACGACGAAGAGAAGGAAGGACCAAAGCTTAATCCGCTCGGCCAGCGCTCCGGATACGATGGATGCGGCTGTTGCCACAAAGACCATCTGGAAGAACCAGTCAGAAGAAGCTGAATAGCCGCCGTCAGAGAAAGTCCCGGCCAGCGCCTCCGCATCATCGGGAGCCCAGAAGGGGCTGAAGCTGCCTATATAGCCCGTCACATCCATATACATCAGGTTGTAACCGATGAGATAGAAAGTGATGCCGGCAACCGAGTAGAGAGCAATATTCTTCAGGCAGATCGTCGCGGTATTCTTCGACCGGACAAGTCCGCTTTCCAGCATGGCGAAGCCTGCCGCCATCCACATGACGAGAGCGCCGTTTACCAGGAAGGAGAAAGTGTTAAGAACATAGGCTGTTTCACTATCGACCGCCGCAAAAGCAGGTGCGGCACCGAGAAGTGCAAAGGCCGCAGCAGAAGCAGCGGCGGTTTTTATATATGTCAAGTTACGCATCAATATTCTCCTAGAGCGCATCTGCGTCGGTTTCGCCCGTGCGAATACGGACCACATTCATCAAATCGAAAACAAAGATTTTTCCATCGCCGATCTGTCCGGTTTTGGCGGCGCTGGCGATGGCTTCCACCACCCGCTCTGCCAGATCTTCCTTCACAGCAACTTCGATTTTAATTTTGGGTAGGAAGGAGATGGCATACTCTGCGCCACGGTAAATTTCCGTATGCCCCTTTTGTCGGCCATACCCCTTGACTTCGGTTGCTGTCAGCCCATCGACACCAATCGATGTCAGGGCATCGCGCACTTCATCAAGTTTGAAGGGCTTTATAACAGCCATAACCAGCTTCATGATGCTCACCTCTTTGACTTGTTCGTGACCGGGAAAGAATGATCCCGGTTTCGGTTCTCTATTTTCAAGACCCGTGCCAGTTGAGGTTTGCGGAAATTTCTAATTTCCTATCAAGGAGTTAATGGAAGGCAGTTAAAAATTGAAGCAGTAAAGGCACCGAAATATGATTAAAAAATATGCAAAAATGGATTTTTGCCTAAAATTTATACATTGAGTGGCTTGAGGGCCTGTTCCGCCGCGGCGGAAAGCCGAAGCAGCTTGCCTTCGCTGTCCCCTGGCGCCATCAGCATCATGCCAACGGGAAACCCGCTTTCAAGGCCGCAAGGCAAGGTTGTTGCGCACAGGCGCAGCAAGTTTGCCAGTCGTGTCAGGCTGATCGACATCAGCGTCGCACGGAGATAGGCGTCAATACTTTCAAGAAGAGGAGCGATGGCCGGGGGATGTTCCGGCTGCGTCGGGCCGACCACAAGATCATATCCGGCAGTTTGCACCAGATAGTCCGCTGTCAGTTTTTCCATACCCCGATAGAGCGCGGCGGCGTCTACCGCAGAGAATTTCTCCGCAGCCAATATACGCTCTTCAATCGGGGCATACATTGATCCCGGGTTGGCGCGCATTCGATCTCCATACATCATGCAGGCTTCGATAGCCGCCGGGCTGCCATGTCTGGCCGATAACGCCACCACATCATCAAAGGCAGGTATCGGCCCCTCGGTGATTTCCGCCCCTGCGGCCCGCAAAAGCGCCAGCCCTTCCTTGACTTTGGCAAGAATGGCAGGGTCAGACAACTCGTCAAACTGGCTCGTTGCCCGCAAGATTTTCACGCCTTTCAAGGATGCTCCTGCAAGATCAGCTTTCGGCCTGCCGGATAAAATCGCGTACAGGATATTCGCATCGGCGATATCCCTGGTAAGCGGACCAATGGTATCCTGCGAATAGGAAAGCAGCATCGCACCCTCAAGGGAAATTTGCCCATGGGTTGTCTTAAGGCCTGTCAAGCCACACCATGCGGCCGGGATGCGGACGGAGCCCGCCGTATCCGAACCGATGGCGGCCGAAGCCAGCCCTTCAGCAACGGAAAGCGCGGCTCCGGCAGAGGATCCGCCCGGCACTCTTTCCACTTCCCGGTCAAAGGGGTTAGGTCCCGTACCTGTCCGGGGATTGACGCCGATGCCTGAAAACGCGACATCCGGCATATTCGTCTTCCCAAGGCATACGAGGCCTGCCCGGCTCGCCCGCGTCAGGCATTCCGCATCCCGCGTCGGTATTCGGCCTTCAAAAAGTTTTGTGCCGCCTTCTGTTGCAATGCCAGCGGTATCGAACAGGTCTTTCCAAGAAATCGGAACGCCATCCAGCGGGCTGAGCCGGGTGCCGTTTCTGGCACGAATTGCGGCGGCGCTGGCCTCCGCCAGCGCTCTTTCTTCTGTCAGGCGGACATATATGCGTTTCCTGGGGTCATGCTCCTTGATCCGAGCCAGAAAATATTGCGTAAGTTCAATTGGATCAATTGTCCGTTCGCCTATATGCTGCCCAAGTTCCAGGGCTGTCATGTCGTGCCAGTTTTTTGTCATGACGGCAGATTAAGCCTATATCCACAACGAGGCAATAGAGGTTAAAGAGTTAAAGTCAAATGGCGGAAAAGATGGTAGGCAAGACAATCGAATCGGAGATCCTTGTTGTCGGCGGTGGGTTGAATGGCCTGCCGTTTGCGATTGCGGTCGCGGCGGCGGGACTAAATGTCGTCTTGCTGGAACGGGAAAAGCCGGCCAACCTTGTCGACGCTGAATTTGATGGACGGGTTTCGGCCATTGCCCATGCATCGCGTAACCTATTGGTTGCCTGCGGAGTCTGGAACCATGTCGCCAAGAAGGAACCGATGCTGGACATCCGGATTACGGACGGTCCGTCCAAATGTTTCCTTCATTATGATCACCGGCAGTTGGGAGACGAACCTTTTGGCCATATGGTCGAAAACCGGCATCTTCGAGAAGCTCTTTACCGGCGTGCAAAGGAAATTCCAACGCTGACCGTATTGGCGCCGACGGAATACAAATCGATCACGCGTGACGCGTCCGGTGTGACGGCTCACCTTAAGTCAGGCGATATTGTGAACGCACGGCTCATTGTTGGGGCCGATGGGCGCAACTCCCCGCTTCGTACAGATGCTGACATTAAAACGGTGGGCTGGTCCTATGACCAGATTGGTATCGTTTGTACAGTTGCGCATGAGCTGCCTCACCATGGTGTCGCGCAGGAGCGTTTCCTCAATCCGGGGCCTTTCGCTATTTTGCCGATGACCGGTAATCGCTCGTCGCTTGTCTGGACGGAGCCGACGGATCAGGCGAAACTGATAATGGGACTTTCGGATAAAGACTTTCACCGGGAAATGGCGAAACGGTTCGGGGACTATCTGGGGGAACTGCAGGTGGTTGGTCCGCGCTGGAGCTATCCGCTTAACCTGCATCAGGCGGAAAGATATGTAGACCAACGGCTCGCGCTGATAGGGGACGCGGCCCATGGCATGCATCCGATTGCCGGGCAGGGGCTGAACCTCGGCTTGCGCGATGTGGCGGCGCTCGCGGAAGTGGTGATTGACGCGGCCCGCCTTGGTCAGGATATCGGTGGGACCATGATTCTGGACGATTATCAGCGATGGCGGCGGTTTGACAGTATTGCCCTGCTGGCAATTACGGATGGCCTGAACCGGCTGTTTACAAATGACATCACGCCTGTCCGGATTGCCCGCGATCTTGGTTTGGCGGCGGTGAACCGGATGCCCGGACTAAAAGGATTTTTTATGGAACACGCGCGTGGCACGGTTGGTAAAATGCCGCGACTGCTCCGCGGTGAGGCGCTCTGACAGGCGCTAAGGGTCCCGGCTTAGTCCTGCTTTTGCAAGATTGTCGAGATATGTTTCCCAGACGCTCTCCTGATTCAGGCCGAGTTCATAAAGATAGGCCCAGGAAAACAGCCCGGTGTCATGCAGATCGTCAAAACTGATGCGAACGGCATAATTCCCCACGGGCTCCAGTCCCATGATACCTACATGCCGCCGTCCGGCAACAGTTTGCTTTTGGCTTGCGCCGTGGCCCTGAACTTCGGCCGACGGACTCTCAACCCGTAAAAGTTCGGCCGGAAAGCGAAAGGAGTGGCCGTCTTCAAATGATACCAGCAATGCCTTTTCTGCTTTTTTCAACCGCACTTCCTGCGGCTTTGGCCGACCTGCCCGGTCATAGATTTCGCCGCTCATTATCCTTGCGCCTCGTCTATTTCCCGCGCTTCGTCCATCAGCATGATCGGGATGCCATTGCGGATCGGATAGGCAAGTCCCGCCGCCTTGCTGACCAGTTCATTATTCTCCCGATCGAAAATAAGGGGCCCCTTGGTCAGCGGGCAGACAAGGATTTCAAGAAGTTTCGGATCAACCGCAAGGTTCTTGCTTTCACTCATGGCTCGGGCTTTCCAATTTCATTCTATTGTACTGTGCGGTGTGTTTCGACCTGTTGCAGCATCATCTGCAGCAGGCTGATGAGCAAATGTGATCTGGCGGTGATATCCTCAGCCTCCAGAAGGGCCTGCTTTTCTACCGGCGAGAAGGGGCAGATCATGGAAAGGGAATTCACCAGGCTGTCATCTTCAAGATGGTCCAGAGTCTGCCAGTCACTGGCGCCGTCTTCAAATTCCAGAAAATGGTGTAACGCTTCATGCAGGGCTTCACGGTCCACGCAGTTTCGATGCACCGGCTCCAGGTCATGCATGAACTTCCGGTAGTTCGCGGTAACCTGCCGATAAGGGGTCGCGATATCGAGTTCCTTTATCACCTCGAACCTGCACATTCCTTCCAGCGTGATCCGCAGCATCCCGTTCGGCAGTTCGCCATACTCGCAGATTTTACCGACGCACCCGATACTATATATTTCCGGTGTCATCAGATCGGATTCCGGATTCCGCGGCTGGATCATACCGATCAGGCGATGTGTCGCCATGGCGTCCTGCACCATGGCAAGGTAACGCGGCTCGAATATATTGAGTGGCAGATGGCCGTTTGTCAGCAGCAGGGCGCCGGTCAACGGGAAGACCGGCAGTACCGGCGGGAGCTCTTCCAATCCCGTATTTGCCCCGGTGTCCGTCATGCGAAGAGGATCGTGGACAGTTGTCGGCGGAGGGATTTTGTAAGCGGGTTTGTCGGTCCCATCATATCCAGAAGTTTCAACAGCTCCTGTCGTCCTGCCGCTTCGTTCCAGTCGCGATCACGGCGGACAATCTCGATCAGTTCGCTGCCGCCGACGTCGTAATCGCCATTCCCGATCAGCGCCTTGGCAAGCGCGAGACGGGCAGATAAATCGTCTGGATCCTCTTCGACTTTCGCGCGAAGCGGCTCCAGTTCCTCTGCTCCTGTTGCATTTTCCATTATCGAGATGGCCGCCAATGCCGCAGAAACAGCAGGCGATTTTTTCGGACTGTCAGGAATTGTTTCCATCAGGCTTTTGGCCGCATCCAACTCGCCCAGCTTGACGTAGACACGGGCCAACTGGGCCTTGGCGTCAATGTGGTCAGGTTCGATTTCCAGAATTTTGGCAAAGGCTGCCAACGCGACTTCCGTATCATCCGCGTCCAGTGCCTCGGTTCCGGACTGGTAGGCCTCCTCCACAGGTGAGGGGCCGATCGGGCCCGCATGACGTTCGACAAATTCCTTGATCTTGCTTTCGGGCAGGGCACCCATAAAGCCATCGACGGGCTGGCCGTTCTTGAAGGCAAAGACCGCCGGAATTGACTGTACTTGCAAGCTCTGTGCGATCTGGGGGTTCTGATCGATATCGATCTTGACGAGCCGGACGGCTCCTTTTGCGTCCTTGACGACCTTTTCGATCAGGGGTGTCAACTGCTTGCACGGGCCGCACCAGGGAGCCCATAAATCTACAAGAACAAGGGTTTCCTTGCTGGCCTCGATCACCTCTTGCATAAACGTCTCGGTGGAGCCGTCCTTGATCCAATTATCGCCGGTGCCGGCGCCGTCACTAATCAGAGTTTCCATAAGTCTAGTTTACCAGTGTCTGTTTGTTACCAAAGAAGCGTGAACTGCCGAAGATGACAACCGCACGACCTTTGAGATAGCACCTAAACCCCGCTTTGTTAAGTGGGCCTGTTGGTGATTTAGGCCAGAGTTACCAACAATCAAGGAACTGTTGAGTTTCTCAAACGCGTTCCGGAAGATCCAGTATTTGCGGCTGATGTCCGCAATCCATGATGAATTTTTCAAGATCACCGGGTGTAATCTGCGTTGTCATCGTATTTCGGAGTGGGTGATAGTTGAGCAGATCAAGCGCCATCATGCGTTTTTCCAGAACGACGGAGACTTTTCTATCCCTGTCATTGATCAATGAAAAGGGCGTGACAGAGCCGGGTTCGACACCGAGCACGTCTAAGAGAAGGTCTGGTTTGCCGAAACTCAGGTTTCTTGCGCCAACGACACTTCGGAAGGCTTTAAGGTCGACGGCGGTTTCCTGAAGGCAGATCACGAGATAAAGATCGCCGTTCTTGTCCTTGAGGAAAAGGTTCTTGCAGTGCCCGCCCGGCAAGTGACCGGTGATATCCTGCGCCTCGTCGACTGTGAAAACGGGATCGTGATGGTGGGTCTCGTATGCGATTCCCAGTGCATCAAGTTTATCAAGTAATTCTTCCGGCGTTGCGGGCATTATCGATCCTTTCTTCAGCCTGACCGACGGGGAAATTAACGGCTCCGCTCGTGAAGGGAAATAAAGAATTGGCAAAAGCCGCATTTTTTCGGAAAACACGCTTGCATTCAGGGGCTATTTACGTATTATCCCGCCTCGCAACAGATGTTGCACGCTCGAGCGGGCGTAGCTCAGGGGTAGAGCATAACCTTGCCAAGGTTAGGGTCG
>JBBDJF010000028.1:0-37257 GCA_040880045.1 Sneathiella sp.
GGCGTTATCGTTCCTATGAATTTGCGCTGGTCTCCGGCGGAGAACGCCTATTCAATCGATGATTCGGGTACGGAAATCATGCTTGTCGATGAGAATTTCGTCGGCATCGTACCGGCGATACAGGAAAAATCCAGCTGCCTGAAAACCCTGATTTTCTCCGGCGAGGGAGAAACGCCGGAGGGCATGTTGAATTACGATGATATTGTTGAGGCGGCGGAACCGGTTGTTGACGCAGGCCGGGGCGGAGAAGATCTGGCGGGAATATATTATACCGGCGGTACAACCGGTTTTCCGAAGGGCGTCATGCTCTCTCACCGGAGTCTGTACATCAGCAACCTCTCGAACTGCCGGGAATTCTGCATGCCGGACGGCGCCCGCTATCTGCATGCGGCGCCGATGTTTCATCTTGCCGATGGCGCGGCCTCCCTGGCGGCGACCTTTGCCGGGGGCACGCATATCATGATCCCGGGCTTCACTCCCGCCGCAACGTTGCAGGCCATGCAGGATCACGGTCCGACCCATGTCCTGCTGGTGCCGACCATGATCCAGATGCTGGTGCAACATCCGGAATTTGACAAATATGATACGTCTTCCCTTGAAACGATTATGTATGGGGCCTCTGCGATTAGCGAGGCCGTGCTTGTCGAGGCAATGGGCAAACTACCGAAGACCAAATTTGTCCAGGCGTATGGCCAGACTGAATTGAGCCCCGTGGCGACAATTCTCGCGCCTGAGTATCACACGACGGAAGGCCCGAATGCCGGGCGGCTTCGGTCCTGCGGCAAGGCCGTGGCCACCTGTGAACTCAAGGTCGTTGATGAAAATGACGACAAGGTGCCGACCGGAACCGTGGGGCATATTGCGGTAAAAGGACCGATCACGATGCTGGGTTACTGGAACAAGCCGGAGCAAACGGCAGAATCCTTCAAGGACGGCTGGGTCTATACAGGCGATGGTGGCTATCTCGACGAGGAAGGGTTCCTTTATATCGCCGATCGCCTGAAGGACATGATCGTTTCAGGCGGAGAAAATGTTTTCTCGGCAGAAGTCGAACAATCCGTCACGCAGCATCCCGCCATCGCTGAATGCGCCACCATCGGCATCCCGAGTGAAAAATGGGGGGAAAGCGTACATGCTATTGTCATCCTCAAGCCGGACGCAACGGCTACGGAGGAGGATATCATCAAGCATTGCCACTCTCTGATTGCAGGATACAAGTGTCCGCGCAGCATTGAGTTTCGTACTGAGCCCATGCCCCTGTCAGCGGCGGGTAAGGTACTGAAGAAGGATTTGCGGGCTCCCTATTGGGAAGGCGCGGAACGGAACGTTAACTAGTTTTTTTAGAAACAACCAGGAAAGAGAAAAATCATGGATAAGAAAATAGTTGTTGCAGGCGTCGGGATGACGTCCTTTGTAAAGCCGGGTCAGAATGAGGATTATCCGGTCATGGGCGCGAAAGCGATTAACATGACCCTTGAGGATGCGGGGATTGGATATGACAAGATCCAGCAGGCCTATGCGGGGTATGTCTATGGTGACAGCACCTGCGGGCAGCGTGTTCTGTATGAAGTGGGCATGACGGGCATTCCTGTTGTCAATGTCAACAATAATTGCTCAACTGGCTCCTCCGCTCTTTTTCTCGCGCGTCAGGCCGTTGAATCCGGTGCGGTTGATTGTGCGCTGGCCGTCGGATTCGAGCAGATGGCGCCAGGCGCGCTGGCTGATGTCTGGACGGACCGGCCCAGCCCGCTCGGTAAATTCAACAAGCTGACAGATGAACTGACGCAGGATTTTACTTCGCCAATGGCTTTGAAAATGTTCGGCGGCGCTGGGCTTGAGCATCAGAAGAAATACGGTACCAGGGACGAGACATTTGCAAAAATTCGCGCCAAGGCGAGCAAGCATGCTGTTCATAACGAAAAGGCAATCTTCCGCAAGGAGGTTTCCGTGGAAGATGTCATGGAGTCGCCCAGAGTTGCGGGCCTGTTGACACGACTGCAATGTTGTCCGCCAACTTGCGGTGCAGGCGCCGCCATTGTCTGCACGGAAGAATTTGCCAAAAAGCACGGTATCAATGCTGATGTCATCATTTCCGGTCAGGCCATGACCACTGATTTTGCCTCAACCTTCGGCGACAACGATATGATGCGGGTTGTTGGCTATGACATGACCGCCGCCGCTGCCAAAAAGGTTTATGAAATGAGCGGAGTGGGACCGGACGACATTGATGTGGTCGAGCTTCACGACTGCTTCACGGCAAATGAACTTATCACCTATGAAGGCCTCGGTCTTACGAGCGAGGGCGGAGCGGAAAAATTCATCTGGGATGGCGATAATACCTATGGCGGAAAAGTGGTGACGAACCCGTCCGGTGGGCTGCTGTCCAAGGGGCATCCGCTCGGCGCGACCGGACTGGCGCAGTGCTTTGAATTGGTGAACCAGCTGCGCGGCAATCTCGGCAACCGGCAGGTCGAGGGCGCAAGAACGGCGCTTCAGCACAATCTTGGGCTTGGGGGCGCTTGCGTGGTAACGCTTTATCAAGCGGCTTGAACTCTTCCTCCCACAGGGGCGTTTTGCTTCGGCGAAACGCTCCTGACCTCCTATTAATGAGTTGGAATAATGATTGATCGTAGTCATATCGGGCGCGAGTTTGGTGTCCACACGGCAGAGATTGAAAAGGGTCGTCTCCGGTTCTTTGCCAAGGCCACAGGTGAAACCGATCCGATATATTTTGATGAGGATGCCGCGAAAGCTGCCGGGCTACCGACGCTGCCCGCTCCGCCGACGTTCCTTTTCTCGATGGATATGGAGGTGCCCGATCCGTTCGAGATTCTTTCAATTATGGATGTTGACCTGGGTAAGATTCTTCACGGCAGCCAGGAGTTTAAATACTTCAGGGATGTGTATGCTGGTGATTCCATTTCCTTCAAGTCAAAGGTGACGGATATTTTTGAGAAAAAAGGCGGTGCGCTGGAATTTATCGTCAAGCGAACCAGCGCGACAAATCAGGATGGCGATCTGGTGGCGGAGATGACGCGAACCATAGTTGTCCGGAACGGGTAGGGGAAAAAGCATGTCAAACGTAACTTATGCATCGGTGAAGGTTGGCGACATTATTCCCGCACTGACCAAAAGTGAAATTACCCGTACGACCTTGGGACTTTTTGCCGGTGCGTCCGGTGACCACAATCCCATTCATATCGATATAGATTTCGCGAAAAAGGCGGGAATGGAGGATGTGTTTGCCCATGGCATGTTGTCGATGGCCTATCTTGCGCAACTCGTCACCCGTTGGGCACCGCAACCTGCGTTGCGCAGCTATGCTGTCCGGTTTTCCGCCATCACCCATTTAAAAGATAGAATTACCTGTTCCGGTGAAATTATTGAAAAATTTGAAGAAAACGGTGAATCACGTGTTCGCGTGATGCTGCAGGCCGTCAATCAGGATGGGGATGTCAGACTCACCGGTGACGCTGTTGTCGCCCTTCCATAACCCATCAAAAACAGAGTGTAGAGAAAATGAGCAAACTTGAAGGAAAAGTCGCCTATGTTACCGGCTCTGGCCGGGGTATCGGTCGTGCGGTCGCCCTAAAACTGGCGAATGAAGGTGCAAAGGTCGTCGTCAACGACCTGGATCAGGAACCTTCTGATGAAGTGGTTAGCGCGATAAAGGCCAAAGGCGGAGAGGCAATTGCGGTTGTCGGGAGTGTCACCGACGCGGATTTCGGCGAGAAATTTATCAACGCCGGGATCGAGGCGTTCGACGGTGTTGATATCATAGTCAATAACGCGGGCTATACCTGGGACGCCCTGGTCCATAAAATGGGCGACGATCAGTTCGATGCGATGATAGATGTGCATCTGAAGGCCCCGTTCCGGATTATTCGCGCCGCCTCCGGCTTTATCCGTGCGCAGGCTGAAAAGGAAGCGGCGGAGGGACGCGAAGTATTTCGCAAGATCGTCAATATCTCCTCAATCGCCGGGACGGGCGGGAATGCAGGCCAGATCAATTATTCATCGGCCAAGTCCGGCGTTCTGGGGATGACCAAGACCATGGCGAAGGAGTGGGGCCGGATGAAGGTCAATGTCAACTGCGTTGCCTTCGGCTTTATTGAGACCCGCCTGACCGAAGCCTCCGACGAGAAGAAAACCATTGTCGTTGAGGGCAACGAAGTCGGTATCGGCATCCCGAAAAAACTGGTTGCGGGAATGCAGATGATGATCCCGATGGGTCGCGCCGGGACGCCGGAGGAAGCCGCGGACGGCGTCTATCTGTTCTGCGCCCCTGAGTCCAATTACGTGAGCGGGCAGACCCTTATCGTCGGGGGTGGTCTGACGATCTAGCTATAACCCGGAGGGAATTCACAATGACATTTGAAGATATTTCGCTGGAAATCGCCGACGGCGTCGCGAAAATCACGATGCAGCGACCCGATAGGTTGAATGCCCTCCGGAATCAGACGGGGGACGAGCTGCAAGCTGCCTTCGATGCGGTTGAAAAAAAACCCGAGGTGCGTGCTGTCATCTTCACGGGTGAGGGAAGAGCGTTCGGGGCGGGATATGACCTGTCCGTAATTGAGCCGGACATTGTCCCTGACCTCGCGAAGGTTCTGCAAGATCATTTTAACCCGCTGACAATCAAGATGCGCGACTCCCGGCTACCGATCATCAGTGTGATCAATGGCCCCTGCGCCGGCGCCTCCGTCGGGCTGGCGCTTTCCGGCGATATCGTAATAGCGGGGAAGTCGGCGTATTTTTATGAAGCTTTTGTTGGTCTTGCGCTCATACCGGATGCGGGGAACACAATCTTTCTTCCCCGATTCGCCGGACGGATACGCGCCGCCGCTGCAATGCTCCTCGGTGAGCGGATTTCCGCGGAGGAGGCTTTGTCGTGGGGCATGGTGTGGCGTGTATATGAGGACGATGAACTTATGGCAAGGGCGGTTGAGATGGCGCAAAAGCTCAGTGGCCTTTCACCAAAATCGGTTTCCCTTACAAAAAGCCTGATCTCTCAGGCCTCGGAAGAGGGTCTGGCGTTGCAGCTGGACCTGGAGCGCGACGCGCAGGGAGATGTCTGCAAAGGGCCGGAAATGAAAACCTCCGTCGCCAAATTTTTTGCCTCCCGACGATAGATAATCTCATAAGGTTTGAGGCGCGAGTTGGTAGGGGTTGCGTTGCGTAAGTGCTAAGAGCGAACGGCTACGAGGGCCTCTATGTTCAAGCGCATTTTCGCTGCCCGACAGCTTTCCATATCAAGCGACTTCAGAAGAGCAACCGCTTTTTCCAATACGCAGGATTGCAGATTACAGCTGCGGCGACCCGGATCATACCCGATGATCCGTGCCGACCGTGCCATTATCCAGAACTTTGTCATTCTTTATTTGAGCGCGTTGTACAGAAAGCAGTTCTTTGCCTTCCTCGGGCAATAGCAGAAGCATCATTTCCAGGAACTTATTGACAGAATTCTCGCCTGCCTCATCAAAGGCAATTTCCAATAGTTCCTGCTGCAGCATGAACGCTTCGGTATAGAGATCTTTGCCCTTTTTGGTGAGATAATGATGTCGCTGTCGGCGATCCGTCAGATCGGATTCCTGTATTATATATCCGTCGCTCAACAACGCTTTCATCACGCGGTTGAGGCTCGCAGCCTGAATATCCAGTTGGCGCAACAATTGATTTGTCATGATCCCGTGATGGTGTTGCACCATGTGCAACACCCTGAAATGCGCTCTTCCGAGGCCGAATTCCGCTAATTTCGCATCCGCACTCTTGGTAAGAAATCTATGGCTGTAGAAAAATAATTCCGCAGCAAGGACGTAAATCGGATCAAAATCCTTAGTCGTTTCTTCCATTTGAAGGCGTTCTCCTGCCAAGTTTTTTGATACTGTAATTTAGATATGTAATGCTACTTATACTAATAAGACAATTAAAAATCAAAAGCTAAATATATTAGTATTGCATATATACATAGCATATGATAGAAATCCTGAAAAGCATTTAGGCGAAAACAAGCCGGTAGTCAAACCACTAACCGAAAGGGAGACATGATGAACATCGTTAAATCTACCATTTTAACTGCTGCCTGTGCTGCGCTGATTGGCGTTGCCGGGAGCTATCCTGCGTATGCGGATGATCCGGAAGTATTCAAGATCGGCGCGGTGCTGCCTTTCTCCGGACCGTACGGAATTATCGGTAAAGGCATGAAGCAGGGCGCGGAACTTGCGATTGAGCTACGCGGCGGCAAGGTGCTCGGCAAACCGGTCGAGGTGACTTGGGAAGACAGTGAAACAAAACCGCAGCCGACGGTACAAAAAGCGACGCGCCTGATTTCCTCCGGCGCACAGATGATTTTCGGTGCGGCGAGTTCCGCTTCGACGGTGGCGCTTCAAGGTATCACGGAACAGCGTAAAATTCCGCTTCTGGTAACAATCTCTGCAGATGACAAAATTACCCGAGCAAACGGATATCGCTATACCTTCCGGACATCCAACACGCTCGGCATGGAAATTCGCATGGCAATGGAATTTACCAAGGCGGCGGGTCTGAAAAAAATCTACGCAGTTGGCGCCGATTATGCCGTCACCCGTGATGGTTTGGAAGCTTACAGCGCCGCTGCAGAGGAAGCTGGCGTCGAGATTATAGGCGTGGATTTCGCCCCGCTTGGAAATCGCGACTATTCCGTTATCATTGATAAAATCGCCAAGACGGATGCCGATGGCGTCGTCCTTATTGTAACGGGCAGTGATGGTGTGACATTCCTGAAGCAGGCTGGCCAGGCTGGCTTGGGTAAAAACAAGGTTCTGTTTGGCCCGGTATTGCAGGATGAAGTGCTCGCGGCTGCTGTAGGTCCAGATGCTATCGGTGCCGCTTCGGGTGTTCGGTATCATTACTCTGTCGACAATCCCGCCAACAAGGCATTTGTTGAGGCATACCGTGCGAAATTCAACGAATGGCCGGATAGCTTCGCCGGTGAAGCTTATGACGGCATGAGCTGGTTCCTTGATACGGTCGATAGCACCAATTCCTGGGATCGCGAAGAATGGGTGGATGCATTTGCCGGAAGTGTCCGCGAAAATTCAGTTGAGGGTCGAAAGGAAATGCGTGCCTGTGATCATCAGGCGCTACAGGTCGGTCTCTGGGGTGTCGTTGAAAAAGGTGAAGCCCCTTACCCTGACCTGAGAATGAAGATCACAAATGTCTTCCAGCCGGATGCGCTCTTCCCTGAGTGTGCAGAATAGGCAGACTAAAAATCCGGGCGGTCGCGAGCAAGTTCCGGCCGCCCTCATTTTAATGGCAGATTAGGTGATCCGGTTATGTCCACCATTGTGATAGGCCTTTCTATGGGCATGCTGCTGTTTTTGCTGGCGGCGGGATTAACCCTTATTTTCGGCATGCTGCGGGTAATTAATTTTGCGCATGGCTCGTTATATATGCTTGGTGCATATCTCGCGTTTCAGGTGGTGAATGTCACCGGGAACTTTTGGGCGGGACTGATTGCCGCACCGATCATTGCGGCTGTTGTTGGCGCGCTGATGGAGCGAATTGCCCTTCGGCCGGTCTATAACCGTGACCATGTGTACCAGCTTTTGCTGACGTTCGGTTTCATTCTTGTCATTGACGAAGCTGTCCGGATCATTTGGGGTCTGGAATATAAGCAGATGTATCCGCCGGAGTTGCTTTCTGGTGCGATCGAAATGTTCGGCAGTTCCGTACCGAGTTACCGACTGTTCATTATCGGCTTCGGCGCTGCTGTTTCCGCAGCCCTGTTTTTCATGCTTGACCGCAGCCGATACGGCATGATCATTCGCGCTGCCAGTGGCGACCCCGAGATGGTGCGGACGCTGGGTATTAATGTTTCGCTGGTTCGCACGGGTGTGTTCTCCTTCGGTGCTGGTCTCGCTGCTCTTGGCGGGGCTGTGGCGAGCCCGCTATTCCCGATCGAGCTTGGCATGGGATTTAACATTATCATTGACAGTTTCATCGTCGTGATCATTGGGGGGCTCGGCAATATCCGGGGAGCTATTATGGCGGCTCTGTTGATCGGGATGACGCGTGCACTCGGGTACAGTTACGCGCCGAGCTGGGTTGATTTTCTCACCTTTATCCTGTTGATCGGAACACTCATCCTCCGGCCGGAAGGATTATTCAGTCGCAAGGGGCGTACGGCATGAACGCGCAACGCTTAATGGCATTTATCGTTGCCATCATTATTTCTGTGCCTTTGTTGTTCCCGGACGATCAGGGCGTCGGCCTGGTGAACGCCATACTGATCTGGTCGATATTCGCCATCGGCTTTGATCTGGTCTTTGGTGTTGCCGGAATGCTGTCATTCGGACACGCGGCTTTCTTCGGTGTCGGGGCCTATACGCTTTCGCTGCTGACAATGCGCATGGGTTGGGATTTTATTCCGGCTCTCGGGGCTGCAGGCGTGGTTGGCGGGGCATTGGCCCTGGTGTTCAGCTATTTCGCGATCCGGGTTTCCGGATTATTCTTCGCACTTCTTACGCTCGCTTTATCCCAGTTGATTTACATCATGGCGGGAACGAAGCTGCGGATGCTCACTGGCGGTGTCGATGGTATTGCAGGTGTGCCGCGCCCTGACTTGTTCGGTATCGATTTCTACGATGACGGAAATTATTATTTCTTCCTGCTGGCGCTGTTCATTCTGGCATTGCTGATTTCCGGCCTGATCCGGATATCGCCCCTGGGGCAAGCCCTGAAAGCCGTGAAATCCAACGAAGTGAGAGCAGAGCAGATCGGTTTCAATGTCCAGCGGTTGCAAAGATCGGTATTCACCATTTCCGGGATTTATGCCGGGGTCAGTGGCGGCTTGCTTGCCTCCCTGATTTTTTATGTCGGTCCGCAAATGCTTCATTGGACTACATCCGGTGATGTCGTGATCATGGTTTTGCTGGGTGGCATGGGGACGCTGTTCGGGCCCATTCTCGGCGTTGCGATTTTCGAGATCATGCGGGAATGGCTGTCGACCCAGACGTCACATTGGTACGGCATACTGGGCCTTATATTCATCATTTCCACGATTGGGATGCCGAAAGGTATTGCGGGCCTGATAATACAGCTTTGGAACCGTATCATGCCGGGAGGCAAGCCATGAGCGCCTCAGCAGAAAATAAACATGTACTGCGCTGTGAGGATATCGAAGTTTCCTACGGTGCGTTCAAGGCTGTCACCAATGTCAGCTATGAGTTTAAGCCCGGATTGCTGTATGGCCTGATAGGGCCCAATGGTGCGGGAAAAACAACGCTCATGAATGCGCTGTCGGGCCGCGCGCAGCTCAGCAGGGGACGCGTGTTTCTCAATGACCAGGAAATCACGGGTCAGTCACCCCATGCCCGCACTTGGGCCGGCCTTGGCCGGAGCTTCCAGATTACCCAGATTTTCTCCGAGATGACAGTGTTCGAAAATCTGCGTCTTGCGGCGCAAGCCCATCGCTTCAGGCTGCAGCCATTCTGGCGCCCGGTTGGGCATTTTAAGGAAATCGCGCGTGATGCGGAACGAGTGCTGTCCGAGATCGGTCTGGAAGGTTTCGGCCATGTCAATGCCGGAAGCCTCTCTCACGGTGATCAACGTGCGCTCGAGATTGGTTTGGCGTTACTGAGCGAGCCCAAAGTATTGCTGCTTGACGAACCGCTCGCCGGTGTCGGCCATGACGTCGTGGAAAAGGCGGTCGAGTTGATCAGGCGGGTGTCGCAAGAGCGAACTGTATTGCTGATCGAGCATAACATGAATGTAGTGATGGAAATTTCCGATGAAATTATTGTCATGCTCGCAGGTGAAATACTGGCAGCCGGGAAGGCCGAGACGATCAGGCGCGATCCCCGTGTTCGCACCGCTTATCTGGGAGAGGAAGAATGAGCCTTCTGGAAATACAGAGTTGCAACGTATTCTACGGGAAAGCTCAAGCATTGCATGATGTGTCGATCAATGTGGAAGAAGGGGAGATCGTCTCCCTGATCGGCCGAAATGGTGCTGGTAAAAGCACGTTGCTGAAGGCGATCATGGGCCTGAACCCGATAAAATCCGGCAAGCGTCTGTTCGAAGGTCGTGATGCGACCAAAGTTACAACGGAAATGCTGGGGCGGTCAGGTATTGCCTATGTGCCCGAAGATCGTCGGATATTCGCGACGTTAAACGTCGATGAAAATCTACGGATTGCGACTGTAATGGGACGTCAGGGTGCGTGGGACCTGGATCGGGTATACGATCTTTTCCCGCGTCTGAAAGAGCGGATGAATTCGCGTGGGGATACATTGTCCGGCGGGGAGCAGCAAATGCTCGCGGTCGGTCGCGGGTTGCTGACGAACCCGAAGCTGCTGCTACTGGATGAGCCAACAGAAGGACTTGCACCTCTGGTTGTCGAGGATCTTATAAAGGCCATGGCCCTGATCAATGCCGAGGGTGTTGCTATTCTTCTTGTCGAGCAGAATTTGAAAGTGCCGCTCAAACTGGCGAAACGGCAATATTTGATCGACAACGGGCACATCCGCTGGTCCGGAAAAACAGAAGAGCTGTTGGCAGAGCGGGAAAAAATAGAAGGACTCATAAGTCTCTAAATTCGGGAGTTAAACAAATGTCAGATGTGTATATCATTGGAATTGGAATGACACCGTTCGGGAAGTTCTTGAACCGTTCTGTCAAGGATATGACTGCTGAAGTTGTTGATGAGGCACTGCAGGACGCCGGGCTGGGCCGCAGCAGCATTCAGGCGGCCTTTTTTGCCAACGCCGCCCAGGCGGCGGTTGAGTCGCAATATCTGGTGCCGGGGCAGATTGCCCTTCGTTCCGCCGGCTTTGAGGGTATCCCGATTACCAATATAGAAAACGCCTGTGCCAGTGCCAGCACTGCACTCAATTCGGCCTGTGCCTTTATTCAGTCGGGGCAGGGGGATATTGCGCTGGCAATCGGCACAGACAAGATGAACTCGACAGATCGTGCCCGTTCCTTTGCGGTTTTTGATGGCGGTTGGGATGTCCATGTGGCGGAAGAATCCATTGCCCGGTTGAAGGACATGTCAAAGAATATGAAGTTGCCGCCGGAAGCGGAAGACAATGGTGGACAGCGCAGTGTCTTTATGGATGTGTATGCCTCGCTGGCCAGGAACCACATGAACAGCTTTGGTATAACGCAAGCCGAAATTGCGGCAGCCTGCGCGAAGAACCATACGCATTCTCAATATAATCCAAAGGCGCAATATCAGAACAAGATGACGGTGGAAGAAGTTCTGCAGGATCGTCCTGTTGCCTGGCCGCTCACGCTTGCCATGTGCGCCCCGATCAGTGACGGCGCCGCGGCTGCCATTGTTTGTTCGGAAGAAAAAGCGCGCCAGCTTGGCATGGGCCGGGCGATACGCGTCGCGGCCTCGGTTCTGCGGTCGGGCACGAACCGGAAGCATGACGAGTTTAACAAGCAGATTACACATCTGGCCGCAAATGCCGCCTATGAAAAGGCCGGGCTGTCTCCAAAGGACATGGATGTTGCGGAAGTGCATGATGCAACCGCCTTCGCCGAAGTTCTTCAGGTGGAAGCGCTGGGCTTTTGTGATTTCGGGGAAGGCGGGCGATTGTCTGCGGAAGGTCATACAACGGTGGGCGGACGGATACCCGTCAATCCCTCTGGTGGGCTGGAATCTCGGGGGCATCCCATCGGCGCGACTGGATTGGCGCAGGTTTATGAGCTGGTAACGCAGTTGCGTGGTGAGGCGGGCCCTCGTCAGGTGGATGGGGCGCGGACTGCAATTGCTGAAAATGGAGGTGGATTTATGGGCTATGAGGAAGCCGCCGCCTGCATCACAATTTTACAGAAAAACTGATCGACTGCGGGAGATAAATTTGTGCGTGTAATTGATTATTTCGATCGTGGCGTCACTCTGGACCCAGAAAGAGTTTGCCTGAAAGACAGCAGTATTTCGCGTAGTTATGCCGTTGTGCAGGAGCGAAATTACCGGATTGCCAATGCCTTGATTAGCCTCGGCGTAAAGCCCCAGTCAAAAGGTGCGGTTTTCAGTTCCAACGCCGTTCAGGCATTTGAATGCTGTTTGGGATTGCTGCGGGCGGGCGTGGTTTGGGTGCCGCTCAACGCCAAGAATGAGGTCAAGGAAAATGCCTACATTCTGGATAACTGCGATGTAGAGCTTCTCTTCTACCATAGTACTTACGAAGACAAGGTCGGAGAGTTCGCCAGCCTTTGCCCCAAAATTCGGCATTTTATCTGCATCGACAAGGCCGGCGGGCACGGCGTTTATATGGAAGACTGGATTGAAGGCGAAGCGAACACTGACCCTGATATTCCGGGAGATCAGGACACGCTCGCCTCCATCTTCTCATCCGGCGGGACGACGGGCCTTCCCAAGGGCGTATTATGGACCAATCGGATATGGGATGCCATGGTGACTGCCTTCTACACCGCCATGCCGGTGAAGAAGCCGCCTGTTCACCTGGTTGTCGCTCCGATGTCTCATGCGGCGGGTGTTCTTGCTATCCTTTCCATGGCGAATGGGGGTACCCAGGTTATCCTGCCGCAATTTGATGCGGAAATGGTTGCGCAAACGATCCAGAATGAAGGAGTGACGCATCTCTTCCTGCCGCCTACGGCGATCTATATGTTGCTGTCTTATCCGGATGTCAAAAAATATGACTATGACAGCCTGGAGCATTTTATCTATGCGGCGGCACCGATGTCGGTTGATAAACTGAAGGAATGCCTGAATGTGTTCGGCCCGGTCATGACCCAGTCTTTCGGGCAGGCCGAGGCGCCGATGTTCTGCACCTATCTTTCTCCTGAAGATCATCTGGTAATAGGCAGCAATACAAAAGAAAAAAGGCTGGCCAGCTGTGGCCGGCAGACCCTGCAGATGCGCGTCAGGATCATGGATGACGAGGGCAATATCCTGCCGCCAAATGAGCGCGGGGAAATTGTCGTGAACGGAAATCTGGTGATGACGGGTTACTACAAGAACCCGGAGGCAACAGAGGAAGTCTCTACCTTCGGTTGGCATCACACCGGCGATATCGGATATATCGATGAAGACGGTTATGTCTACATTGTTGACCGGAAGAAGGACATGATCATCACCGGTGGCTTTAACGTTTATCCAAGCGAAATTGAACAGGTGATCTGGGGTCATCCCGCCGTTCAGGATTGCGCGGTGGTTGGCGCGCCTGATGAGAAATGGGGTGAGGCCGTGAAAGCGGTGATTGAACTCAAGCCCGGTTGCAAGCTTGAGGAAGAGGAAATTATCAGTCTCTGCAAGAAGGCCCTTGGGAGTGTGAAAGCCCCAAAATCGGTTGAGTTCTGGAAAAGTTTGCCCCGCACCCCTGTTGGAAAGGTCCGCAAGAAGGACATTCGCGCCAGCTTCTGGACCGACAGCGTGCGGGCCATCTAGAATGGGGAGCAGACGGGGCGCGTAAAGACCATATGACCCAGAAGCACAACAAATAATCGGGACGTATTGTGATGAATATTTCGGGATTTTTACCACGCGTTGCCAAGGTATACGGAGATAAACCGGCCGTCTCTCTCGGGACGAAGCAGCTGCACACCTACAGCCAGCTTTCAGATCGGGTCAAGGGTCTCGCCGGGGCTTTTCGGGGTGAGTTGGGACTGAGCATGGGGGACCGTGTCGGCCTTGCAATGACCAACACACCGCAATATCTGGAAATTCTGGTTGCCTGCTGGCATGCGGGACTCTGTACCGTGCCGATGAACTCCAAACTGCATCCGAAAGAATTCTCCTACATCCTTGAAAATGCCGGTGTTAAAATCTGTTTTGTGACCGGGAACCTGATTGAGGGAATTTGCGAGTCCCTCGGAACAGTTGGCGGATTTGAGCAGGTTATCTGCGTTAATGATGGTGAATATGAAACCCTGACCAAAAATACGCCGATCGATATGGTTGACGTATCGGACACAGATCCCGCCTGGATTTTCTACACCAGTGGGACGACAGGGCGCCCGAAGGGAGCAACGCTCACTCATCGAACCCTGCTGGGTATGGCCTTGCGGTATTATGCGGACATTGATCAACTTTCGCCTGACGATACCTATCTGCATACAGCCCCGCTTTCCCATGGAAATGGCCTTTACGCGCTTCCGCATTTGGTCAAGGCGTCACACCATGTTTTGCCGGAAAGCGGCGGGTTTAACGTGGAAGAGGTTTTTGGCCTCCTTGAAACCTATGAAAATGTAACCTTTATGGCGGCGCCGACAATGTTAACGCGCATGACAAACCACCCGGGGGCACCTTCTGCCAAGGTGGAAAATATCAAGACCATATATTACGGTGGCGCCCCCATGTATCTGGAGGATACCAAGCGCGCTATTTCAGCTTTTGGACCGTGCCTGGTTCAGATTTTCGGGCAGGGCGAGTCGCCGAATACCGGAACCAGCCTCAGCAAGGACCTTCATGCCGATTTTAACCATCCGAAATATGAGAAAAGGCTGGCAAGCATCGGCCTCCCGCGTACAGGGGTCGAGGTTCGTATCGTCAATGAAGAAGGCGGAGTAGTCCCGGTCGGGGAACCTGGTGAAATTCTTCTCCGGAGTGACGTGGTCATGGCCGGGTACTGGAATAATCCGGAAGCTACGAGCCGTACTATCAGGGATGGCTGGCTCCATACCGGCGATATCGGGCTGATGGATGAAGACGGATTTATAACATTGAAAGATCGATCCAAGGACATGATTATAAGTGGCGGTACCAACATTTATCCCCGAGAAATAGAAGAAGTCCTGTTGATGGACAGTCGGCTGGACGAAGTGTCCGTTGTCGGACGACCAGAGCCGGACTGGGGTGAAGAAGTCGTTGCCTTTGTCGTGCTGAGGGAAGGGGCATCCGTTACAACGGAGGAACTTGAGAAGCTTTGCCTGGATAACATTGCCAGGTTCAAGCGGCCCAAGGAGTACTTCTTTGTCGATCAGCTGCCTAAAAGTAACTACGGAAAAATCCTGAAAACTGAACTCAGGAAACAATTTTCCTCTGACAAAGTAATGGATGCCTGACGTCACATAATTTTCCAGGATAAATGCTAATTTGTTTCCCTGTTCCTCAAAATTATCTCCCTGATAGAAATCTAAATTTCCTTGTTACTTGTGTAAGGATATTAATAAAAATATACATTAAATTAGGGAGTTAGAGGAACATAGCAACCTAAATGCGACCAAAATGGCCAAGAATCCCTGTTTTTTCCCTGTTTAACAGGGAAAATGGCAGAGACGAGTTCGCATGAGACCGCTATCTCCACCACTTCACTCGAGGCGAACCCGGATCCAGTCCGGGGCCGCCCGTGAAGCGCGCAGAACCGGGGGATTTGGCGATATCCCTTGTGAACAGAGACGCATTGATCAGAGCCGATAATCCGGCATTCGTCTCTGCCGCCCTGTTTCTGGGTCCAGTCCATAGATGACTACGTCATCCAAACACCCCTAATATTTTGCGTTGCACAAATATTTCGCATGCGCAAAAATACCGTATGTCAGTTTCCAATCTATCAGTCCTCGTAGTTGACGAAAATAAAATCAGGGCGGCCATCATCGAGGCGGGCTTGCGTGAAGCCGGTTATGAGCGTGTGGAGGTTGTCGGCGAAACTTTTGGCCTGATCCGGAATATTGAGCAGATTTCGCCGGACGTCATCGTTATCGATCTTGAAAATCCGAACCGGGATTTACTGGAGAGCATGTTCCAGTTATCGCGGAGCGTGAAACGGCCAATCGCCATGTTTGTCGATCAGTCCGACCAGGCTTCGATCGAGGCGGCGGTTGAGGCAGGCGTCTCCGCCTATATTGTTGACGGACTGACCAAGGAGCGTGTCAAGCCCATCCTCGATATGGCGATCAGCCGATTCAACGCGTTCGCGCGGATGTCGCGGGAGCTTCAGGACGCGCGTGATGAGCTTGCCGGACGGCGGATGATCGACGCGGCGAAGACCATCCTGATGAATGCCAAGAATATCGATGAAGAAGAGGCCTACAAGCTGTTGCGCAAGACAGCGATGAACCAGAACCGGAAAATTGCCGATATTGCGCAGAGTCTGGTAACTGCGGAAAAACTGATGAACGACAAATAGGTAATGAGTGGGAAGCGGGCAAATGGATAAGGTAAGGGCGGGTTTCATACCCCTGACAGACGCAGCTTTACTGATTGCAGCGCGCGAGAAAAGCTTCGCGAAAGACGCCGGAATCAACCTTGAACTTGCTCGGGAGATATCCTGGGCCAATATCCGCGACCGGATGGCTGTTGGGCATTTCGATATTGCTCATATGTTGGCACCGATGCCTGTCGCCGCCGCCATTGGCCTGTCGCCGGTACCGGTGGAGATACTGGCACCGATGGCACTCGGGCTTGGCGGCAATGCGGTAACGGTCTCGACTTCGCTTCATGAATTGTTGCGGGAAAACGGATATGATGGATCGCTTGACCCTGGAATCGCGGGCAAGTCTCTTGCTCGCCTGATTGGTCGGCGACGAGACCGGAATTTGCCGGATTTGATTTTCGGAGTCGTTCATCCCTATTCCAGCCATAGCTACGATTTACGCTATTGGCTATCGGCTTGCGGTATCGACCCGGAAAAGGATTTGCAGATTGTCATTTTACCCCCGTCCTTCATGCCGGACGCCCTTTCACGGGGAAACATAGACGGCTATTGCGTCGGCGAACCCTGGAATACGGCCTCCGTTGCGTCGGGAGCCGGGGCCATATTGACGACGAAGTCGCGTCTCTGGCAATCAAGTCCCGAAAAAGTCCTTGGCGTTTCCAAACGGTTTGCGACAGCTTATCCTGAGCTGCTTGACCGGATTATCTGCAGTCTCGTCAACGCCGCCATTTGGTGCGCTGACTCTGAAAATCACGCTGAACTTGCCGAAATTCTCTCCCGTACTGAATATCTTGATCACTCTGCAAAGATTATCCTGCCGGCGCTTTCAGGTAATATTGCGACTACGGGGGAGCAGAGGATACAGGATTCAGATTTCTTCATTACCTTTAACCGGGCAGCCAATTTTCCCTGGCGTAGCCATGCCCTCTGGTATTACAGCCAGATGGTGCGCTCGGGTCAGGCCTCCTTCTGCCCGGAAAATGTCGAACTTGCGGCAGCTAGCTTCGCACCGGATCTTTTCCGTCGCGCCGTCTCACAGATGGAGATAGCGGTTCCGGCGGCAAACTCTAAAGTTGAAGGCGCTCTGATAACCGCCACGGCGGTCGGGGCGGGCAAGAATATCCTCTATCTGGGCCCGGATGGATTCTTTGACGGTGTTCTGTTTGATCCCGATAAAATCGAAGAATATATCCGCTCTCAATCTCCAAGGGAATGAGACTGGATTAAGCTTGTTTTATGTGCATTGCACAATATTTTAGCACTTCCCCTAAGAAAATTTTAGATATTCATTTTTCCTTATTCTTCATATCCATTTGAAAAATAATGATATTTTTTATTTCCTGTGATTTGGCATGATACATGCTTAGTAAAGGATAGACCAAAGATTGGTCCCCCTATAACCACCCAATGACGGGTGTAATTTTGGCAAAGTCGCCCATCGCGATGACACCGTTTCTTCGGTGCATTGAGCGGTAGGCGGCTTTTTTTTGATCTGGCCTGATGGGGCAGATGAAAAGGAGAGTTGAGATGAAAGCATTAGATTTCTTGCGCAGAACATTCATGGTCGCCGCAGCCTCTTCTATTATAATAGTATCTGGCGTGCCAATTACTGCGGCCGAGATGCTTGACGTTGAGAAGGACGAATTAAAATTCGGCTTTATCAAGCTCACGGATATGGCGCCCCTCGCCATCGCTTATGAGAAGGGATATTTCGAGGACGAAGGCCTTTTTGTCACCCTTGAGCCGCAGGCCAATTGGAAGGTGTTGCTCGACCGGGTCATTACCGGCGAACTCGATGGCGCTCATATGCTTGCCGGTCAGCCGCTTGCGGCAACAATCGGCTACGGTACGAAGGCGCATATCGTTACGCCATTCTCGATGGATCTGAACGGCAACGGCATCACCGTCTCGAACGACGTCTGGGCGATGATGAAAGAGCATGTCCCCATGGACGCCGAAAATAAGCCGGTACACCCAATCAAGGCGTCCGCTCTCAAGCCAGTGGTGGATAAATTCAAGGCAGATGGAAAAACGTTTAACATGGGAATGGTTTTTCCTGTCTCCACCCATAATTATGAACTTCGTTACTGGCTGGCATCCGGTGACATTCATCCGGGATATTATTCGCCGACTGATGTATCGGGTCAGATCAAAGCGGACGCCCTTCTGTCCGTAACGCCGCCGCCGCAAATGCCTTCGACCATGGAAGCAGGGACCATCGTCGGCTATAGCGTTGGCGAACCCTGGAACCAGCAAGCCGTTTTCAAAGGCATCGGGGTTCCTGTCATTACTGACTATGAGATATGGAAGAACAATCCGGAAAAAGTGTTCGGTGTAACTAAGGAATTCACCAAACAATACCCCAATACGACGCTCGCACTGACGAAGGCACTTATTCGCGCCGCCAAATGGCTCGACGAGAACAATAACGCCAATCGCCCTGAGGCTGTCGAAATCCTGGCGCGCTCAGGGTATGTCGGAGCTGACGCCGAGGTTATAGCCAATTCCATGACGGGTACTTTCGAGTATGAAAAAGGCGACAAGCGGGAAGTCCCCGACTTTAATGTCTTCTACCGTTATTTCGCGACATATCCATATTACTCCGATGCCATCTGGTATCTGACGCAGATGCGCCGTTGGGGTCAAATTGCCGAGCAGAAAGACGATGCCTGGTATGCCGAAGTTGCGAAATCCGTGTATCTGCCGGAAATCTACCTGAAGGCGGCGCAGATGCTGGTGGATGAGGGCCATGTAGACAAAGCGGATTTCCCTTGGGATACAGACGGTTATCGTGAACCGACCGCCGACTTCATCGACAATATTCCCTACGACGGGCGTACACCCAATGCCTATATCAACTCGCTCACTATCGGCTTGAAATCCGGTGAAAAAGTGAACGGCGGCGTTGTAACCGGAGGGTAGTCCTCCCACGACAGGCGCATCCGCAACCCTGGATGCGCCAGTAACTTATCAATGGTAAAGGATCAAATAATGTCCGAAACAACCGCAAATGAAGCAGCGGCTGACCGTTTGACGGCCCGACAGATTGCGAAAAGGGAAAAGTTGTTCTCGATCGTCAACCGGGCGTTCGGATGGCTGGATGCGCTCGGGCTTTCCTGGTTGACGCCGCTGATCAAGATGGCCATCGGTGACAACCCGAAAGAGCAGTTGGCTGAACTTCGCCGTGTCTTGTTCATTCCGCTGCTCGGGATTTGTCTCTTTATTTTCGCTTGGGCCGTTTTGGCGCCGCAGGTCAAAACGTCGCTTGGGGCAATTCCGGGGCCGACTCAGGTCTGGGAACAAACAGTCAATCTCTGGAACGATCATGTGCGCGAAAGGGAAAAGGCCGCTGCATTCTATGAACGCCAGGATACGCGGAATGACAAGCTGGTTGCAGAGGGTAAGGCAGATATGGTCAAGCACCGCGACTATACCGGCAAACCGACTTATATCGATCAGATATTTACATCATTGTTTACCGTGGGACTGGGCTTCGTCATTGCTGCCGTTATTGCCATCCCGCTCGGGATCGCGTCGGGGCTTTCAAAATCATTCAATGGTGCCATAAATCCGCTTATCCAGATTTTCAAACCGGTTTCTCCGCTCGCCTGGTTACCCATCGTCACCATGATCATCTCAGCCGCCTATGCGGATCCATCGGAGTTGCTTCCCAAATCAATGGTAATTTCCGCCGTGACGGTCACGCTCTGTTCGCTTTGGCCAACCCTGATCAATACGGCGCTTGGCGTTGCTTCGGTCGATAAGGACTTGATGAACGTCGGTCGGGTGCTGCAGCTTCCGACGGCGAAGACAGTGACCAAATTGGTTCTGCCCTCTGCGCTTCCCCTGATTTTTACAGGTTTACGCTTGTCGCTCGGTGTCGGTTGGATGGTTTTGATTGCAGCTGAGATGCTGGCGCAGAACCCGGGGTTGGGGAAATTCATCTGGGATGAGTTCCAGAACGGTTCGTCGCAGTCGCTGGCCAAGATCATGGTGGCGGTTCTGACCATCGGGTTGATAGGTTTCGCACTGGACAGAGTGATGTATGCCTTGCAACGGGCATTCACCTTTTCGGCAAACCGATAGGAGGGTGGCATGTCATTTATCGAAATTTCAGGCCTGTCGAAGCATTTTGATGGTGAAAAGGCCAGAGCCGAAATTCTGGACAATATCAATCTCAAGGTCGAGGAGGGAGAGTTCATCGCGATTGTGGGCTTTTCAGGATCCGGGAAAACCACGCTGATTTCCGCACTCGCCGGCCTGATCAAGCCTGATAGTGGTGGAATTATCTTCAAGGGCAAGGAAGTGACCGGTCCCGATCCTGAGCGCGGTGTGGTTTTCCAATCATACTCCCTGTTGCCCTGGTTGTCTGTTAGAGGAAATGTGGCCCTGGCGGTTGATACGGTTTTCAAGAAAAAGAAGAAAGCCGAGCGTGCGGAGATCACGCAGAGATATATCGAGATGGTCGGCCTGGACCATGCGCAAAATCGTAGGCCCGCAGAGCTTTCCGGCGGTATGCGCCAGCGCGTAGCGGTCGCCCGGGCTCTCGCGATGCAGCCTGAAGTATTGCTCATGGATGAGCCGCTCTCTGCACTTGATGCCCTTACCCGAGCGAAGTTACAGGACGAATTCGCCGAAATCTCCGAGCGGGAAAAGAAAACCATCATCCTCATCACCAACGATGTCGACGAGGCAATTCTTCTTGCAGACCGGGTTATCCCACTGAAACCCGGACCGAAGGCGAAGTTAGGGAAAGAATTCAGGGTTGATCTCGCCCGCCCTCGCGACCGGGCGGACATGAACAATGATCCTGCGTTTATCCGCCTGCGGGGTGAGATCACTGAATATCTAATGGAGCTGGGCGCAGCGCGCGCCGGTACTGCAGATCAGGACGATATTGTCCTGCCCAATGTTGTTCCTATCACCCAGAAGGATACATTGCCTGCCGCCTATATTGAGGCCGGATCTTCGCCCAGAACCGACCGCTATGTGGATTTCAGTCAGACAACCAAGGTCTACTCCACCGCCACCGGGCCGCTTACTGTTGTTGACGGATTTGATCTGAAAATCAACAAGGGTGAATTCATCACGCTGATTGGCCATTCGGGATGTGGAAAATCTACTGTCCTGTCAATGTGTGCCGGGCTGAACAGCATCAGTGACGGGGCGATCGTTCTGGATGGAACGCATGTGACGAAAGCCGGTCCTGACCGGGCAGTAGTCTTTCAGGCACCGTCGCTGCTGCCCTGGATGACCGCCTATGACAATGTCGCACTCGGCGTTGATCGGGTCTATCCGAAGGCAAGCAAGGCTGAACGGCGGGATATTGTCGAATATTACCTCTCCAAGGTTGGTCTCGGGGATTCCATGCAGAAATCTGCGGCTGGACTTTCCAGCGGTATGAAGCAGCGGGTGGGTATTGCCCGCGCGTTCGCGCTTTCGCCGAAGCTATTATTGCTCGACGAACCATTCGGCATGCTCGACAGCCTGACCCGATGGGAACTGCAGGATGTGCTGATGGAAGTCTGGAAGCGAACAGAAGTTACGACGCTCTGTGTGACCCATGACGTTGATGAGGCCATTTTGCTCGCTGACCGCGTGGTCATGATGTCGAACGGCCCTAACGCCCGTATCGGTAATATCATGAAGGTCGATCTTCCGCGACCGCGTTCCCGGAAGGAACTGCTGGAGCATCCGGACTATTACGCATACCGGGAGGAGCTTCTTGGCTTCCTCGAAGCCTATGAGGGCGGCGCCAATCCAAGTGAAGCGCAGCTTGAGTCCATCCGGCAAAAGCGCGCGGATCGCATCGCCCGGCAGGCATCAGCGACGACGCCTGTTTCTTCAACTGCAAACTGACGGAGCGAGAGATGAAACAAAAACTCGTGATTATTGGCAATGGAATGGCGCCGGGAAGGATGCTGGAACATCTGTTCGACATGGACCCCGATGCTTTTGAAGTGACCATATTCAATGCGGAGCCGCGGGTGAATTACAACCGTTTGATGCTGTCGCCGGTTCTGTCCGGAGAAAAAACCTACAGCGATATCATCACCCACGATGACGACTGGTATCGGGATCATCAGGTGACATTGCACAAGGGTGCAAGGGTCTCACAGATTGACCGGAACGCGAAAGCAGTCACGGCGGAAAACGGAATTACGGCACCCTATGACAAGCTGGTCATTGCTACCGGTTCTCTTCCCATCATGATCCCGCTGCCCGGCCATACGCTGGAAGGGGTGCTGGTTTATCGCGATCTTGATGATGTCGAACAGATGCTGTCGGCAGCAAAAGCGGGCGGACGGGCTGTTGTCATCGGTGGCGGCCTGCTTGGACTTGAAGCCGCAGCCGGGCTGAGAGAGCAGGGCATGGAGGTAACCGTCCTGCATCTGATGCCGACACTGATGGAGCGGCAGCTGGACCCGACTGCCGGACATCTGCTTGAAGACGCGATTGTCGCCCGCGGCATAGAAGTGATTACCGAAGCCAATACGGAAAAGATTCTCGAAAAAGATGGCAGGGTCGCTGGTGTCTTGCTTGATGATGGACGGGAAATAGAGGCCTCCATCGTCGTCATGGCCGTTGGTATCCGGCCATCGACGGCTCTTGCCGCGAGTGCGGACATTGACTGTAATCGGGGCATCGTCGTTGGCGATGATATGCGAACATCGGATCCGGATATCTATGCTCTCGGCGAATGTATAGAGCATCGCGGACTTTGTTACGGTCTGGTTGCACCATTGTATGAAATGGCGAAGGTGCTGGCGGAGAACTTGCTGGGCGGCACTTCGGAATATAACGGGTCGGTCACGGCGACAAAATTGAAGGTGACGGGAATTGACCTCTATTCCTCAGGCGATTTTATCGATGACGAGGACCGCGAGGAAATAATCCTGCGTGACGGCATGGCCGGGATTTATAAACGTCTTGTGTTGAATGACAACCGGATCATTGGTGCGGTACTTTATGGCGAAACGTCCGATGGTCCGTGGTTCTTTGATCTTCTCAAAAAGCAGACGGATATCTCGCCGATGCGCGACACGCTTATTTTCGGCCAGGCCTATCAAGGGGGTGCCCCGCTGGACCCTACGGCGGCCGTTGCAGCCTTGCCAGATAATGCGGAAATCTGCGGCTGTAACGGCATTTGTAAATCCCAGATCACGACGGCGATTACAGAAATGGGCCTGACCTCACTTGATGGCGTTCGGGCCCATACAAAGGCGTCATCTTCCTGCGGTACCTGCACGGGGCTTGTTGAACAGCTTCTGACGGTCACTCTTGGGGATGGATACAAGCCATCCGCCGTGACGCCTGTCTGTGGTTGCACGGATCTCGGGCATGATGATGTCAGACACCTGATCCGGGCGAGGGCTCTTAAAACCCTGCCAGCAGTTATGCAGGCGCTGGAATGGAAAACCTCCTGCGGCTGCGCTAAATGCCGACCGGCGCTCAACTATTATCTGATAAGCGACTGGCCAGCCGAATATGAGGACGACTATCAGTCCCGGTTCATCAATGAGCGGGTTCATGCCAATATCCAGAAGGATGGCACCTATTCCGTCGTCCCGAGGATGTGGGGCGGGGTCACATCCGCAACCGAGCTTCGGACCATTGCCGATGTCGCTGATAAGTTCAACATCCCGACCATCAAGGTTACCGGCGGCCAGCGGATCGATATGCTGGGCGTTCGAAAAGAGGATCTGCCCGCAGTCTGGGCTGATCTTGGTGAGGCGGGCTTCGTTTCCGGTCATGCCTATGCCAAGGGTCTCCGGACCGTGAAGACATGTGTTGGTACGGACTGGTGCCGGTTTGGGACCCAGGATTCAACGGGCCTCGGCATTAGAATCGAGAAATTCATGTGGGGATCCTGGACGCCGGCAAAAGTGAAAATGGCGGTTTCCGGCTGTCCGAGGAACTGTGCCGAAGCGACCTGTAAGGACATCGGCATTATATGTGTGGATTCGGGCTTCGATATCCACTTTGCCGGGGCCGCAGGTCTCGATATCAAGGGAACGGAAGTTCTGGGGCATGTTAAAACCGCGGATGAAGTTTTAGAGCATATCGTTGCCCTTACCCAGATGTACCGTGAGCAGGGCCATTACCTTGAACGCATCTATAAATGGGCGAATCGTATAGGGCTGGACGAAGTCCGCCGTCAGATAATGGAAGATGCAGCGGCGCGCCAGGGATATTTCGACCGCTTCGTCTTTTCGCAGAAATTTGCACAAGTCGATCCTTGGTCAGAGCGGGTCTCGGGCAAGGACAAGCACGAGTTCATGCCGATGTCAGATTTGACTCTGGAGGCGGCCGAATGAGTGAAGTAGTTCCAAACTGGGTCCGTGTTGGCCGCTTGTCTGATATTCCGAGGCGGGGTGCCCGGAGAGTGCGGAATGGCGCCATCACCATTGCTGTCTTTCGCACCGCCGAGAATCGGGTTTTTGCCCTTGAAGATAAATGTCCGCATAAGAGCGGCCCGTTGAGCCAGGGAATCATCCATGGCGATTGCGTCACCTGTCCGCTCCATAACTGGGTCATTTCGCTTGAAACCGGAGAGGCGCAAGAAGCGGACGAGGGAGGAACTCTGTCGTTTCCGGTGAAGCTCGACGGCGACGACATCCATCTCGATCTCAATTTCCCATCCAGTTTGAGAAAATCTGCATGAATGAAACTGGGGATATAATGGCTGTCAAAACCACCTGCCCCTATTGCGGAGTTGGGTGCGGTATCCTGGCGTCCCAAGATGAAGACGGCTTCGTTTCCGTCACGGGCGATCCAGATCATCCGGCGAATTTCGGCCGACTTTGCTCCAAGGGATTGGCCCTCGGTGAGACGATGGATCTATCCGGGCGGTTGCTGTATCCGGAAATTGCGGGAAAACGCGCAAGCTGGGATCAAGCACTCGATCTTGTGGCTATGAATTTCCGGGAGACGGTATCGGCATATGGTCCTGATTCTGTTGCCATCTATATTTCGGGACAGCTTTTAACGGAAGACTATTATGCCGCCAACAAGCTGATGAAGGGCTATATCGGCAGCGCCAATATCGACACAAACTCCCGTCTTTGCATGGCCTCCAGTGTTGCCGGTCACCGCCGCGCCTTCGGTACCGACACGGTTCCCGGAACATACGCGGACCTGGAGCTTGCGGACCTGATTGTTCTGGTCGGATCAAATCTCGCGTGGTGCCATCCGGTCCTGTATCAGAGGATAGTCGCGGCTAAGGCCGTTCGACCAGAAATGAAGGTTGTTCTGGTCGATCCGAGACAGACAATGACCAACGATCTTGCTGACATGCATCTTGCGATTAATCCCGATGGGGACGTCGCGCTGTTTCAGGGATTACTGGCCTATTTAAGCGCGAACGACAAGCTTGATAAGCAGTATATTGACTCCCATACGACGGGCTTCGAAGACGCGTTGGCGGCGGCGTCCCTTGCAGTTCCAGATATCTCTGAGCGGACCGGGCTTGATGCAGCTGAGTTGATGGATTTCTACCGGATATTTTCGCAGACGAAAAAAACCGTCACCCTCTATAGCCAGGGCGTTAACCAGTCGGTAGCCGGAACCGACAAGGTGAACGCCATCATAAATTGCCATCTGGCAACGGGGAGGATCGGCCGCGAAGGGATGGGCCCCTTCTCGGTGACCGGGCAGCCAAACGCCATGGGCGGGCGCGAGGTTGGCGGCATGGCCAATATGCTCGCTTGCCATATGGATATTGAAAATCCGGTTCATCGCTCGATAGTGCAGCGGTTTTGGCAGTCACCTGTGCTGGCTGATACGCCCGGTCTGAAAGCCGTCGATATGTTCCGTAGCATTCGCGAAGGCAAGATAAAGGCGGTGTGGATCATGGGTACAAACCCTGTTGATAGTCTGCCTGACGCAGACGCGGTGAGAGAGGCGCTCAAAACCTGCCCCTTTGTAGTTATCTCGGATATCATGGAGGAAACCGACACGACCCTTTATGCGGATGTGAAGCTGCCAAGTGAGGGCTGGGGAGAAAAAGAGGGGCTGGTCACCAATTCTGAGCGGCGGATTTCCCGCCAGCAGAAATTTCTGCCGACACCCGGTGAAGCGCGTGCCGACTGGTGGCAGCTCTGCCAAGTGGCCAAAAGATTGGGATTTGAGGAAGCATTCGATTTCCCGGATGCCGCGTCGATAGCAAGAGAATATGCCGCCCTATCAGCATTTGAAAACGAGGGAAGCCGCGATTTCGATATTGGGGCTATCGCGGACATGACCTTCGCAGAATTTAGTGATTTCAAGCCGGTTCAATGGCCATATCGACGTGGCGAATGTCCGTCGGAAACCCGGTTCTTTGCTGATGGCCGGTTCTATACGCCGGATTGCAAGGCACGGTTTTATCCGCTGAAGGAAACAGCGGCCAGCGGCCTTTCGTTCGATCATCCCTTTACCCTCAACACGGGTCGAATTCGCGACCAATGGCACACCATGACGCGAACCGGAAAGAGCCCGCGGTTGTCCCAGCATCTTGCGGAACCTTTTGCTGAAATACATCCCGTCGATGCCGCTGAAATGGGCATAGGAGACGCCGATCTCGTCGAAATAAACAATGATCTTGGATCTATTGTTGTACGGACGCTGCTGACGGATCGCGCCCGACGCAAATCAGTCTTCGTTCCCATGCACTGGACTGATCAGTTCGCCTCGAATGCCCGTGTAAATAGCCTCGTTCCGGCAGTGGTTGATCCTTTCTCCGGTCAGCCCGCAGCCAAGAATATTCCCTGCGCAATTCGGCCTTTTGCCGCGCGCTATTACGGATTTATGGTAGTATGTGACAAGCCGGTTATGGCAGCGGCTGATTACTGGTCGCTTGCAAAATGCACGGGCGGCTGGCGGGTCGAATTCGCAGGCAGTAAAACTCCTGACAACTATACCCAATTGGCAAGGAATCTGATCGGGACGGGCGAACTGATTACATATCAGGACCTGGGGGCAGAGGAATATCGTTACGCCGTTTTCGAAAACGAGCAACTAAAAGCTGCTGTCTATTTGTCTTCCACCCTTGTCAGCGTCTCAAGAGTCTGGCTAATCAACCAGCTCGCATCGGTCCATGAAAATCAGGACAGTCGATATCAAGTGCTGGCGGGCAGACCCGGAAACGCAGAGTCGGATATCGGGGCCATCGTCTGTTCCTGCTTTTCGATTGGCCGCAACCAGATTTTAAATGCGATAGTGGAAAAACGGTGCAACGATCTGGCGTCGATAGGCACCTGTGTCCAAGCTGGCACGAACTGCGGTTCCTGCCGTTCCGAAATCGCGGAAATCCTGAATGATACCATTGTTCGACAGGCGGCCGAGTAAATGACTATTATTTTCCAGTTAGTAGCTTTCCTGATAAACAGGAAAATTATCAAAAGCTGTTTCGTTTCAGATTGCTAATTCCTCCACTTAAACGGGGGCGAGCTTGGATTCATTCCAGTTTCCCCCTGAATCCCGGCAGAACCTTGGTCTTTGGCGTTACTGCATTGCCAATTGACACCGATCCGCTGTAAGCCTCATACTCAGAATAACATTTGGCATTAGATAAAAAGCAAAAAGAGATATGCCCACGGAAGATAGCCTTACCCCGGTTCTTGTTGGCTGTGGCCAGATAACGCAACGGGAGCCCGACCCAGCAATGGCATTAGGGCCCATGGATCTCGCCGCAACCGCCGTAAGAAAAGCTGCTGAAAATGCCGGCGCAGGCGCTGCCTTACTGACTGCGCTTGATACGATCATCGTCATTCGTTCCTTTGCGGATACGAGTTGGCGGTTCGCAAGCCCGTTCGGAGGCTCTAAGAATCCGCCGAAGTCAATTGCCAACCGGATCGGTAATATGGCGGCGAAAAGACTGATTTATACTTATCCGGGCGGGAACATGTCCCAATGGTGTGTGAACAGGCTTTGTGAAATGGTAACGGCTGGAAAAGTCGATGCGGCTCTTATCTGCGGCGGAGAAGCGCTTGCCACCCAGAGGAATGCTCAAAGAGCAAAACTTGAGCTCGACTGGAACGAAAATATGGGCGAGGCGCCTGAACATTGGGGAGTCTCTACCAGGGGCTGGAATGATAATGAAGATCGCCATCGCATGGCAGGCGCGATCTTTTCCTATCCACTTTTTGAAAACAGTATACGTCATCATTTAAAACGTTCGGTTCCTGAACATATGGCATCCATGGGTAAACTGTTTTCCCGGTTTTCTAAAGTTGCCAGCACTAATCCTCTCGCCGACCGGAGGCAGGGTTACTCGGCTGAGCAAATTTCCTCAGTTGGACCGGATAATCCATTCATTGGATTCCCCTATACAAAATTGATGAATGCAAACGCCTATATTGATCAGGCAGCGGCAGTTATCCTGACATCGGTTGCCAAAGCCAAGAAACTCGGTATTCCCGAGGAGCGGTGGGTTTACCTGCATGGTTGTGCGGATGCGCATGATCACTGGTTTATTTCAGACCGCCATAATTTTCATTCGTCGCCAGCAATGCGAATTGTCGCGAAGGAAGCTCTGGAAATGGCTGAGACCGACATTTCCGGAATCGATAAACTTGATCTTTACAGTTGCTTTCCATCCGCTGTCGAAATCGCGTGCAAAGAAATGGGGATTTCCGAGAACGATCCCCGAGGGCTAACGGTCACCGGCGGACTTCCATACTTTGGGGGCCCCGGAAACAATTACGTTACGCATTCTATCGCGCAAATGATGGATGAGGTGCGGAAAGTACCTGAGAGCAAGGGAATGATAACGGCCAACGGGAATTACGTGACCAAGCAGTCCGTTGGCATTTATTCGACTACGCCGCCGACCAGACCGTTCAAGCCTAAAGACCCTTCGATCTATCAACGGAGTATTGACGAGGATGTAGGTCCAGAAGTCGTCGAGATTGCGAATGGATCATCTGTCATTGAGACATATACGGTGATGCATGATCGGGACGGCCCATCATACGCGATCCTGTTTGGCCGGTTGGATGATGGTCGCCGGTTTATCGCAAATACCCCGGACGATCCCGTCCTCCTTCAGAATATGGTCGATCAGGATTTTATGGGGGCTCGAGGAAACGTCAAAAACAAAGACGGGAAAAATATTTTCGTGCCAATCTAGGGTTCAAACCTGTCGCGATGTGACAATACTGTATCTAGGTATCCAGAGGAACATTCAGCTTCGTTCCTTCAACAACTATGCCGCCACGATTGCCAATCTCAATTGAACCATAGCGTTGCCGGAAGCAGTCTGGCAACGGACGGTCGCCGGGCAGCGACAGCCACAGCCTCAGCAAATGACGCCTTTCATCCGGCTCCGGCCAGTCGACGAACGCTGTCCGATCATGCATAAGGGCATGGTTATAGACGAACTGCATATCACCCGGCTGCAATTGCATGGAGAGGTGCAGCCGGGGATCATTTGCCAGCATATCAAAATAATCCAGGGCCTCTATCTGGGTATTGGTGAGGCGTGGCGCATCGGGAAACCGCTGTGCACTGTTGACATATTGCCGTTGATAAATACCGGTTAAAAAACCCTGAGACCAGTTCAGGACAGGTATTTCAAAGTAGGGCTTCTCGCCAGGTGGTATTTCTCCGCGCCGATCAGTCGCAACGGGTTCAAACATAGCCGCAACCAAATCCGGTCGCTGTCTCTGCATCTCATTATAGATAGTTACAGTACTGACCAACAGGGACTGCCCGCCTTCTTTCGCCGGGCGAAGGCACATCAGGCCGACTACATCAGTGGAATCCGTATGAAAGGTCTGGCGTTGCGATGTCTGATAAATCCGCGTTCCGGCATCATTTGCGTTTAAGCCCAGATCACGCACATGTCCAAGGATATGGCCGGCGGCATTCTGCGAGCGAGGGGCGCCAAGATAGGTTCCGATGCCGCAGAATATTGTTGCCGCCATTTTCTGGCTGTACTGCGACACGGGCAGGCCTCGCAAAAGTTCAAAACCAATGCCATGCATCAGTTTATCGCGCAAACTTGCCAGTCTCGCCTTCAAAAGAGGAAGCGGGAAATTGTCCTGTGATATCATTCCCAGATCGAGATCGCCGGACAGAAAGTTTTCCGCCGCCGTTTCGAGTTCCGACACCTCATCCGATGATAGATATGTCAGCCAGATATTCGTATTCCTGACCATTTCCTGACCGTACCACGCACTCGGCGTCTCGATCATCGGCGGCGGGAATTTTTGTTCATTTGGCGCCATGGTCATAAATATCGCTTTGTTAAAATTTCTTTTTTAATGATAGACTATTGGCGCAATATATAAATCCCCAATTAAACTAACATGCCCTGACATTCCAGAGCTAGCCGGTAAATAACGGACAATACATTGGTTTTCAAGGATAGTGCAGTATCTTGAAAAGCAGCTTGGACCGCATGGCGATGGCACACGGGATTGAAACGGAAGGAAAGAACACAATGAAAAACAAACTATGTGAAATGTTCGGTATCGATGTGCCAATTTTTGCATTTTCGCATTGCCGGGACGTCGTTGTCGAAGTCTCCAAGGCCGGCGGCATGGGCGTGCTGGGCATGGCGCGAATGGATCCGGAGCGTCTGGAAGAAGAGCTCAACTGGATTGACGACCATATCGAGGGAAAGCCCTATGGCATCGATGTCCTTATGTCCGGCAATGTCGAGGATTCAGGAAGCCTGAAATATGAGCCGGAGAAACTGCTGCCGAAAGAGCATGTCGCCTTTGTGCGCAAGATGCTGGATGACGCCGGTATCCCGCAACTTCCCGAAGGCGAGGAGGAGAGTATCCGCCGCGATATCGTCAAGGGCATGAATTTCACTCCCCGGGAAAGCCTTGAGATGATTGAAAAAGCCATGAGCCATCCGATCAAGCTTATTGTTAACGCGCTGGGCACGCCTCCGGCCAGCCTGATCGAGACGGCGCATGGCAAGGGGATTAAAATTGCCGCACTCGCAGGCAAGCCAAAGCATGCTGTAAAACATAAGGAAGCAGGCTGTGATTTTGTCATCGCGGTCGGAACGGAGGCGGGCGGTCATACCGGTGAGGTTTCCTCCTTGGTACTCTGGCCGAGCATTGTTGACGCGGTTGACCCGATGCCTGTTCTGGGTGGTGGGGGTGTCGGACGCGGTCGGCAGCTCGCGGCGGCGCTCTCACTCGGCTGTGAGGGTGTATGGTGTGGCTCTATCTGGCTGAAAACCGTCCAGAGTGAAGTGCCACCGGAAATCAAGGCGAAGATGTTCGAAGCAGAAGCGAATGACGCGATCCTGACCCGCAGCGTTACGGGAAAACCCTGCCGGACATTGAATAACAAGTTTTCTCAAGCCTGGACTGTCACTGGCGCCCCGGATTGCTTGCCGGCACCGCTGCAGAATTATCTCTGGTGGCAGGAAGGCCGGTCACGTGTTGAGCGTGTGCGCGCCAAGGATTTCCTGACCTACCCCGTTGGTCAGATTGTCGGCGATATGAAGGAGGAAACGAGCGTGAAGGAAGTCGTGTATGATTTCATCAATGAATTGCTGGAATCAAAGGAACGACTGGACCGGATGCTGGGTGAGTAAAAATTAACTATTGAGTAACTACCTGATTTCAGATTGAATATTTCTCTTCCGGTTGGTCAGGGGCGGTGTCACTTAAAGTCTCAAGTTGACATGGCAGGGAAAAGAAATCATTCTGGGCGAAACAAAAATCAATAATAAGCAAGCAGGAACCCTCCATGAAAAAGATGAAAAATCTATTTGCCGTATTTTCTGTCATAGCCACCCTCGGCCTATCTTTGCCGGGGGCAGCCTCCGCCGCAGATCATACAATCGGCGCTCTCTTTCCGCTGAGCGGGCCCAACGCGACATATGGCGACGTCTTCATGTCAGGCTCTGATCTTGCCGTTGAACATGTGAACGCGGACAAGATGCTGAGCGGTCCGATGTCTATCGCCTATGAAGATAGTCAGGGCCTCCCGCAGCCGGCCGTTGTCGGGATGACGAAGCTCGTGAATGTCATGAATGTGCCCTATGTCCTGTCCGCCTTTACCGGCGTATCGAAAGCGATTTCGACATTGGGAACACGGAATGAAGTCGTTGCTGTAAACGGCGGCGGCGTTGGTCCCGATCTCGCGGCGCTCGGGGAGTATTTCTGGAACGTTATTCCTCTCGTAAACCTCGAAGTACGCGCTGTAATGCCATATCTTGTAAAAGAAAAAGACATTAAGCGAGTCGTCCTTATCTATATTGATGATCCCTTCGGCAACTCCATCCTTGACGAGCTGGAAACCACGTTGAATGAGGCGGGCGGCGAACTGGTGGAAACCATGTCCGTTCCGACAACAGCCCAGCAGTTTTCTGGTATCGCAGCGAAGGTTCGGGCGGCAAAACCGGATGCGGTTTACATCGCCAGCTATGGCGCGCAGCAAATCCAGATCGTCAAGCAACTGCGTGACAACGGCGTCGATCAGCAGCTTATTACCTATTCAGGCTATCTGGTGCCGGACGCACTTGCCTTGCCGGAAACCGAAGGCATCATTGTCACAGGCCAGGGCGTGAACTACAGCTCCGACGATCCGGTTACCAAGCGCTTCGTCACGGATTACACAGCGAAGTACAATCGCGCGCCAACTGCCTATAACGTTAATTACTATAATGCGACATTGTTGTACGCGATTCTGGCCCAGGCCCTGGAAGCCGAAGGTAAAGAGGTGACCGGTGCTAATCTGCTGGCGAAACGCCAGGCGACGGATAGCTTTGATCTTGTCGGTGGGACTGTTTCCTTCCAGAGCAATGGCACGCTGCTGTTTCCCATTCAGGTAAAGGCCGTCAAGAATGGCAAGCCTGAAGTTCTGGACACGATTGATTTCGGCAAATAAACAGAAATAGGTAGCAAATGCTAGCGTTACAGTTGACGATCACCGGTCTCCAGACCGGTGCTCTCTACGCACTGACGGCCGTCGGGTTTTCGTTGATTTTCGGATCAACCCGGATATTTCATTTTGCGCATGGGGCAACCTTCATCATTGCCGCGTACCTGTTTTATTACATGAATATATCCGGCTACGGCCTGATTCCGGGCGCTCTCGTCGCGACGGCGGGGGCGATCATCTTCGGGCTGCTTCTGAACAGATTTGTGTATGTCCCGATCCAGCGCGATGAAGGCTCCTTCTTCACGGTGTTCGTTGCCTCCTTCGGGATCGGGATCGTTGTCCAGAATGTGGTCGGAATGATTTTTGGCCGTGGTTACGTCACGGTCCAGACGCCGCTCTCCTTCTCCGTCGAGTTGATGGAAGGCTTGTATGTCGCGCCGCTGGCATGGATATCCATGCTCTGCGCGGCCGTCTTCTTCGGCATCCTGTGGTGTTTTCTCAAATACAGCCAGATGGGCAAGGCGCTCAGGGCCTTGTCTGACAATCCTGAGCTTGTCCGTGTTTTCGGCCTCAATCCGCGCTTTATATCCGCCTGCGCCTTTACGATCGGGTCCATTCTGGTCGTACCGGCGGCGATCATTTCGGGCGCGACGTCGGGCCTTAATCCGGCCATGGGACATCATGTCATGCTGATCTCGCTGGCGGCGACGATCGTTGGCGGTATCGGCAGTGTGACGGGGACGCTTCTCGCGGGGCTTGCCCTCGGTCTCGCGGAGAGTCTTGCGCTTCTGTATGTGGATTCGCAATGGACCGAGGCAGTGACATTCGCAATTTTGTTCCTTTTTATCATCATCCGTCCGTCCGGTCTTTTGGGCCGTTCCACGGCTCATTGAGAAGGGAAGTATTGTGGAAGCCTATCTGCTCAATCTAGTAATTCTCATCTCCATCTATTCAATCCTCGGCGTCACCCTCAATTTCATCATGGGCTATGCGGGTATTTACTCACTTGCGCATGCCGTATTCTTTGGCGTTGGTGCGTATGCCGGTACTTTTATGGCGATGCATGTCAATGCGTCGATATTTGTTACCTTGCCTGTCGCCATGGCGGTGGGCGCGCTGCTCTCGCTGATCCTCGCGTTACCGGCACTCAGGGTGCGCGGGGAGTATTTCGTGGCGGCATCATTAGGGTTGCAGGTGCTTGCCGTCACCATCTTCTCTGAATGGAAAAGCGTGACGGGTGGCATCGGCGGGCTGATCGGTATACCGCCGCTGGATATTGTCGGCTATGAGGTTTTCAAGCCCAGCCAGTTTATCTTCGTGACCGTGGGTGCACTTATCATCATTCTTTTCGTTATCAACCGCCTTGTCCATTCCAGCTTCGGCCGTAGCCTGCGGGCCATCCGCGACAGTGAAAGCGCGGCGGCGGCGTTCGGCAAGAATGTGCCGCTTATCAAAACCATTTCCGTTGTTATCTCCTCCGCCTTCACGGCGGTGGCTGGGGTGCTGTACGCGAGCTATTTCAGCTTCATCAATGTGGAAAGTTTCATGCTGGATACCTCCGTCCTGATCATGGCGATGGTGATTATCGGCGGCACCGGAACGCAGGCCGGGCCGATTGTCGGGGCTGCGCTTCTTCTCGTGCTGCCAAGCCTGATCAGCTATCTGGATTTTCTTCCGCAGACGGAGATCGGGTCCATCCAGCAGATTATCTACGGCCTCGGAATGGCTCTGCTGATGATTTACCGGCCGGGCGGCATTGTCGGCCGCAAGAAGCAATCCGAAACAGGAAAAGAGTAATGGGTGCATCAGCTGCGGACACACAGGATGTCCTTATGGAACTTCGCAATGTCGACAAGGCGTTCGGCGGCGTGAAGGCCGTTGATGACGTTTCCATGGATCTCAGGGCCGGTATCATTACGACCCTTGTCGGGCCGAATGGCGCGGGCAAGACAACGCTTTTCAATGTGATTACCGGCGAGCTTGCGAAAGACAGCGGGTCAATCAAATGGCTCGGCAACCCGATCAACAGGATCAAGCCCTATCAGGCGGCCCGTGCCGGTATCCTCAGAACCTTTCAGGATTTGCGGCTGTTCAATGAAATGTCCGTTGAAGACAATATCCTGACGGCGATCGAGGACAATTCCGTGCCCGTTCCCCTGACCAGGGTGCAACGGACGGCGCGCCGTGAAAAGGTGGACTATGTCCTGAACCGCACCGGCCTGCTTTCCAAGCGCAAGATCAGGGCAAAAGACCTCGCCTATGCGGAACGGAAATTTCTCTCCATGGCGCGTGTGATGGCAACGGACGCGCGGCTCTGGCTGCTCGATGAGCCGGCATCGGGACTTGATCCGAATTCCTACGAGAAATTTCTCGAAATCCTGCGCGAAGAGGTGAGGCAAGGCGTCACCGTCTGCATTATCGAGCATAACCTCGATATCGTTATCGGGATTTCCGACCGGATCGCTTTTCTGGATCGGGGGAAGCTGCTGGCGGATGGCGAGCCGCAAACTGTGCTGAATGATCCGGAATTACGAGCGATTTACTTTGGAGAGCGCACATGAGCAAATCTGTCGTTCTGGCCGCGAGTAATATTACCGCCGGTTATGGCGGGCATCCGGCGATAAATGACGTCACGGTTGAACTCCGTGAAGACGAGGTGCTGTGCCTGATCGGCCATAACGGGGCGGGAAAGTCGACATTGCTGAAATGCCTGTTCGGGCTTTTAGGCGCCGAGTCAGGGGTTATCACCATTGATGGCGAAGTAACCACGAAGCAAACCGCCCGCGAAATCGCTGACCGCGGGGTGGCCATGGTGCCGGAAGGGCGGGGGGTTTTCCCCAGCCTGTCGGTGCGGGATATCTTCTCCCTTGGCATGCATGCGGCGGGTGTCCCGAAGAAGGAACGGCCGGACCGGGTTGAATGGGTGTTGGATATCCTGCCCGCGATCAATGAATTCATGAACCGCCCGGCAGGCACCTTGTCCGGCGGACAGCAGCAGATGGTCTCGATCGGCCGCGCGCTCCTCAACCGGCCGCGTATCCTGCTCATGGATGAACCCTCCATCGGGCTCGCGCCGAAACTTTTCCAGGATTTGCTGGCGCCGATCCGCGCCCTGCAGCAGCGGGAGAAGCTCTCCATCCTTCTCGTGGAACAGAATGTGCGTGAAGCGCTTAAAATCTCCGATCGCGCGATCGTCATGAAGTCCGGTGCCATGATCTGGGAGGGAATGCCGGATGAGCTTCAGGATAACGAACGGCTCATGGAACTTTATTGATGGCGTTCACCGACCTTACCTTCGATGGCGCCCTCGTTGATCGAGTCGCCTGGGAAAGGGCAGGAGATACCCGCCCGATTTTCGTCACCGAAGAGGGGGCGGCCATATCCCCATCCGAGTTTGAAAAGATGGTCTCCGTCAGCGCCGCCTGGCTGGCGTCGCGCGGGATAGTGGAAGGCGACCGCGTGGCCATCTGGCTCCCGAATAAAATCGAATGGATGGCGCTGTTGTTTGCCTGCGCCCGTATCGGCGCCATCGTCGGGGCCGTGAATACCCGTTATCGCACGGCGGAGCTACAGCATATCCTTAAATCCAGCGGCGCAAAAATGCTGATATTTGAGGGGCGAAACAGCTATACGGACTTCCATGCGCTGATTTCAGAGCTCGATTTTCCAGAGCTGCCGGAACTGGAAATGCTTGCTTGCATAGACAAGGACAGCAATTCGCTTCCGCCCCTGAATAATATCGAAATTGATATTTTCGTGATGGATGAGGCGTCGCCAACGGTGCCTGCTGTTGGAAGGCCGGATAGCCCGATCCTGATGTTTACAACGTCGGGGACGACCAACGCCCCGAAACTTGTTGTCCATATACAGCGTGCAGTCGGGCTTCATGCCAATAATTGTGCAAAGGCACTGGGGTTCGATAAAGAGGGCGCGCGGTTTCTTGCCGTTATGCCTTTTTGCGGGGTTTTCGGGTTGAGCCCGACTCTAGCCGCTATCGCGGGCGGCGCGCCGGTTTACCTGAATACCCAGTTTGATATCGATCTGCTTATCAGGACGGCAAAAGCGAATGCGATAACGCATCTGTTCGGCAGCGACGAGATGTATCACCAGATCTGGCAAAAGGACAGGGACGCTCTTGCTCATGCCCGGATATGCGGCTTTGCGTCCTTCACGCCGGGAATGGAGGAAAAGCTGCGAAAAATGGCGGCGTCTGGAGTTCCCGTGGCGGGTCTGTATGGTGCCAGCGAGCTTCACGCCATATTATCGACGCAACCCCTGTCGCTGCCGATTGAGCAGCGGTTGCAGGGCGGTGGAG
>JBBDJF010000029.1:0-5892 GCA_040880045.1 Sneathiella sp.
TGCGCCGGAGCCGGAACCCAAGCCGGAGCCTGAGCCTGAGCCCGCGCCGGAACCCAAGCCTGAGGCCAAGCCCGAGCCCAAGGCGGAACCAAAACCGGTTCCAAAACCACCGGTGAAGCCGAAACCCAAGCCGGAGCCAAAGCCCGAGCCGAAGAAGCCCGAGCCAAAGAAGCCCGAGCCAAAACCGGAGCCGAAAAAGCCGGCCTTTGACATGAACCAGATGAAGGCGCTGCTCGATAAAAAGAAACGCGAGCAGGCGGCAAAATCCCCGGATACGGCTGACATAAAAAAGCCAAATTCTGCTGAAAAAGTGCCGAACTCTTCAAGCAAGGCGATGGATGCGTCCCTGCCGATGACCATAAGTGAGCTGGATGCGTTGAAGCAGCAGGTGCAACGATGCTGGAACGTGCCGACAGGTGCAGTGAATGCGGAAGATCTGGCAATTTCGATTGAAGTCAGGCTAAATCAGGACGGATCATTGAACGGTCAGCCACAAATTGTTAATCAGGGGTCCTATAAAAGCGATTTTCACAAGATTGCCGCGGAAAGTGCATTGCGTGCTGTCATCCTGTGCGCACCCTATAAACTGCCTGCGGATAAATATGAACGCTGGCGCGAAATTACGATGAACTTCGATCCAAAAGATATGTTCTAGGTGATAGGAAGAATGATGATTGGTAGAGTGCAAAAAATCCTGGCTTTCCTGACAGGCTTCGTTCTGGTGGTATCGGTTGCGACCGTTGCCCGGGCGGAACTTGTCATCGATATCACCCAGGGCAATATCGAGCCGATGCCGATCGCGGTGACGGATTTTTATGCCGATAACGAGGCAGCGAATAAAATCGGCAAGCAGATGGCGGAAGTCATCCGCGCCGATCTTGAACGATCCGGCCTGTTCGTCAATATCGATCCGCGCGCCTATCTTCAGGCCCCGAAGGATTTGCAGGTAACACCCGTCTTCGCCAACTGGCGGAAAATTGCGGCGCAGGCGTTGTCCACCGGTCTGGTGCGGGCGCTCGGCGACGGCCAGATCAATGTGCAGTTCCGTCTCTGGGATGTCTTCGCGGAGCAGCATCTTACCGGCATTCAATATACCACTCCGCCGTCGAACTGGCGGCTGACAGCGCATCTGATCGCGGACCAGATATATAAGCGGCTGACCGGGGAGGAGGGGTATTTCTCCACCCGCATCGTCTATGTCTCGGAAAGCGGACCGGCGGACCGGCGCGTCAAGCGTCTTGCGGTGATGGATCAGGACGGCGAAAATCACCAGTTCCTGACCAGCGGCAATGAACTGGTACTGACGCCGCGCTATTCCCCGACGCAGCAGGTCCTGACCTACCTGTCCTTTTTCAACGAGAAGCCGCGGGTGTATCTGTACAACCTCGATACCGGACAGCTGGAAATCCTCGGGGAATTTCCGGGCATGACTTTCGCGCCGCGCTTCTCGCCCTCAGGCAACCAGGTCGTCATGAGCATGGCCCGCGACGGCAATTCTGAAATATATTTGATGGATCTGCGGACGCGGAATATGAAGCGCCTGACCAATCATCCGGGTATCGATACGGCGCCGTCCTTCTCTCCGGACGGGACGCAAGTCACCTTTGAATCGGATCGCGGAGGCCGTCAGCAGATCTATGTAATGGGCGCAGACGGCTCAAATGTGAAGCGGATCAGCTTCGGTAGTGGCAATTATGGCACACCTGTATGGTCTCCGCGCGGCGACCTGATCGCCTTCACAAAGCTCACCGGCGGGCAGTTTTCCATAGGTGTCATGCGCGCTGATGGCTCGCAAGAGCGGATTTTGACAGAAGGATTTCATAATGAAGGGCCCACCTGGGCGCCAAATGGGCGTGTTTTGATGTTTTTCCGGCAGATTCGGGGAAAAAATGATGGCACAGGCGATAAAGTTCGCTTGTGGTCCGTTGATCTAACAGGATATAACGAACGCGAGGTAATCACGCCCGGCGACGGGTCCGATCCGGCGTGGTCGCCACCGTATAACTTGAACAGGTGATTGCAAACCACTATAGTTAACGGGATAAAAATATTCGGGGGACCATCTTTTGCCGTTTCTCATTGATACATTGTATCCTTGCGGGGCGCGAGATACCCAAAGTTCAGAGATTTCCAGAGGATGGGAGTTAAGTAAATGCGGCTCAATCTAGGCCTTAAGACTTTAAGTATTTTCACAGCTTTGTTGTTGGTTGCAGCTTGTGAAACGGCACCTACAGAAACCGGCGACAGCTCAGGTGGCGGCGCGGCTACCCAGACGGGCGGATCCGGTTCTTCAACAACTGTTGTCACCGAATCCACCACAACCACGGTACAGCCCGGTAGCCAGGAAGACCTGGTTCTGAATGTCGGCGACCGGGTTTTCTTCGGTTTCGATGAATATAGCCTGAACGGGGAAGCACAGACGACGTTGCAGCGGCAGGCCGCATGGCTGAACGCTAATCCGACGGTAACGCTTGTGATCGAAGGCCATGCTGATGAGCGTGGCACACGGGAATACAACCTCGCCCTTGGTGATCGCCGGGCAACGGCTGCCAAGAACTACCTGGTAACCCTGGGTGTTTCTGCAGATCGCCTGTCGACAATTTCCTACGGCAAGGAACGTCCGGTGGCCCTCGGCCATAACGAGGCTGCATGGGCCCAGAACCGCCGTTCGGTTTCGGTTGTAAATTAATCGCAACCCAGACGATCCGACGCCCGCTGCCGCGCTAACTGGTTTAGTGACGACAGCGGGCGTTTTTTTGAGCAGGGGACCTGTGTCAGGACCGTGCTACTTGCGCTGGCCATAAAAATGCCAATATTTCGAACAAGTTTGGTATCCTGTAACAAGACCCGACGGAGTGAGGAAAGGGCGTACCGCTGATGATTTGGAGCGTTTCAAGGACGGAAACCGGGAAGTTGAGACTTCCCGCCAGGGTGGCTGTTTTCACCGGATTCCTGATGCTGGCGATTGCCCAAATCACCCTGCCCGGAATAGCGCAGGCCCAGAGCAACAGCGAGATCAAGGCGCTCGTCGACCGGATCAACCGCCTCGAACGGGATATCACCGATATGCAGCGGCAGGTTTATACCGGCGCCACCCCCGCGCCACGGCCCGCCGCGCCCAGCAGCCCTTCCTCCTTGCCGACAACGTCCGGTGGCGGGGTCAGTCAGGATGGCCTCGCGCTTCTTTTGCAGCGGATCAGCGCCCTTGAGGAAGAGCAGCGCCAACTGACCGGCGCGCAGGAAGAGGCGTCCTTCAAGATTGACCAGATGACGACGCGCCTCGACAAGCTGGTCAAGGATGTGGATTTCCGCCTGACGGATATTGAACGCCGTCTTGGCACAGCAGGCACGACCTCCGGTGCGATGTCCGGCGCCGCCGGTGCACCCGCGCCGCTGCCCGGCACGGGATCGACATCGGGATCGAACAGCTCTACGGCTGGGACAGCTTCTTCAAGCGGTGCACCAGTCGTGGTTGGCGGGGACAGCCTGCCGTCAGGCAGTCGGGTTCTCGGCACTTTGCCTGCGACTTCCGGCACAGCCGCAACCGCAAGTCCACCGACTGCGACATCGGGCGGATCGGCCAGCCCGTCAACAACCATGGCCGCCAATGCGCCGACGGATGGCGGCCTGCCTGCAGGCTCCGCTTCCGAGCAGTATAACTACGCGATCTCCCTCGTGCGGGAGGATCGCTATGACGAGGCGGAACGGGCATTCTCCGAATTCCTGACGCGTCATAAAGACAGCGATCTGGCGGGTAACGCCCAATACTGGCTGGGCGAGACCTTCTATGTCCGGGGGGATTACCCCAATGCGGCCTCGGCCTTTTTTGAAGGTTACCAGAACTACCCGGACAGTTCCAAGGCGGCGGATAACCTGTTGAAACTGGCCATGACCCTCGGCCAGATGGACCAGAAGGTGGAGGCCTGCGCCACTTTTGCGCAGATGGACAAGCAGTTCAGCCAGATTCCAGCAAGATTGAAACAAACCGCGGATCGGGAAAAGCAGAAGCTCGGCTGCGCCAGCTGATGTAACGCCATGGCGGACACCCTGACCGTTTCCGGACTGCCCCGCTGTTTTGCGGGTGCGATGCAGGAATTATTGCCGGACACGACGGCCCTGTCCGGGATTGCGGTTGCGGTCTCCGGTGGATCGGACAGTATGGCGCTGGCCCTGCTGGCAGCCCGATGGGCGGCGGAGACGGATATTCCCCTTGTTGCGCTGAGTGTCGATCATGGCCTGCGACCCACTTCGGCAAGGGAGGCGGAGCAAGTCAGGCGCTGGCTCACGGCGCAGGGGATCGAGACGCATATCCTCAAATGGGACGGGCCTTACCCGAAAACCGGCATTCAGGAAGCGGCGCGCGACGCCCGTTACCGGCTGATGCAGGACTATTGTGTCCGCCATGATATCGACTTTCTTCTGGCGGGGCATCAGCTCGAAGACCAGCTTGAAACCATGTTGATGCGGCTCTCCAAGGGAAGCGGGCTTGACGGCCTCACCGCCATGCAGGGGAAAAGCGATCTCGGGCGGATCAGCCTGCTGCGACCGCTGTTGAATTTGCGCCGGGAACAGCTGCGGGAATTCCTCCGGTCGGAAAATCAGCAGTGGATTGATGATCCCAGCAATGAAAACCCGGTGTTCACCCGCACCCGCGTCGGCTCGGTGCTGACTGAGCTGCAGCAGCTTCCGGGCAGCGATTTGGACAGCATCGCCTTGTCGCTCGCGCGGTTGCAGCGCGCCTCCCGCTCTCTGGAAACACTTGCCCGGCAGAAAATTCAGGAGAGTTGCGAGATCAGCCCGTTCGGATTTATCCGCCTGCCACTGACGGCGCTGGACGACTGCCCGGATGAACTGGCGCTTCGTATCCTGGGCGCCCTGTTTCGCAGCGTCGGCGGCGGACAGAGGATCCGGCTTCAGGCGCTGGAGCAACTCCATGTCCGCCTGTTCCGCGAGAAGGAAGGCAAAAGCGCCACCCTCGCCGGGGCGCAGATCCAGAAATCCGGGTCAGGCTGGCTCGTTTGCCGGGAGCCCGGTCGCACCGGGTTGCCAGTGGTCGAAATCGCGCCGGAGCAGGGGGAGTGGCTTTGGGATAACCGGTTTATGGTGACCGACCGCACGCCGGAGCAGCCTCTGCCACCGTCGCTCCGTCTCGCTGCGCTCAAGGCGGAGGGATGGCAACAGATCCGGGAATCTGCCGATATAACCGGTGTTTCAGAGCTTCCCGCGAAGGTCCGCCACGGCCTGCCTGCGCTCTGGTCAGAAGGAAAAGTCGTCGCTGCGCCGCTTCTCCTGACGGAGGAATCGGATGGTTTTTCCCTGAATCAGCGCTTTCACATACGATTTCGGGCATTTTACTGGATACCCGGCTCAATTCTGTGATAATTATCGGTTATAAATAATTGGCCCTATTGGAACTTGGCGTTAACGGATTATATCTAGAGTCAATCTAGGTTAGCGGGCGCGTCTTACGGTGATCGGTTCGGCCAGTCTCCGAAGTGGAAGGAAAATTTTTAGTGAATCTTTTTGGCAAGAACATTGTGCTTTGGGTAATCATTGCCTTACTCGTTGTGGCACTTTTCAATATCTTCAATGATCCTTCCCCGCGCAATGCCGCGAATTCGATGGCCTATTCGGCGTTCCTGACCGAAGTTGAAAACGGCCGCGTGAAAAACGTGACCATTCAGGGACCGAATATAAAGGGCGTGACCGATGATGGCCGTTCCTTCACCACCTATGCACCGGAAGACGCCTCTCTTGTCAGCAAGCTGAGCGCACATGGTGTGAGTATCACTGCCGCGCCGAAGGAAGAAGGCAGCATGCTGATGGCAACCTTGCTTTCCTGGTTCCCGATGCTGCTGCTGATCGGTGTCTGGATTTTCTTCATGCGCCAGA
>JBBDJF010000030.1:0-3734 GCA_040880045.1 Sneathiella sp.
GGAAGCCGGGCATGGCAGGTCGGATTTATAAGCAATACAGATAAATATTAAATTCGTTAATGGGGCTTGCGTAAATTATCCGGACGCATTGCTAACTATGCCGAAGCTTTATTGATGAGAAAACGAAAGAACTCCAGCGATGCAAAAAGGAAAAAAAATGGCTTCTAGGGAATATAATATGCAATACCGGCGAGCGGATGCAGCTGACAAAAAAGGCGACACCTGCTGGCATCCGATAGAGGTGATGCCGCTTGACGAGGTCAGAAAGTTGCAGGAAAGCAAGCTGGTCGCGCAGATGGCGTATCTCAAGGAACGTTCCCCCTTCTACCAGGAAAAATTTGCTGCTGCGGGAGTTTCTTTCGATGATATCCGCACCATCGAGGATTTGCAGAAGTTGCCCTTCACGCTGAAGACTGAAATTCGCGAAAGCCTCGGCGAAAAGCCGCCGTTCGGGTTGCATCTCGCGGCCGACCGCAAGGATATTATCCAGATGCAGGCCTCCTCCGGCACCACGGGTAGCCCGTCCTATGTGGCCCTGACGGAGAATGATGCGGAAATGTGGCATGAGATGAATGCACGTTGCTTCTTCGCTAGCGGTATCCGGCCGGGCGATATGTCGCTGCATGGATTTGCGCTGGCGAAGGGCTTCGTCGGCGGCGTGCCGATTACCCAGTCGATGCAGTATATGGGCGTTGTCGATATTCCGATTGGGGCGGACGGCGGGGCGGATCGCCTGCTGCGCGCGGCGGCAGATTTGCGGCCCCGCGTGCTTGCTGCAGCGCCGAACTTCGCGGTGTTTCTCGGCGAAAAAGCGCCGGATATTCTGGGCGTTGAGGCGAAAACACTCGGCATTGAAGTGGTTCTCGTCGGCGGCGAGCCTGGTGGCGGCATTCCGGCCATCCGACAACGGATCGAGGAAGTTTGGGGCGCGAAATGCTGTGAAATGCTGGGCGGCACCGATATTGCCGTCGCCTATTGGGGGGAGTGTGAGGAACAGTCCGGTATGCATATGGTCGGTATGGACTATATCATCACCGAACTGCTCGACCCTGAAAGCGGCAAGGTAATTCCCTTCACCGACGGCGCGGAAGGGGAGCTGATCTATACCGCGATCGGACGGGAGGCAAACCCGCTCGTCCGCTTCCGCTCCGGCGATCATGTGGAGGTACTGGGCACCAGTTGCGCCTGTGGCCGGACGGGTCCGAAAGTCCGCTGCATCGGCCGCACGGATGACATGCTGATCATTCGCGGGGCGAATGTGTTCCCTTCGGCCATCCAGAGTGTGATCACGGATATGACGCCGGAAACCAATGGCGTCATGCGCGTACTGGCCGATTTCGAAGGCCATACCTCGCAAGGAGCGCTCAAGGTGATTGTGGAGCGGGGGCGGAACCGCCCGGTGGATCAGGACGCGGCGCTGAAAAAGTCGATCGAGGCGCATTTGCGCAACTCCCTCGCCTTCAAGGCGGATGTCCGCATCGTCGATCCCGATACCTTCGAGAAGCCGGGCGCAGTCAAGGTCGCGCTCACCTTGCGGGAGTTTCCGGACCTGCCGGATGCTGCGAAGTGAGGGCCGCCATCACGCAAAATTTGAAAAACAGAGGGTAGGAATATGGATCTGGGGCTTAAAGGAAAGCGGGTGCTGATCACCGGCGCATCGCAGGGCATTGGCGAAGGGCTGGCGGAGGTTTTTGCCGAAGAAGGCGCGAACCTCTTTCTGGTCGCCCGGCAGGAAGACCGGCTGAAGGAAATCGCCGCGCATTTACAAAAAACCCATGGCGTAACAGTGGAGTACTTCCCGGCCGATTTCACTAAAGCCGGAGATATCGACAAGGTGCATGCGGCAGCGGGCGATATTGACATTCTCGTCAATAATGCGGGTGCCATACCGGGCGGTGATGTCTGGCAGGTCGGGGCCGATGCCTGGCGGCCGGGCTGGGATGTCAAGGTGATGGGCTATATCGACATGACGCGGCTGTTTTACGCCAGCATGAAGAAGCGCGGCCATGGCATCATTCTCAACAATATCGGTAATGGCGGGGAGAATTTCGACTTCCGCTATATTGCGGGGACCACGGGGAATGCGGCGCTGATGGCCTTTACCAAGGCGATGGGCGGGCATAGTCTGCAGGACAATATCCGCGTTGTCGGCGTCAATCCGGGGCCGGTCGCCACCACCCGCATCGACAAGATCATGAAAGCCCGCGCGAAAGAGCGCTGGGGCGATGAAAGTCGCTATGGGGAGCTGCTGGCCAATTATCCGCTCGGCCGGGCGGCGACGGTTCGTGAAATCGCCGATCTGTTCGCCTTTCTCGCCTCCGACCGGTCCAGCTATACGTCGGGTGTGATCTTCACCGTCGATGGCGGCATCACATCGAATATGTCCATCGGCGGGTAAAGGCTGAAACCGAATTTCTGCGTGCTTTCGTTAGTCAGTTCCCAGGCTTCTTTACACTATGTTCTGGATTGACACCTATCGGCCAGCAAAGTAATCTAACATTTGTTAGGAAAGTGATTTTTGGCCTAATAGGGCCTTGATGCGGGGAGCATACTCAATTTTGACGAAGGCTTTTCCCTAAAATGAAGACGCGTCAATGTGATAGAAACCAGTGACGCTGTTGGCTTATTGGTTATTCCTGAAAATCATAAATCGTTCAAATATGTCATCGGCAATGGTGGCTCGATAGAAAAGAAAGAAACATGAAATGACTGATCGTTATGCTGCTTATACCAAACTTAAATTTGACTATCCGGCGGAGCGCGTCCTGCGTATTACCTTCAGCAATCCGAAGTCCTTCAACTCCGTCGATGCGGAAACCCATACCCAGATGACCGACATCTGGCGTGATATCGACCGCGATCCGGACATCAACGCCGTCATCGTCACCGGTGAAGGCAAGGCGTTTTCGGCGGGCGGCGATTTCGGGCTGATCGAGAAAATGACCGGCAATTTCGAAGAGATCATGAAAACCTGGAAAGAAGCGAAGGATCTCGTCTACAACATCATCAACTGCAACAAACCGATCATCTCGGCTATTAACGGACCGGCGGCGGGCGCGGGGCTGGTTGTGGGCATTCTGGCCGATATTTCCATCGCCGGAAAGCGCGCGAAAATTGTCGACGGCCACCCCCGGCTCGGCGTTGCCGCGGGCGATGTCGCCGCGATTATCTGGCCGCTGCTCTGCGGTATGGCGAAGGCGAAATACTATCTATTGACCTGCAAGCCCGTTTCTGGCGAGGAAGCGGAGCGCATCGGTCTGGTGTCCCTGTGTGTCGAGGATGACGAATTGCAGGAAACCGCCCTCAATATCGCGACGGAAATGGCCAACGGGGCGCAAAGCGCGCTGCGCTGGACGAAATATTCCCTGAACAACTGGCTGCGTCAGGCCGGACCGATCTTCGATGCCTCGACCGCGCTGGAAATGCTTGGATTCATGGGCGAGGACGTGAAGGAAGGTGTTGCTTCTCACCGTGAAAAGCGCGCGCCAAATTTCCGCAAAGATTGCCCAATCTAGTTTCTAGATTACATTGCCATGCTCCCATTTGGGGCAGGTCAGTCGTTCTATCATGACAATGCCGGGTGAGTCGAAAAACCACAGTATATGTGGGCACTTTGTCGGCATTGTCGCATTTGAAAGTGCGGGGCAATTATCAAAACTTTGCTGCATGGAAAATGGTCCAAAACACGATATGTGCGGACAAATGCGATCCAATCGGAATATTCGAAACTATCT
>JBBDJF010000030.1:3834-5869 GCA_040880045.1 Sneathiella sp.
ATCTCGTTACAAAAATCAATCAGGTGAAAGTGAATAAAATCAATGAATGAAATTTCACGTCAAAGCATCGTCTGGGAACCAGGTGAGGATTTGAAAGCCCGGAGTAACCTTGTAGCCTTTATGAATGAACATGATATCGCCGATTATGAGACGCTGATGCGGCGCGCCGAAGAGGAGCCAGAATGGTGGTGGAACGCCATTGCAGAGCGCCTCCATTTCATGAAGCCGTATGGGAAGATTCTCGACACCGCGGGGGGGATCGAATTTCCCGAATGGTTCGTGGGCGGCACAACCAACATTGTCGAAAATACGCTGGACCGCCACCGCGGTACCGAGGTTTGGACTTCGCCCGCCATTTACGGCGAATCCGAAGAGGGTGAGACCCGCATTTGGACCTATGAGGATCTGAGCGCCGAAGTCTCCCGCCTCGCCGCGGGGCTGCAATCGCTCGGCGTCAAGCCCGGCGAGGTGGTCGCCGTCTATATGCCCAATGTAAATGAGGCGGTCGCTGCCCTGCTGGCGGTGCCCAAGATCGGCGCGGTGGTGATGCCGCTTTTCTCCGGCTTCGGAGTGGATGCCATTCTCGCCCGGCTGAACGCGTCGGGGGCGGTTGCGGTCCTCACGGTCGATGGCACGACGCGGCGGGGGCAAATCGCGCCGATGAAGGAGTTTGTCGATGCCGCCGCCGCCCGCGCGGCCACTGTCCGCCATGTCGTCTGCCTCAGGTGCGCGGGGCTTCCCGTCACCATGGGGGAAAAGGATGTCGACTGGGCGGCGCTTTGCGAGGAAAAACCGGCCGATATGCCGAATATGGAACTGCCAGCGGAAACGCCCGCGCTGCTGGTCTATACCTCCGGCACTTCGGGCCAGCCCAAAGGGACGGTGCATACCCATGGTGGCTTTCCGGCCAAGCTCACGCTCGATCTCGGCCTGATGATGGATATGAAAAGCAGCGACCGGGTCATCTGGTTTTCCGATATGGGCTGGCTGGTCGGGCCGCTGCTGGCGTTCGGCGCAACCCTGATGGGGGCGTCCTTTGTCCTCGCCGACGGTGCGCCGGACTATCCCGACGGTACGCGGATGTGGCGGCTGATTGAGAAGCACCGCGTCACCTTTCTCGGCGTCGCGCCGACGCTGATCCGCGGCTTCATGCATGGCGCGGGGATCGGCGATCATGACATTTCCTCCTTACGCATTGTCGTCTCAACCGGGGAGCCGTGGACGCCCGACGCCTGGTGGTGGACCTTTGAAAATGTCCTTAAATCAGACGGGCCGATCATCAACTATACGGGCGGTACGGAAATCGGCGGCGGCATTCTGGCGGGCTCTGTCCTGCGCCCCATGAAATGCTGCGCCTTTTCCGGTCCGGTGCCGGGGATGGGGGCCGATATTGTCGATATGAAGGGGATCTCCGTCGGACCGGGCAATGTGGGGGAGCTGGTTCTGCGCAAACCTTCCATCGGCCTCAGCCGGGGTCTGTGGAAAGACAATGAACGGTTTCTGGATAGCTACTGGCGGGATATTCCCGGCTGCTGGCGACAGGGGGACTGGGCCATTCAGGATGAGGAAGGCTTCTGGTTCGTGCTGGGGCGATCCGATGATACGTTGAAAATCGCGGGCAAGCGCACTGGCCCGTCGGAGATTGAGGCGCTCCTGACTGCCACCGGCAAGGTGCGGGAGGCGGCGGCAATCGGCATTCCGGACGAGATCAAGGGCGAAAGCGTCGCCTGCGTCGTGGTGCTGGACAAGGAGGTGCCTCCCGGCGACAGCGTTGAGAAGGAACTTTCAGATGCGATTATCGCGGGGCTCGGCTATCCGTATCGACCGAAATTCATCCTGACCGTCGCCGCCTTGCCAAAGACGCGCAACATGAAGGTTATGCGGCGGCTGGTGCGCGCCGTGTGCCTTGGTAAGCCGCTCGGCGATACATCATCGCTGGTCAACCCGGAAGCGCTGGAGTCTCTTTCCGCGGCGGCTATCCGGAGTGGATATATGACAAAGATTGTTTAGGTTTCGTAACGGCACGGGGCTCAGC
>JBBDJF010000031.1:0-5813 GCA_040880045.1 Sneathiella sp.
ATATGGGCGGTCCGGTTATCGAGCGGCGGGTGAATATCGGCGAAATTCCTCGCCAGTTCGTCATCAGACAATCGTCCGCCCGCGATATCGCTCATGATCCGCCCCTCATATCCATGTCAGATGAAGACAATTATTGATGACCTCTGCACGCTTTCAAAAACCATAGTCAAATCCTGACCAAATGGTCAAGTTTTAATTAATAATAGTTGCAAAGAGGGAAAAAATGACCGATTAAGACCCAGTGCCATATCAGATTTTTATTACTTACGGCCCGAAATGAACATCAAGTCAGACCTGACGCCGGACGAGCAGTCGCAAGGACGCATCCGGCAGGAAAATATCGAGCGGATCATGAAGGCGGCGGAGAAGGTCTTCGCGGCCAACGGCTTTCGCGGCGCGACCACGGCGGCCATTGCCGAAGAAGCGGGCCTGCCGAAAGCGAATATCCATTATTATTTCGGCACCAAGGCGAAGCTGTACCGCGCCGTGCTCGATGACATCGTCGCGCTCTGGCTCTCCTCCTTCCGGGATATCGGCGAACATGACGACCCGGAGAAAACCCTGACCGACTATATCCGCGCGAAGATGGATCTGTCGCAGAACCGACCCAACGCCTCCAAGGTGTTCGCCAATGAGCTGATCCGGGGCGCGCCCCGCATTAACAGCTACCTGCGCACAGAACTCAAGGACTGGGTTGCGGAAAAGTCCGCCATCCTCGATCACTGGATTGCGGACGGCCGCATGGCCCCGGTGGACAGCGAGCGGTTGTTGTTCCATATCTGGGCGATGACCCAGACCTGGGCGGATTTCGAGGCGCAATGGGCCGCCGTGCTCGGCCGGAAAGACGGCCTCAAACCCGCCGATTTCAACGCCGCCACCGACGCCATCACCACCATGGTGCTCCGCACCTGCGGCCTGATGCCGATGCCGTCACGACGCTGAATCTCTTCTCGCAATATCTTCAGTTCCAGCCAGCGGGTTTCGTTGTTTTTCTGTCGCCATGCTCTATAATTATCTTATATACTGTTGCAAAGCGCGGGATGTGTCTTGGGGACGGTCGATTTACGTGATTTATCGCTGGAATATTATGAGCGCGGCAGCGGTCCCGCGGTTGTGTTTGTGCATGGCTCGGCCAGCGATCACAGGACCTGGGATCAGCAGCTCCCGGCATTCGAAGGCCGTTTCCGGACGATCAGCTTTAGTCGCCGGTATCACTGGCCTAATGCGCCGCCGTCCTGCAAAAACGGTTATGGGATGCCGGAGCAGGTGGAAGATCTGGACCGGTTGTTACAATCGCTGGATGCCGGTCCCGTGCATCTGGTCGGGCATTCCTATGGCGCCTATCTCTGCCTGATGTTCGCCCTCGAAAATTCATCGCGCATAAACCGGCTCGTTCTGGCCGAGCCGCCGGTTATCCCGCTCTTTACCAGCTTTCCGCCCAAACCGCATGAAATCCTGCGGCTTTTATTGACGCATCCGCCGACCGCCCTGCAGGTCATCAAATTCGCCGCCACCGGACTGGTCCCGGCAATGTCGGCCGCGAAGAAGGGGGATATGGAGCGGGCAACGCGGCGTTTCGGCACTGCTGTGCTGGGTAAGAAGGCCTTCGCCGCCCTGCCACCGGCGCGGGTGGCGCAGGTGCGCGCAAATTTCCACGAAAGCGAACTGCTCAGCGATAATTTCATGACCCCGCTGGATCCCTCCGAGATCGCCAGGGTCGCAATACCGACGCTGCTGGTAATCGGAGAAAACAGCCCCCGGCTGTTTCACCGGTTGACCGGTCACCTTCAAAGGCTCCTGCCGCTCGCGGAGAAGGTTGTTATTCCCGACGCGTCCCATATCACGCATGAAGATAACGCGGCGGCGTATAACCGGGCCGTTCTGTCCTTTCTACAATCATAGAGCCTGTCCCGCATCGGCCAGCAGGATCAGAGTCCCTCCGTGATTTCCTCCTGCATTATCTCCAGTTCCAGCCAGCGGGTTTCCATATCGTCCTTGTCGGTTTTCGCCTTGGCGAGGGCCGCAACTTTCTGATTAAAAAGCTCTGGCGTCTTGGTGAACAGGTCCGGGTTGGCGAGTTCGGCTTCCAGTGTTTTAATGGTTGCCTCCATCTCCTCGATCACCTTCGGCAGGCGTTCATAGTCCCGCTGGTCCTTGTAGGTGAGTTTTTTCCGTGGCGCGGCGGTCTTTCCGGGCGCTTCCTTCACTTTGGCGGCCTTCGCGGCCTTTGTCGCCGCCCCGCTTTTCGCCCGCCGGTAATCGGAATAGCCGCCGACGAATTCCTCGACCTTGCCGTTCGTCTCGATCACGATGGTCGAGGTCACGAGCTGGTCAAGGAAGTCACGGTCATGGGAAACGACCAGCAGCGTCCCGTCATAGCCGGACAGCATTTCCTGCAACAGATCGAGGGTTTCCATATCGAGATCGTTCGTCGGCTCGTCGAGCACCAGAAGGTTGCTCTCCCGTGCCAGCAGTTTTGCGAGCAGCAGGCGGTTCTTCTCGCCGCCCGAGAGTGCCTTGACCGGGCTTTTCGCCTGCCGGTCCTCGAACAGGAAATCGCGCAGGTAAGCCACCACATGGCGCACCTCGCCGCGCACCAGAAGCTGGCCGCTGCCGGGATCGGCGAGCGTGTCCCAGAGGCTCATCTCCGGATCGAGGCTGTCGCGGTTCTGGTCGAAAATCGCCGGTGTCAGGTTGGTGCCGAGCTTGACCGTGCCGCTGGTCGGCGCCAATGTTCCCATGAGGATCTTGAGCAGCGTCGTTTTTCCTGCGCCGTTCGGGCCGATGATACCGACCCGGTCCCCTCTTTGTATTCTGGTTGAGAAATTCCTGATAACCTCATGTTTCTGGCCGTTATCATCGGTATAAGTCATTGCGATATCCTCGGCCTCGACCACCGTCTTCCCGCTTTTCCCGCCGCTGCTGACAGTAAGCTTGGCGCTGCCGACAGGCGCCAGCCTTTCCGCCCGTTCGGCGCGGAGGCGATGCAGCGCCCGGATGCGGCCCTCGTTACGGGCGCGGCGCGCGGTGATTCCCTTCCGCGACCAGTCGGTTTCCTCGGCGATTCTCTTGTCGAGCTTCTTCGTCTCCACCTCCTCGCGGCGGAGGATTTCCTCGGACCATTCCTCGAAGGCGGAGAAACCCTTGCCATGGGTGCGCAGCACCCCGCGGTCGAGCCAGAACAGCCGGTTGGTGAGGTTTTTCAGGAACTGCCGGTCATGGCTGATGATCATCAGCGCGCCCTTGAAGGATTTAAGCTCCTCCTCCAGCCAGAGAATGGTGGAGATATCGAGATGGTTTGTCGGCTCGTCGAGCAGCAGCACATCGGGCTCGGAGATCAGCGCCTCGGCGAGGGAGACCCGCCGCGCCTCCCCGCCGGACAAGGTCTCAAGCAGGCGGTCGCCCTTGATGCCGACGCCTTCCAGCACCTGATCGACCAGATAGCCCATATCGCCGCTGTCGTTGTCCGAGACCAGCCCGCTTTCGACCTGTTCATAGACGCTGCGACCGGGGACGATGACCGGCTGCTGGCGGAGATAGCTGACCTTGACGCCGCCTTGCAGGAACCGTTCCCCGCCGTCGAGATCGATATCCCCCGCGAGCGCCTTCAGGAGCGTTGACTTGCCCGAGCCGTTCCGGCCCATCAGGGCGATCCGCATCCCCGGCTCGATCCCGAGCGAGATATCGGAGAACAGATCGCCGCCGCCAAAAGTGATGCGGGCGTTTTGCAGGGCCAGAATGGGAGCCGCCATGAAGATTACGTGCCAGTATGTTGGAATTGTTCAGTTGAGAGGCTTCTAGCATTGAAGCACCCCCTTCCGCAATTGGCAGTATCACTCCTGATGGCGAATGACGTTGAAGCCTTCCTCCGGCATCGGCGGGATGAAGAAGCGGCTGAACATGTCAAACTCCGCATCGCTCGCCTTGAAGGGGTGCTCCCCGGCCTTGTTGCGGGCCCTGAGCCGCGACTTGCAGATCGTGTTCGGGATATCGAGGTAATGCAGCTCATGCGCCACGCCCGCCGCCTCGAACAGTTCCCGCCCCCAGCGACGGCTGTCCGGTGTATTGGCAGGAAAGTCGAGCACCACGGAAGATCCCGCCTTCAGAAGCGCAACGATATGCTCCTTCAGCGCGAATTTCAGCCGGATCGAGGAACGGATATAATCGCTGATGTCCTTGACTTCGCCGGGATAGAGCTCGGACAGCAGGGTGTCTTCGGAAAAGAGAAAGGTTCCGGGCTGTCGCGCAAGTCTGTTGGCGAGTGTCGATTTGCCTGCGCCAATCTTGCCGGACAGAAGGTAGAGAACGGGCGCGTTACGCCGTCTGTCCGGTTCATTATAGGGTGGCTGGGTGTCCTGCGGGGTCTCTTGTAACATGGTGTCGTCTCCTGATTTGGGGGCCTTCGGAGACGGAGCAATAAAAAACCGCCTCAGAGGGCGGTTGGGTCGTTTGCGTCAGGGCATACGGACTTCCGCCATTCGGGGAATGGAGAGAATCTTCGCCACAATAATGTTCATGCAGTATGCCATGGCGTTATTTAAACGTCAGGTGCGGACCGTTTGTCAAGGCACTTGATCGAAAAACGCTTCTTCGGGGAAAATTTCCTTTTCTTGTTTAGAACTCCTCTATACAAGACCAAATCCGTCTGTTATAAAATCCTTGAAATAAGACTAAATTGGTACGATATAAGAAACTATCATGATCAAACTGAGCAAAATGACAGACTACGGCGTGGTGATCATGTCCGAAATGGCGCGCCTGCCGGGACGGACGATGACAGCGCCGGATGTGTCGCTGCATACGGGACTTCCGGTGCCAACGGCAGCCAAGATATTGCGGATACTGGCGAAAAGCCCGTTCCTCACCTCCCATCGCGGCGCCCATGGCGGCTATCACCTGACGCGCGACGCAGAAGCCATCACGATCGCCGAGATTGTCCGCGCGATGGAAGGGCCGGTTGCGGTCACCTCCTGCGTCGATGACAGCATCGAGGATTGCTCGGTGCAGTCCTGCTGCCCGATGCGCGGCGGCTGGGAAAAGATCAACCGGGCGCTCAACACGGCGCTCGAGAATGTGACGCTGGCCGATATGTGCCACGACACGAAGAATGTAAATACTGAACGGAGGCCGTTCGACGCTGTCGCGCCCGCCTCCCAACTTCAAGCGGAGTAACATCATGGCTATTGCCCGAGAAACCGTCGATCAGGTCGCCGCTGTTTCCGACAAGTATAAATACGGCTTCATCAGCGATATCGACGCCGATACCGCGCCGATTGGCCTGAACGAGGATATCGTCCGCTTCATTTCCGCGAAGAAGGAAGAGCCTTCATGGTTGCTTGAATGGCGGCTCAAGGCCTATCGCCACTGGCTGACCATGATCGAGCCGGAATGGGCGAATGTGCATTACCCGAAGATCGATTTCCAGAATATCTACTATTATTCCGCGCCAAAAGAAAAGTACCAGCCGAAAAGCCTCGACGAGGTCGATCCGGAGCTTCTGGAAGTCTACAAGAAGCTCGGTATCCCGCTGAAGGAACAGGAAGTCCTCGCGGGCGTCGAGGGGGCCTATAACGTCGCCGTCGACGCGGTGTTCGACAGTGTCTCCGTCGCCACCACCTTCAAGGCGCGGCTGGAGAAGGAAGGCGTCATCTTCTGCCCGATATCGGAGGCCGTGCGCGATCATCCCGAACTGGTGCAGAAATATATGGGCTCGGTCGTGCCCTATACGGATAATTACTATGCGGCGCTGAATTCCGCTGTCTTCACCGACGGCTCGTTCTGCTACATCCCCAAGGGCGTGCGCTGCCCGATGG
>JBBDJF010000032.1:0-5744 GCA_040880045.1 Sneathiella sp.
GTAAATGGTTGCCGCTGGGCGTGCCGCTGTGGCTGGCGACGTAAGTCGCCCCCGCCTCCAGCAGCGCCGAGATTGAAAAGTTCGAACGGCTGATGATGGCGCAGGATACAGGCGGCGCGATTGTCGGCCCGGTGCGCGGCGATGTCTTCTGGGGCCATGGCGACTACGCCTATGACATGTCCGGCGGCATGAAAAGCGAGGGAAAGCTCTGGATTTTACTGCCCAATACGCTGGCGGCGCGGCAAAGTGAAGGAAGCTGACAAATGGAATTCCTGACGGACTATCAGATCTGGGCCAGTTTCCTGTCACTGACGGCGCTCGAAATCATTCTTGGCATCGATAACGTCGTTTTTATCGCCCTTCTGGTCAATCATCTGCCCGAGGAACAGCGCCAGAAAGCCCGTATTATCGGCCTGTTTCTGGCGCTGTTCATGCGGATCGCCCTGCTGTTCAGCGCGGTTTGGCTGATCGGGCTGAAGGAGCCGTGGATTGAATTCTTCGGCTTTTCCCTGTCGGGGAAGGATATCCTGATGCTGGGCGGCGGCCTTTTCCTGATTGCCAAAGGCACGTCAAGTATCCGCGAGGAGGTCACCGGAGAGCAGAAGGAGGGCTATAAAGGCTATGGGGGTGGATTTGGGATCACCATTCTTCAGGTTATCTTTATCGACTTCATCTTTTCCTTCGATTCCATCATCACCGCTGTCGGGCTGACAACCAATATCCCGGTTATCGTTGCCGCGATGGTTGTCGCCATGATCGTCATGATGGTTTCCTCCAAATTTGTCGCGGACTTCATCGCCGAACATGCGACGCTGAAAATGCTTGCCCTCACCTTCATCATGATGATCGGCGTGTTTCTGGTCGCCGAGGGGCTCGGCTTTCATGTACCGCGCGGCTATATCTATTTCGGCATGGCCTTCTCGCTCGGTGTCGAGGTCCTGAATATGATGGTCCGGCGGAAGTAATCCGCAAGATGGCTGGCGGAATATCAAGGCAGGCGGTATAGTTCCGGTGAAAACAGGGAGAAATATATGTCCGCGGCGAAGAAAAAGAAAAATGTGGCGCTGTTCGTCACCTGCCTGGTCGATCTGAACCGTCCCTCCGTCGGCTTCGCCGCCGTCCGGCTGCTGGAGGCCGCCGGATGCACCATTATGGTGCCGGAGTCGCAGACATGTTGCGGTCAGATCGCCTATAATTCGGGCGACAAGGAAAGCACGAAGGCCATCGCAAAGGCGGTAATCCGCGCTTTTCAGGGATTCGACTATGTGGTCGCGCCCTCCGGTTCCTGCGCCGGGATGATCCGCCATCATTATAAGGAGCTGTTCGAAGGCGACGACACCATGATGGTGGTTGTTGACGAGCTCTCCAGCCGCACCTATGAGCTCACCTCCTTCCTTCATGACATCTGCGGCTATACGCCCGAAGATGTACGGCTTGAAACATCCGTCACTTATCATGACAGCTGCAGTTCCCTGCGGGAGATGAAGGTGCGCGATCAGCCGCGCGCGCTTTTGAAAGGTGTCAAGGGGCTTGATCTGCGGGAGGCCGAGGATCGGGAGGCCTGTTGCGGTTTCGGCGGGACGTTCTGCCTGAAATATTCGGAAATATCGGAAAAGATGGTCGATACCAAGATCGATAACCTGATTGCCAGCGGCGCGAAAACGCTGGCCGCCGGGGATCTGGGCTGCCTGATGAATATCGCCGGGCGATTGAAACGCCGTGGCACCGACATGAAAGTGCTGCATGTGGCGGAAATCCTTGCGGGGATGGGCGATAAACCGGGCCTTGGGGAGGGCGATATCTGATGCAGGTCACCAGCCGCCGCTTCAAGAAGGGCGCGCATGAGGCGCTCCATGACGAAAATATCCAGAGAGCCTTTTCCAGGGTAAAGAGCGGCTTTCCGCTCGCCCGCGCCAGATCGGCGAGCGAACTCCCGGAATTTGAGGGCTTGCGTGATGAAGCGCGCGACCTCAAGAACCATATCCTCGAAAATCTCGACTATTATCTCGAATATTTCGAGGATCAGGTGCTTCTCCAGGGCGGGCGCGTGCATTGGTGCAGCACTTACACCGAGGCGCGGGACGTTATCCTTGATATCTGCCGTGACGCCAATGCGCGGACGGTGACCAAGGGTAAATCCATGATCACCGAGGAAATGGCCCTCAACGATCATCTGGAAAAGAACGGGATCGAGCCGATCGAGACGGACCTTGGCGAATATATCATCCAGCTCGCCCATGAATACCCCAGCCATATCATCGCCCCGGCGCTTCACAAGACCAAGGATCAGGTTAGCGATCTTTTTCATCAGCATCATGAAAAATACGGGCTTTCCGAGCGAATTACCGATCCGCAGGCGCTGGTGAACGAGGCAAGAAGCGTGCTTCGCGACAAATATATCGCCGCCGATGTCGGCATCACGGGCGCGAACTTCCTGATCGCCGAGACGGGATCGACGGTTATCGTCACCAATGAAGGCAATGGCGACCTTACCCAGAGCTTGCCGAAAACCCATATCGCCGTTTCCAGTATCGAGAAAGTCGTGCCGACGCTGGAGGATGCCAGCCTCTTCCTTCGCCTGCTCGCCCGCTCCGCGACGGGGCAGGAAATGTCGGTCTACACCACTTTTTCGACGGGTCCAAAACGCATGGAGGATCTTGACGGCCCGGCGAATTTCCATGTAGTGCTGGTCGATAGCGGACGCAGCGAGCTTCTGGGCACCAACAAGCAGGATCTGCTGCGTTGCCTCAAATGCGGCGCCTGCATGAACCATTGCCCGGTTTATCAGGCTGTCGGCGGACATACCTACGGCTGGGTTTATCCCGGGCCCATCGGCGCGGCGCTCAATCCGCATATGGTGGGGCTGGAGGAGGCGCGGGACCTGCCCAACGCCTCCACTTTCTGCGGCCGGTGCGAGGAAGTCTGCCCCGTCCGCATTCCGCTGCCCAAAATCATGCGGCATTGGCGCGAACAGGCGTTCGAGACCCAGATTACGCCGAAACCGGAACGCTGGGGGATTGGCATTTGGGCCTTCGTCGCCAAAAGGCCGGTTTTGTACCGCCTTGTCACCCGGATCAGCGCCCGCAGCCTTAAAATTCTGGGCGGGAAAAAGGGCGTTATCCGGAAACTCCCCCTGATGAAGGGCTGGAGCTCGGTTCGTGATTTTCCGGCGCCCGAGGGCCGCACCTTTATGGAACAATGGAAAAAACAGACGCCGGAGGGGAAATAATGCCCGCCCGTGAAAGGATTTTCGCCCGTATCCGCCATAATCTCGGGCGCGGCCCGCTGCCTGAAGATGCCGCGAATGTCCTGAAAGCGCGGATCGAGGGGCATGCACCGCATACTATCCCGAAACGCACGGATATTTCCCGGAAAAAGCAGGTTGATCTTTTTGCGGCAAAAGCGGAGGCGCTGGCGGCAACGGTCGCGCGGGTCTCCTCGCTTGATGAGGTGCCGGAGGCGGTGCGCGATTACCTTGCCGCGCATAATCTGTCGACAAAGATAAAGATGTCGCCGGACAAAGCGCTCGATGACCTGCCATTCGACAGGACGCCGATGCTTGAGATTACCCGGGGAGCCGCCGAACCGAGCGATGAGGTGAGCCTTACCCCCGCCTTTTCCGGCATCGCCGAGACGGGCACGCTCTGCATGGCGTCCGGGCCGGAGACACCCTCAACCCTCAATTTCCTCCCCGAAAACCATATGGTGGTCATCAGGGCGAGCCAGATTGCCGGCACATTGGAGGAGAGCTGGGCGCGGCTTCGCGAAACCTATGGCGCGGGCAACCTGCCGCGGACCGTCAATTTCATCTCCGGCCCCTCGCGCACGGGAGATATCGAGCAGACCCTCATCATGGGCGCGCATGGTCCGCGCCGCCTTCATATCTTCATTGTTGAAGATGAAGAATAAGAAGGAAAGCCGCCCCAAAGGGCTCTCGCAAACGGACCGCAATCTCTGGGATCATGTCGCCCGCAACATCGAGCCGCTGGAAAGTAACCGATTTGTCGAGGCGGGGCAGGACACCAGTATGGTGCCCCCGGCTGCCGCGAAGAGCGCCACCAATAGGGTGCCGGACAGGAAGCTGGCGCGCCCGGTTTCCCGCCGCACCATGAGCGCGGAGGATATGGCGAAAGCCATGGCAGATTGGTCAAACGCGCCGGTTTCCGGGGGAAATACCCACAATTCGCCAACGCCGTCGCTGCGCCAGAATGTACCCGGACTGGACCGGCGTAGCGCCGAGCGCCTGCGCAAGGGGAGAATGGAAATCGATGGCCGGATCGACCTTCATGGTCTGACGCGGGCGGAAGCGCACCGGCGGCTTCGGAGTTTTATCTCTGCGGCGCAGATCCAGGGCAAGCGCTGCGTGCTTGTCATTACCGGCAAAGGCTCATCGAAACAGAAAACCGACGATGCCCCCTTCATGGCGCCGGAAAAAACCGGAATCCTGCGCGAGGCGGTGCCGAAATGGCTGATGGCGGCGGATTTGCGGCATCTGGTTATTGACATCCGCAACGCACAGCCGAAACATGGGGGCAGCGGCGCGCTCTATGTCCTCCTCCGGCGGAGCCGCCAGTGACGAGATCTATCGGATAAGGACAACCTCATGACCCCCTTCGGCCTTCGGGTGCGGAACTTGCGAAAAAATCGCGGGATTACGCTCAAAAAAATGGCTGCCGATCTTGCCATCAGCGCCGCCTATCTCTCGGCGCTGGAGCATGGCCATCGCGGCCGCCCGTCCTGGTCCCTGGTGGCGCAGATTTGCGACTATTTCAACATCATCTGGGACGAGGCGGAGGAATTGCAGCGCCTCGCCTCGCTCTCGCACCCCAAAGTCACCGTGGACACCAGCGGGCTCAGCCCGGTTGCGACGGAATTCGCCAATCTGCTGGCCAATGAAATCCGCCGCCTGCCCGAGGCAAGGCTGAAGGAAATGCTGGCCTATCTGAAGAACGCGGCCGGGCCGTCCTCATGAGCGAGGCACGCTCCGACAAGGGCGTGAAGCTCGCGCGCGGGGTGCAGCTCCTCCTCCACCAGATGGGCTTTGACAGCTTGACCGAGGTGAAACTCCGTATCCGCCGCCGCGTCGACGTGATGGGCATCAACGACAAGGGGCGGATTATCGTGGTTGAGGTGAAATCCGGCCCCGCCGATTTCCGCGTTGATGAAAAATGGAGCGAATATCTCGAATTCTGCGATGAGTTCTACTTCGCCGTCGATACGGAGTTTCCGCAAAGCCTGCTGCCTGACGGCCACGGGCTGATTGTCGCCGATAATTTCGGCGGCGCGATCCTGCGCCCGTCTGCCGATTTCACCCTGAACGCGGCCCGGCGGCGCAATGTAACGCTCCGCTTCGCGCGGATCGCCGCGCGGCGTCTTTTGCAAGCCGAAAACCCGATAAAGGAGAAATTCAATGTGTTCTAGCACCCCCGACGGCACCGCCAAACCCACCGTGTTTATCGACAACTCCCGCACGCGCGTGACCGAATGGCGGTTCAAAAGCCGCGGCGACGCGACCGGATGGCATACGCACCAGTATGACTACGTCGTCGTGCCCTTATTCGACGGCTTCCTCGATATCGAACTCCCGGACGGCGAAACAATGCGCGCCGAGCTTAAAACCGGCGTCCCCTATTTCCGCGAGACCGGCATTGAGCATAACGTTAAAAACGGCAACGACTTCGAATGCGCCTTTGTTGAGGTGGAGTTTCTAACGGTGGAGCCGAAGGGGTTTTAAATTTCATAAT
>JBBDJF010000033.1:0-35293 GCA_040880045.1 Sneathiella sp.
GCCATCACGACTCGCGCCTTCTCAGAGGCAAGCCGTTTCGCGAGATCATGTGGCCGTTCGTCGGTTTTGGCAGACTCGTCTATATCTGCGGGGTCCACCTCATCGGGGGTAACGCCAATCTGCTTCAAGAGATCCAGCCGTCGCGGTGAGGCGGACGCTAGGATGAGAGTAGGGGTGTGAGTTGTAGGCAGGCCCGCTTCAGCGCTGCGCTCCGCCGCATCGGCGGCAGGCTTCCCGGGGTCTTTTCGATCACCCATAAATGATTACCTACTTGTAACGGAAGGTAATGCGGCCTTTTGTCAGGTCATAGGGTGTCATTTCGACGGTGACTTTATCGCCCGCCAATACACGAATACGGTGCTTCCGCATTTTACCGGCGGTATGCGCCAGCACCTCGTGATCATTTTCAAGGACGACGCGGAACATTGCATTCGGCAGCAATTCCGTTACCGTTCCTTCAAATTCCAATAGTTCTTCTTTCGCCATAAAATCCTATTCCAGTCGGTTTCGATGCAGCAAAATAAGGGGCAAGAATACTAAAAAGCAAGCATTTCCTTTAGTCTGCTCAAAAGAAAACAGAAAAATGGGTAGTATTGGCGAGTTCCCGGCATGTCCTACAGCGGAGCTTTTACACTCGTGGAGCGGGGCCTGTTCTAAACCTTGCCTTTATTTTTTCGTATAGATCGTCTCGAACATGGCGAAAGGCGTTTAGCCGCATTTCCCGGTTGCCTTCAGTAAGGGAGGGGTCAATTGTATTCCAAAGCTCCGTATCACAAGCTGTCATCCGGGTCAGCTCTTCCGCCTTGTTGTGGGCTTCCCGCGAGAGAGAGATGATGATGTCGAAGGAACTGTCTTCCAGATCCTCAAAATTTTTCGCGACATGATTAGAGGCATCGAGACCAATCTCGTCGAGCACTTCGATCGCGAAACCATCCACTGTTTTTGCGCGAACACCGACGCTGTCCACATAGACTGCATGGCCATACAGGCTCTTCATGATGTTCTCCGCCATCACGGAACGAATACTGTTATGGGTGCAAGCGAAAAGAACGCTGCCCGGGAGTTCGTCGCTATAGGGCAGATCACTCATATGGCGTAATAGCCCGCTTTGCTGACGTAAGTTGAAATGAAAGGTTCGCTTGTCATTCCTAACCCCTAATGTGAAGAATGCACATCAGGGTAAAAAGGCGACGTGCCGTGTCGAAGTCGGTTTCCGCCTTGTCTTTAAGCCGTTCTTTTAGTAACTCAGAACCTTCGTTGTGAAGTCCGCGCCGTCCCATGTCGATCGCTTCGATTTTTGAAGGAGATGCCGATTTAATAGCGTCGAAATAGCTTTCGCAAACATGAAAATAATCCTTGATGATACGGCGGAATGAAATAACAGGCAGTGGAATCCGCACCAGCCCGGCAGCATCATCTTCCGTGCGCACATCAAATATCAGCCGGTTGTCCTCAATACTGAGATGCAGCGAATAGGGGCCATCATTTTCAAAGCCGCTCACAATAAAGCTGTTCTGGTCGAGAATATCAAAAATGGCAACTTTACGTTCATGCTCAATATCCGCGTTGCGCCGGACAACCGTTTTTTCGTCAAGCGCAATTTTCGCGATATATTGATTGTCGGGCATTTGGGTATTGTTCCTTTCCCGGACCGTTTCAGTTCAGCCTGATCGAGACGGACAGGGCATGGGCATCAAGCCCTTCCGATTCTGCAAGTGCAATCGCGGCGGGCCCGATCCGGCGGAGGCTGTCTGCATCCAGCTTCATCAAGGATGTCCGTTTGACGAAATCGAGCGTTGAAAGTCCGGAGGAAAACCGCGCAGTGCGAGCTGTCGGCAGTACATGATTTGGACCGGCAACATAATCGCCAATTGCTTCGGGGCTATAACGGCCCAGGAATATTGCGCCAGCATGGTGGGTTTTATCAGCGAGCTTATCCGGGTCGTCAACGCAAAGCTCCAGATGCTCGGGTGCAATCCGATCGACCAGCGGTGGTGCCTCGGAAAGGTTGCGGACCAGAATGATGGCGCCATAGTTACGCCAGCTCATACGTGCAATCTCGGCTCGTCCAAGATTTCCAAGATGAGTTTCGATCGCTGCCTCGACATTTGAGGCAAAAGCCGCGTCATCCGTTATCAGGATACTCTGGGCCACGGGGTCATGTTCCGCCTGGCTAAGCAAATCAGCGGCAATCCAGGCTGGATCATTGCGGTTGTCAGCGACGACCAGTATTTCTGAAGGGCCTGCGATCATGTCGATCCCGACGGTTCCGAATACTTGCTTCTTGGCGCTAGCGACATAGGCGTTTCCGGGACCGACGATCTTGTCGACGGGTGTAATTGTTTCCGTGCCGAAAGCAAGCGCACCAATAGCCTGTGCGCCGCCAATACGGTAAATCTCGTCTACTCCGCAAAGGTCGGCTGCGGCCAGCACCATTGGATTGATCACGCCGTCGGGCATTGGTACCATCATGACAAGGCGAGAGGCGCCCGCGACCTTGGCCGGAATTGCATTCATTAATACGGAAGACGGATAGGTTGCCCGTCCGCCCGGCACATAAAGTCCGATATTTTCAATCGCCGTCCAGCGATAGCCAAGCTTTACGCCATCCGCATCCTCGTAGAAATGATCAGCAGGTAGTTGCTGTCTGTGATAGACCTCAATTCGCTTTGCGGCAATGTTCAGCGCATCCAGGGTTGCTTTGTCACAATCACGAATGGCTTTTTCAATTTCCATCTTTGTGACCCGGAGCGCAGAGGCATCAGTGAGTTCCAGCCGGTCAAATTTCCGGGTATAGTCCAATAGCGCGGCATCACCGCGCTTGCGGACGTCGTTCAGAATATCGGCGGCGACGGCGTCGACGTTCTTGTCTTCCTCCCGCTTTTGATCGAGCAAGGCGGAAAAGGCTGCTTCGAAGTCTGCTTCTTCGATATTCAGCTTAAGCGGCATTTACCACCTCCCGGAATTTCTCGATCCAGCCATTCAACTCCACGGAGCGGGTTTTAAGGGCCGCGCGATTGACAATAAGACGTGAGGTGATGTCGAGGATTTTTTCCACTTCCACGAGTCCGTTCGCCTCCAGCGTTGCCCCCGTCGAGACAAGATCGACAATCCGGCGACAAAGACCGAGACCTGGCGCAAGTTCCATGGCACCGGATAGCTTGATACATTCTGCCTGAATACCGGCCGCGGCAAAGAATTTGTGGGTCAGGTTTGGATATTTTGTCGCGATACGGATATGACTCCATCGACTGGGGTCACGGTCATCCTCGAGATCACGGGGCTGGGCGACGGCAATATAGCAATGGCCGATATCCAGATCCACCGGTGCATATAATTCCGGGTAGTCAAATTCCAGTAAAACGTCGTTTCCGGCGACACCGAGCTGCGCTGCACCGAACGCGACAAATGTTGCCACGTCGAAGGACCGGACGCGGATAATGGAAATGTTGGGGTGATTGGTCCGGAACTGTAACAGGCGGCTTGCCGGATCATCAAATGCCGCTTCGGGTTCTATCCCGGTGGCACGGATCAACGGCATGACTTCCTTCAGTATCCGGCCTTTTGGCAGGGCAATAACCAGCTCTTCACTCAATGGCACGCGATTGCTCCAGTCTCTTTCAAGGTTCCTGATCAGAAGTCGTGTCAACGTCTTCGTGTCGGGGTTTGTGCTCGGTTCGCCAAGCCTCTCCCGTATCGGTCAGGGTAAGATTAATACATTCTGTTTTCAAAAGCAGCGTACCACCGCCGGCAAAATAAAGGCGGATCTCGGCATCAGATCCCTTAACGACATGAGCCGTCAAGCTGAGGAGTTCAAGAGCTTCGGTCGGAGTATTCTGAGAGATGCCGCTTGCTTTTACGGCTGTCACATCCCCAAAATAAAGACCGGACCGGATGCGATGCCAGCTATCTGAACCACTCATCTCGTGGCCCAGGCCTTCCCACATGAAGCGGGAACCCATTATTGTGAATGCGCGCGTAGGTTTGTGGAAACTCATTTCCCCGGGGCTGGTAATCATGCCTTCTAGCGCAGCCGAGAGGATTTCAACATCCCCGATTTCAGCGGCAAAAAGTTTTAGGCCCTTGGGCATTTTTCGGTCCAGTTCTCAATCTTTTGTCAACTCACGTGGATACGTTCGATATCTGCACCGCAAGCGGCCAGTTTTTCTTCCAGACGTTCATAACCGCGATCCAAATGATAGACACGATTGATAACGGTTTCTCCCTCTGCTGCCAAGCCCGCAAGCACCAAAGAGACCGATGCGCGTAAATCCGTTGCCATCACCGGCGCCCCAACCAGTCGCTCTACGCCGCGAACCAATGCTGAATGCCCATGCACGGTAATATTGGCGCCTAAGCGCGCCAATTCCGGCACATGCATGAAGCGGTTCTCGAAAATTGTTTCGGTTATCATGCCTGCGCCCCTGGCAATTGTCATCAGCGCCATAAATTGCGCCTGCATATCCGTCGGATAGCCGGGGTAGGGGAGAGTCATGATATCTACGCCGCGAATGCTGGGACCTTCCCGGGAGATGATAAAACCATCTTCAGTTTCTGTCACCTCGGCACCTGCCTCAATCAACGCGTCCAGGACTGATCGTACCAGGTCAGCTCTTGTGTTTGCCAGTTCGATTTTGCCGCCGGTAATGACCGCCGCGACGGCATAAGTCCCCGTCTCGATCCGGTCCGGCATGACGCGATAGTTTGTGCCGTGAAGTTTTTCTACGCCTCGGATGACCAGTCTATCTGTCCCATCGCCTTCAATCTGGGCACCCATCTGGCGGAGTAATTGGATAAGGTCGGTAATTTCCGGTTCCTTGGCTGCATTTTCTAATATTGTCGTCCCCGCTGCGAGGCAGGCCGCCATCAAAAGATTTTCGGTTGCCCCGACGGAGACTGTCTCAAAACGGATTTCCGCTCCTTTCAGGCCATCCGGCGCCTCGGCTTCCATATAACCGCCGGAGATATTGATCTTCGCACCCATTTGTTCCAGGCCGCTGATATGAAGGTTCATCGGCCGTGTGCCAATTGCGCAGCCGCCGGGTAACGATACGCGCGCCTTGCCGATCCGCGCCAGAAGGGGGCCCATAACAAGAGCGCCCGCCCGCATTTTTCGGACAATATCATAGGGCGCTTCGGTATTGGTGATTCGGGCGGCCTTGATCGAAAGGGATCGGCCGTCACTGCCGCCACCATTGGCAACCTCGCCATTCATCGCTGCTGTCGCGCCATGCTGGCATAGCAGTGTAATCAAGGTTGAAATATCGGCCACATGAGGCAGATTGGAAAGAGTAAGTGTCTCTTCCGTTAGCAGGCTGGCGACCATGAGCGGGAGCGCCGCATTCTTTGCACCACTGATCTCAATTTTTCCCTGAAGCGGTTTACCACCTCTTATTCTAATGCTATCCATTTAAATCTACTCTGTTGTGTTCAATTTGGCTATTGTGGGCGGGGATACCAGTCAGCATGAACTGGCCATGACATTATAGACGAATACGCAGTTTTTATCCCATTTTCTGCAAAAAAGGAAAGTATTTGGCGCTTTTTAATGCTTCAAATTCAAAATAAAATCAATGTTGCGCATTTGGGTTTAGAGTTTGGGGAGTGTTACGCCTTCCTGTCCCATGTATTTACCCGCGCGATCTTTGTATGATACCTCGCAGGGTTCATTGCCCTTGAGAAAGAGGAACTGACATGCTCCTTCATTCGCATAGATTTTGGCGGGCAATGGGGTCGTATTGGAAAACTCGAGAGTGACATGGCCTTCCCATTCCGGTTCAAGAGGGGTGACGTTCACAATGATACCGCAACGAGCATAGGTTGATTTTCCAAGACAGATCACCAGCACGTCCCGGGGAATACGGAAATATTCGACAGTACGGGCGAGCACGAAAGAGTTCGGCGGAATAACGCAAACATCTGTCTTGCGGTCGACAAAACTTGAACTTGAGAAGGCTTTCGGGTCAACGGTTGCCGAATCGATATTGGTGAATATTTTGAATTCGTCAGAAACCCGCGCGTCATAGCCATAGGATGAAAGGCCATAAGAGATGGTTCCTTCTCTCTTCTGGCTCTCCACAAAGGGCTCAATCATCCCTGTTTCCCGGGTTGATTGCCTGATCCATTTATCGGACATAATGGACATGCTCTATGTTCTCCGCTCAAACTGCTGAATTGGACCGGCATACTACAGTCTGTAATTAATCGGGCCAAGGTTAAAAGCGGATTGACTAATCGGTCAATCTATCGCGGTTTTTGATGGCGTCCGGTGCCGCAACACCGCGACTGCGCTGCCGATCCTTACGTTTGCGTAAATTTGCCCGGAGCGCCACCGCCAGGCGCTCCGTCTTTTCCGACTTCAGCTTCTCTTTGTTTATCTCTTTTTCGTCACCGTGATCCGTCATCGCTTTCGGCTCCAAATGATATTTAAAATCATCCTTAGACCGCTTTAAAGGCAATTGCAACGCTACCGAAATTCAAGCTGCCCGTCGTTGGGATATGACACAATAACATCAGCCAAGCGCAGTACCGTCTTTGCGGGATATGGCGACAATGGCCGAACGCGGGACGGATTGCCCTCCTTGTGGAAAATGGCTGTTACCCTTTTCGCCCGGATGCTGGACGCCGACAAAGACAGTACTTCGATCCGGGCTCCAGGTGACGCCCGTAATCTCACATTCTTTCGGGCCAACCATAAAGCGTTTGATTTCGCCCGTTACAGGATCAGCGATCAACATCTGATTGTTGCCCATCCCGGTGAAATCACTCTTGTCGGAGTAGTTACCATCCGTCTGGATCCAGAGAAAGCCGCTATCATCGAAAGCAAGCCCATCCGGTGAATTGAACATATTGCCCGCGTTAATGTTTTGTGATCCGGCATAGGCGTCGTTGTGGGTGGTGGGGTTGCCGGCAACCACGAACAGGTCCCAATCAAATTCATCCGACGTATGATCCTGGTTGATCGGGCGCCAGCGGACTATCTGTCCGTAGTGGTTTTCCGCGCGCGGGTTCGGTCCGCCGACAGGCATAGGATCTCCACCAGCATTGGACTTCTTTCCGCGGTTCTTGTTGTTGGAGAGAGCCAGATATGCCTCTGCCTGGTTTGGATTCACAGCGACCCATTCCGGCCGATCCATAGTCGTTGCCCCAACGGCTGAGGCGGCCTGTCGGGTTAGAATAGAAACCTCGGCGCGTGACGCCATGCCGGTCGTCTCTGGCGTCAGAGCAATCCATTCGCCGCGGCCATCATCGTAGAATTTCGCCACATAAAGCGTACCGTCTTCGAGGAGATTGCGGTTATCCTCTCCCTCATTGTATTTATCAGCGCTGATAAAGCGGTAGAGGAACTCGCCACGCTCATCATCGCCGAGGTACACTACCACATGGCCGTTGTCCGCGACGATGAGCTCTGCATTTTCATGCTTGAAGCGGCCAAGCGCTGTGCGCTTTTTCGGTGTGGAGGAAGGATCTAGCGGATCGATTTCGACGACATAGCCAAAACGGTTTGGTTCGTCCGGATTCTTGCTGATATCGAAGCGCTCGTCAACACTTGCCCAAGCATAACCCCAATCCTTATTACCCACGCCATAGCGCTTTAGTTCTGCTGAAGGTTGGTAATTCTCATCGCTGCTGGAGAAATATCCGTTAAAATTTTCCTCGCAGGTGAGGTAGGTGCCCCAAGGTGTTTGTCCATTGCCGCAGTTATTCCAGGTGCCGAGAGCGAGAATTCCTTCCGGGTCTGCGGCTGTCGTCATCATTGCATGCCCGCGGGCAGGGCCGGTAATCTCCATCGGGCTGTTCGCAGTGATGCGACGGTTGTAAGGGCTGTCCTTGACGATACTCCATTTCCCGTCATTTTCCGCGATTTCAGCAACAGTCACCCCGTGTCCTGCCATGCCTTTGCGGACATCATCCATGGTTTCGGGCTTCTTGCTTTCCCGATTGCCATAGATGATGCGCTGGTTCACATATTCATTGTTGGAGACAAGGATCAATGTCTCATCTTCTTCAAAGAGCGACATGCCATCGGTATTGTCACCGACTGCAAGCGCTTGACTGGCGGCAGTTCCGCGCGACTCCGGGTCGAACGGGATGCTGTTGGACCAGAGCGGGTCTCCCCACATACTTACAACATGCCATTGATACCCTGCGGGTACCGTAACGGTATCGTTGCTGTTCGCCTCGACCTCCCTAAAATCCTGCGTTAGGAAGCTGCATCCGGCAAGGCCTGAAAGGGACGTGGTTCCCATTATGAAAGCAGCAGCGCTAAATTTAGCGCTGCGGCCAAGTAAATTCCGACGAGACATCATCGTTGTGGCGATAGCCTGAAAATCTGTGGATATCGGTCGCGGGTAATGTTCTTCGTCAAATTCGTCGAAGGAAAATTCATCATCTTGTCTTGCAGACATTTTCAGTTCCTGGCAATTTTCTGATCTTCGTCGTAATACAGTGAAGGTAAACGCGAGATCTGGAGTCATAGTGATGAGAGATTGCAGTTTTGTGTCAGATAAGCCCCGTGATTTATTTTATGGCACGCCCTAGCTCAGGATAGAGTAGCATTTTTGCAAGCTCCGATGAAACTCTTTGACATGACATGAAATCCCTATATATTCCGCCGCGTCCGCACCCATTTCGCCGCCGTAGCTCAGGGGTAGAGCACTCCCTTGGTAAGGGAGAGGCCGGTGGTTCAAATCCACCCGGCGGCACCATCCAACAAAATCAGCCTTTAAAGTCCACTACTTGTAAGGCTTTGTTAATTTTCGTAAGTTCGTTGGCAGATCTCTCCAAAAGAAGCTAGTATACAGAGCCAAACAATTTTTCTTCGGCGGAATGTACAGCCTCTGAGAATTCCGTTTCTGATCGCGGGAATAGCTTGCTTCGGGGTTGGTTTTTTGCTGCTGATCAGGGGACGATAAAAATCGGGTTATAGTTGATATAAGAGGGATAAAGAATGACAGACGATAAACCCGGCTACCGGCTTTTGACGGGAGAGGATACCCATGCATTTTGTCTGCGTGTGAGTGACGCTTTGGCGGAAGGGTATGTCCTTTACGGCTCTCCCGCCGCGACCTTTGATCCAAATACCAACCGGGTTCTGGTGGCCCAGGCGGTTGTTCGTCCTGAGTTTTTACAACCCAGGTAGATTGAAGAACTGAGGGGGGCAGGGTGTTAGATGGCGGATATCAAGCTAATCATTGGCAATAAGAGATACTCCTCCTGGAGTCTGCGCGGGTGGCTTGCGATGAAGCTGTCCGGTATAGTTTTTGAGGAAGTGCTAGTCCCGCTTTACCGGGCTGATACCCAAGATAACCTTCGGGATGCCAATCCTGCGGCGCCACCAAAAGTTCCATCCTTGAAAGTCAGGGATAACGCGATATGGGATACGCTCGCCATTTGCGAATATCTGGCGGAGCAATGCCCCGACGCGGGACTATGGCCAGAAGAAGTCTTCGCTCGGGCGCGGGCGAGATCGGTCGTTGCGGAAATGCATTCCAGCTTCACCGCACTTCGAGAGCATGTTCCTATGGATTTATCAAAAAGGCAGCCCTATGCACGCCTGCCTGATGATGTGGATGCAGATATCGCGCGGATATGTGAGATCTGGCGGGAATGCAGGGCGCTTTATTCTGCGCAGGGACCTTATCTTTTTGGCAATATGTCGCTTGCGGACATCTTTTTCGCGCCTGTTTTGGTGCGCTTCTACAGTCGGTCCATTCCGCTGGATGATACATGCCAGGCATATTTCGATACGCTTTGGGCACTGCCGGAGTTTGTCGAATGGCGTGCCGCAGCGGAAAAGGAAGAATGGATAATAATGGATTATGATCCGAAATAGAGCAACGTCAAGCTGGCGTGAAGACGCTGATCGGATCTTTCAGGCCGGGAACAAGCTGCGGTGGAAAGCGCTGCAACTGACGGCTTGAACGTTCGGCAATTTCTGAAGTTACCAACAGATTGACGTCAAGGCTCTTGGTCAGGTCCTGAAGGCGGCTGGTCATATTTACAGCGGGCCCGATAACCGAGAAATCAAGCCGTTCCCGTGCACCGATATTTCCGAACATGACATCGCCATGATGGATGCCGATGCCGAACTTCAGTTTCGCCGCTTCCGAAGGAAGGGCGGCGAGGGCCTTCGCACCATTCCGGGCGGCAGCGAGAGCTCTGTCTGCGGCACCAGCGATTGCTGCTTCATTCGGAGTTGGAAAAATGGCTAGAAAACCATCGCCCATAAATTTCAGCACCTCGCCGCCTTCGGCCATGACGGCTTCTGACATGGATTCAAAAAACTGGTTGAGGAGTGTCAAATAGGCGGCCATTTTCATCTGGTCCGCAAGCGTGCTTGAGCCGCGAATATCGCATATCCAGATGACCGCCTGAATAATATCGCCATCACCGCGCTGTGTTTTTCCTTTCATAACCTGATGCGCGGCCAGCGGGCCGAGATAGGCGCTTAACACATCCTGAAGGGTCTGTTCGCGTTTGAATACACGTGCGATGATATTGAAGAGGGACAAGAGGTGTTTCAGGGCCGTAATCTCCCTTTCTTCAAATCCGCCTGCCTTGTCAGTGAGCCAGGATGATATAACGCCGTCATGTATTCTAAGCGCCGTATCTTGCGAGCCGAATGGCGTTAGAAATGCGATATAGTCCGTTCCCCCAAGTTCCCTGAAATCTGAAAATATTGGAAATTTCTTCACATTCTCAGGTCGCGTTATGTCACATCGAAATTTAAGGGTGATATTTTCAAGCATGTGATACAGGGGACTCTGGGCCCAGTTCGGATCCTCGGTGAAGGACCTCGGGCGGGAGTTGCTAGTTAATCCGCCGTTCCGGCTCCAGGTATGGTCGCTGTGGTCAATAAAGGGGTGCATCTGGCGCATCGTGATATGTGACCGTACGAGCGGAAAGAGCGTCTGATCTATTCTTCTGCTGAAATCAGAGAATATTCGGGTCAGCGAAACATCGCCAAGGGACTGCTCTATCAGCCATCTCTCAATGGCGTCAACGGCTTGGTCAAAATTAGCGGACTCAGCGGGAAATCTGGCAGTAGATTGGTTCATCACGGCAGCAGCTATCCTTTCCCTGTTTTTCTTTGAATGGGCGGCACCCGGAAAAATACAAGAGAATGCATCTCAAGCACTACTGCGTGATTTTAATCCGCCCTCTCTATACTGTTACGTCCGGGTTTAAGCTATAGGTGCCAACATAAGACCCGCTTGCAAGAATATGACCTTCCATCGCCGCGAGCGCTTCCGGGCCGCCAAAGGATCCGGACAGGCCAAGTGTTTCAACATCAAGTGCATAAACCGTAAAACGATAATGATGCAAGATACTGTCGTTCCAAGGCGGACAGGGACCGTCATATCCGCCATATTCTCCCGCCATATCCGGATCGTCCGCGAACCAGTCCGTATAGTTATTAAGGCCGGTCAGTCCGTATTCCCGTTTTGCCGGCGATTTGCCTTTCGCCGTGATGCCATCGGTCACCTCACCCTCGGCAAGACTGGAATATTCAAGTGGAATATCCACCTGTACCCAGTGGTAAAAATCAACGCGAGGCAGACTCGCAGGAACCGTCTTTCCTTCCTGATTTACATCTTCACCGGAAGAGGGGACATCCGGGTCATGACAGATGATCGCGAAGGATTTCGTACCTTCCGGCGCGTCAGACCAGCTTATCGCAGGACTCCGGTTCTCGCTAAGGGCAACATGCCCTTCTGCGGCAGGTACGCCAAACGCAAATTTACCAGGGATTGGACCGCCATTTTCCCATCCATCGATCTTCACTTTCAATGCGGCTGTCATTTCACATATCCCTTTTTTATTCTAATAAGCTGAATCGATTTTAGCAAAGCAGTGCCAGGACGTAAATGGCTTAGGGACGGAAAGAAAAGGAGACCGGTCCCTTTAATAGTTCAAGTTGCGGGCGTATCCAGCTGATCCATTGGCAGAGAGTCGGGCGGGTTTCCCGTGGGTCAATTATATCATGGACACTGAAACTTTCGGCTCGGGGAAATGGTGATTGTTGGGCCGCCAGCTTTTCTTCCAGTTCCGCCCGAAGCGCTTCCGGATCGTCCGCTTCTTCAATTTGGCGGCGATAGGCAACAGCCACCCCGCCTTCGACCGGAAGCGGTCCCATTTCTGCACTTGGCCAGGCCAAGACATAACCATTTTCGCTGAAATGCGCCGCGGCCGCAACACCGAAGGCCTTCTTGATTATGATCGTTGCCCAGGGAACAACAGACATAACGGCGGCGGCAACGGCAGAGGTGCCATATTTAATGGTTCCGTCTTTTTCCGAATCCGGGCCTATCATAAAACCGGGTTCGTCAGTGAAATTGACGATAGGAATATGGAAGGTGTCACACAGCTCGATGAACCGGCGAACCTTTTGCGCGGCATCCGCGCCCATCGCTCCCGCGTAATAGTATGAATCATTGGCAATCACACCGATGGATTGACCGTCAAGTCGGGCAAAGCCGGTAACGAGGCCGGGCCCATAATGTTTTCCCATTTCAAAGAAACTGTCCCTGTCGACCACTAAAGCGATTACCTGGCGTATCTTAAAAGGAAGGCGCCGGTTTTTCGGGATTATACTCAGCAGATCTTCTTCCATCCGGTCAATGGGGTCATCCGTCGGCAGGGAAGCCGCAAGTTCCCAGACATTACTGGGAAGATAACTCAGAAAGCGGCGAATTTGCGAGAAAGCGTCCTCTTCATCTTTTGCAATATTTGCGGCGACAGCGTTTCGGCTATGGATCTGCGCGCCACCCAGCTCTTCCTTCGTCATCCTGATGTTAAGGGCCCGCTCGACCAGCGCCGGTCCCGCGATGAGCAACTGCGCTGTCTCACGTGTCATTACGGAGAAATGAGAGGCTGCGAAACGTGCCGCCGGGAAGCCGGCCACGGGGCCAAGAGCGGCAGAAGCGACCGGAACCTCGCCCAAAAGCCGGGCGATAGAAAGAAATCGCGGTTTCTCATAGGCGGGGCTCCCAACTGTGCCGCTACCCTTTCCCTTTGCGACACTGCCCCCGCCTCCTTCCAGCATCCGGACCAGCGGGACGCGATATTGCGCGGCAAGTTCTTCCGCGAAGACACTCTTGCGAAGTCCTGCTGCGTTTGGGGAGCCGCCTTTCAGGGTGAAATCCTCTCCGCCGACCGCAACTCGTCTGTCGTTGATCAATCCGAGGCCTGTGATATAGTTGGCGGGAGAGAAGCCCGTTATATTTCCGGCTTCATCCCGTTCTGCGGCGCCGGCAATTCGGCCCTGCTCTTGAAAACTCTGGTGATCAAGAAGCGAGTCAATACGCTCGCGAATGGTGAGGCGACCTTTTGCATGCTGACGCTTGATAGCTTCGCTGCCGCCCTGGTGTGCTGCGGCGATACGCATACTTTTTATTTGTTCGACCTCTTTTTCCCAGCTCATTCAGTCCATTCCTTGCCAGTCATTACTTTTTTCAAAGTATAACCGCAGTCGGGTGATGGAGATAGGGTTGGAAAGGTCTAAAGTTTGAAAAGAGTGGTTTCGGCGCCGTTCTGGAAATGCCGTTATCGTCAAGGCAGAGACAACCTGCTGTTTTTATGCTTCTGGCACCGATTCAGATGGCTGGTATTTCTTCCAGGATAATCTAGGACGCAGCTGTGGCCGGAGTGTTGTTCGGATCCTGCGGCTTCATGCCTTCCATGATCTGCTTATTGACCGTAACCAACGGGGCCACGGAAGCCTCGCCTTTCATGGCATTCAAACTATAGCGGCTGACCCAGAATGCAATGGAAAGAAGCCGTCCTCGCAAGTCGTCAGGGAGCTCGTTCTCCTCTGACAGAAGATCCATTTGCAAGGTGAGCCAGAGTCGCCGATTATTGGCCACCGCTTTAATCCTTGCCATTGCATCGTCTTCCTTGTCAGCTTCTTCCATAGCACGAGTGAATATAGCGAAAGCCCTGTATTCCGTTTGTCGAGGGTTCTCGGTATTCTGATTGGCCTTTTGATAAGCAGCTACAGACATATCTTGTTCTCTTCAGTTCCCGATAGTAGTTCTTACTATTGACGAATATCCTTACGATACAGTTACCAATTACTGAAAAAGCTGAAGGATAGACTGCGGACGGGAGTTGGCGATCGACAGGGACTGAATGCCAAGCTGTTCTTTCGTCTGCAATGCCTGCAATTCGGCGCTGGCTTCGGCAAGGTTGGCATCAACAAGAATACCCAGGCCTTCTTTGAGTTTATCCGTCAGGAGCTGGGTAAATTCTGCCTGGCTGTCAAGCCGGTTCGCGGACGTGCCCAAAGTTGTAATTACGTTGCCAACGATACCTTCTGCTGCTTCAACAGCCGTAAGTGAGGCAGCCGGATTAGTCAGGTCAAGCCCTACCAGGCCCAATGTGGCCAAGCGGAGGTCCTGGGCGGGAATTGTTTGTGTAACACCGCCAAGGCCCGTCAAAACGTCGAGATCTGCACTTACACCGTCAATCAGGTTGACGCCATTGAAGACACTTGAGCCGACAACGGATGTAATCTGGGCAAGAAGCGCGTCGACTTCCTCCTGAAGCACGGTAACGTCCAGACCACCGTTGAACGCCTGAGTCACTTTCTGGTTGATGTCGATGAGGATATTTGAAATCTGCAACGCACCGGCATTTGCCATGCTGACAGTTGCTTGTCCAAATGTAAGGCCTTCCTCGATTGCGTCAAGGGCTCCAATGTCACCACGCATTGTTTGCGCGATTGTGAACGATGCCGGGTTGTCTTTAGGCTCCGCTACCTTGAGGCCTGTTTCGACCTGACGCTGTGTCTGGGCAAGGCTGGTCTGGGTAAGAGACAATGTCCGCAGAGCCGCCATTGCCGTTGCGTTTGTATTGATAGAAAAAGTCATCTTCATCTCCTGTAGGAACTTATGGCAATCAAAAGATCGCGAATTCACTCACAGCTACATAAGCAAGAGGCGTGCCAGTTTTAAAAATCGCAGAAAACAGGGATTTTTTTGACCTGAAGCGAAATGATCAGCTAGATATCAGGGAAATAAATGAAAGCAGATAGGAATTTTTTTCACGCTAGAGAAAGTTATGCCCTGTTGATTTGAGCAGGCACTTAATCTATGGCAGATGAAACCACCTTGGAGTGGCAGAACGGGTGTAGGTCAGACGAACAGGTCAATCTGGATCGGCTGAGGGCCGACGAATTTACCGTTTGATATGGGTTGGAACAGCGATAGTATAGGATTGCTGGCGGGATCGGAGTTGTTGATCTCCGTATAAACCAGAAAACGCTGGATTATCTTGTCAATCTTTTCCGGATCCTTGAAGTCAGCAATATCAACATGCTTTTCAAGGCGATCTCTTTGCTGTGTATAGCTAAGGCTTTGGAAGCTTTCCGGGAGCCCAAGGCTTACCCGAACAACATGCATCAGGGTTTTGTCCGCCATTATCTGCGAAAGTTTATCGACGTCACCGGCAATGCGTTTGAAGTACAGTGCTTCGCGTATGCCGTCCGCATTTTCCCCTTCAAATTTTTCAAACTCATTCGTTTTGTAGCCCGCCAGTATGGCATCGACATTCGATTGATTCTGAAAAAAATCCGGATTGCTATTCAGGCCATACATTACGCTGGCCAATTTTGCCCAACGGGGTTCTACCAGCCTGTTGACGAGGCTTTCTTTGTCGGCAGGATTTTCAGTAAGTATCTTCCGGACCATCGCGGGTTTATTGATTTCACTTTCAAGCTGGAAAGCTGAAAGCACCATTGTCAGAATGGTTCGGTTCTTCATGAGGTCATCGACGGATTTGATCTCGCCAATTTTTTCCTTGAAGGTATCGATATCGCGCGCAACAGTTGGCTGTGCCTCAAACGCTTTCATATGCGGTTCTTTGAGGGCACTGGAAAGCTTGTACCAAAGCAACGAGCTATTTGAGGACACTTGCATATCGTTATCCAAAGAAAAACGAATTTATTTCATTCAGTATAACCGGGAAATCGTAAAGGAGAGGTTAACAGATAAAGGCGGCCCGTAAGAGCCGCCTTTATCCTGTTCAAACCATTCTTAACGGAACAGTGCCAGAATTGTCTGCGGTGCAGAGTTGGCGATGCTCAGTGACTGGATATTGAGCTGCTCTTTTGTCTGCAATGCAGTCAGTTCAGCAGCAACTTCAGCCATGTCTGCGTCAACCAGAACGCCGAGACCTTCTTTCATCGTGTCGGTCAACAGCTGGGTGAATTCTCCCTGGTCATCAAGACGACTAGAGAATGTACCGATGCTGGTCAACGCCCCGCCAACTGTTGCGATAGCTGCGTCGATAGTTGCAAGATGTGTATCGAGGTTGGCAGTGTCGGCCGCGTCAACAGTATTAAGTGCAAGACCGGTAGTTGAGGACAGGTCCACGTTGGTGAAAGCAACGTTATCCGTTGCGCCAAGACCGGTTGGAACCGTCAGAGTCGTTGCAGTGGCGGTCAGCAGGTTTACACCGTTAAATGCGGAAGTGCTCGTAATAGCGTCAATCTGAGCAAGTACTTCAGTAACCTGACCCTGAATAACTGCGCCGTCAAGGCCTTCGTTTTTCGCCTGAGTGACAAGTCCTTTAAGGGTTGTCAGCTGATCGGAAATGGAAGTTGCACCGGCCATAGCCATGCTGATCGTTGCCTGACCAAAGGAAATACCTTCGGAAACAGCATTCAGAGCGCCAATGTCAGCGCGCATGCCTTGTGCAATAACGAAAGTTGCCGGAGCATCTTTTGCGCTGTTTACACGAAGACCTGTTTCAAGCTGGGACTGCACTTTACCAAGAGAGTTCTGCGTCATGTTAAGTGTACGCAGGGCAGCCATGGAAGCGGAGTTTGTATTGATAGAAGCCATAATATTAATCCTCATTCTAGAGTTGTCGCATCTGCGACCAATCAGCTCTTTTGAGCCCCGGTCTACTTCGAAACCGTGCCCCGACTATCTCCGGGATTTCCTAACAAAAGATTAACGAGGAATGCTTTTGCCTGCCGGGCTTGCTGGAAAGCACGAATGGCAGCTTAGAAAAATTGCAAAATTCGCTGAATTCTGAGGATTTTCCCCTTTAAGGGCCGCCCGAATTTTTTCTCCCGGCAGCGAATAAACGCGAAAATTCGCGCTTCGCCCAGCCCGTAGAAGGGATGTTACGGTAAGAATCGTAACGTAAATTGCGGCGATGCTTCGATTTTTAATCCGCTGATTCTTCGACTTGGGGGGCAGTAGCCTTGAAATGGCGTTGTAATAGTTTCAGTGCAGCATAATAGTTTTTCTCGCCGATCAGGCCGACAACTTCGAATACCAGATTCCGTTCGTCATTTTCCACGGTGGAGAGGAAAGCAATCTGCGCGGCGTCCTGAAAGCTTTTATGGTGGTCTTCGTGGCTTCCCGGCTCAATATACATCATCTGAATAAAAATATAGACATTCTGGAGAGGCGTCTTTGCATTTTCTGGAAGGAGAATGTCTCTTTCGCGCATGATAGAGGCGTCATTTTCCAATGAAAAATGCATAGCTTTACTGCTTGAATTAGTCAGAACAGCACCGTTCACGACAATTTTCTCGCCAGCGGGAATACGAAACTTTAACGACATGGAACTCGTCTCCAGATAGGGACCACATGGTACACTATAGCAACTGTGCCTAAATGTGCAAAACAGGATTATGGGCGGGAGGCTTATATTTGTGCTTCGAGGCGCATTCTTGGTCGGCGGTTAAATAAATTCTGGTCTTGACGTGAAGGCAGGCTATATGATTGATCATGTCCGGACCGGTAAAGGTTATGTGTTCGGCAAATTTTTTGGGAAATGACAATGCCAAGAAATATCGGCTCGCTGATTGTAAAGCTGCTTATTGTGTCCTTTCTCGTCGGATGGGCCTTGACGCTGTTTGACATAACCCCCCTTGACCTTTTGAAGGATCTGACGGGGACAATCGGTGAGATTTACTCTATGGCGTTGAACACGGTGCGCTGGGCTGCGGATTACATTCTGCTTGGGGCTGTTATAGTTCTGCCGATTTGGGCAATTGTCGCTGGGCTTAACTATCTGCAACGGAAAAGCCGGCGTAAAATGTCATCTTCTTCCAAGCAGCAGGACTAGTTCCCGTCACCTTTTGTTTGCGCAATCGATACAGAGAGTCACGCTTGGATCAAGTTCAAGGCGCTTTCTCGATATTTCTTCGCCGCACGAAACACAATAACCGTATTCGCCGTCACTGATCCGCGCCAAGGCACTTTCAATCCGCTGGAGTTCATTCCTACGGCGCCTTTCCGTCTCCTGCGCCATCGCTTGCCCCTGCAATGCGTCCATGCGAGAAAGCCGCCCAACCCGGCTTTGGTCGAGTTCAACCGGACGGCTGTCATTGGCGCTCGATTTTATCACGTCAAGCAGGGCTTCTCGCCGCGCAAGCAGTATTTTCTCAAAGCTTTTTTCTATCATGAAAAGAGGCTATGCCAATCACTCAAGGAATGCAAAGAAAAGGCCGACTCCACTCAGGATCGGCCCTTGGTGTAACGCTACAGGCTATTACGCCTGCCAGGTGTGGCCCTGCCTGAGCACGGCATCCATAGAGGGAGCAGACTTTCCTTTTGCAGCATCCAGCTTTTGGGTAATGCCATCTTCATAAGTCGGAGCCGGATCGCAATATATGACACCAAAGGCGACAGGAAGCTCGTCGCCGTCCATTGCCGCGATCAATGTAGCGAGTGAGCGATTTTTCTCGTCATGGACAAGAATGTCGGCTTCCGTCACGCCATTTTCTCCGATGGTAACAGTTTCCAGGGTCAATGTGCTTGTGTTCAGGCGGACACCCTTGTTCTTCTCCGCGCCGAAAATCATCGGTTTGCGATGCTCCACATGGAGCTGTTTCTCCGAGGCGACGTCACGGGCGAGAACGTTATCAAAAACGGCGTCATTATAAACGATGCAGTTCTGGAGAATTTCAACCATTGAAGTGCCTTTGTGGGCGTGGGCCCGTTTCAGGATTTCAGGTAACGTCTTTTGCGTATCGTAGGCCCGAGCGGCAAAGCGGGCTCCGGCGCCCAGAGTAAAGACCAGCGGCTTTAACGGTGTATCGATCGACCCATCCGGAGAGGAGGGGGTGCGTAATCCAACCCCAGAGGTTGGTGAATACTGGCCTTTGGTAAGGCCATAAATCTCGTTATTGCAGAGCAGGATCTGTAAATCCACATTCCGTCGCAGGACATGCAGCATATGGTTGCCACCGATACTGAAACCATCGCCATCACCTGTCACCATCCAGATATCCAGCTCCGGATTGGCAATTTTCATACCAGTCGCAACTGCCGGCGCACGGCCATGGATCGTGTGAAACCCATAAGTTGACATATAATAGGGGAATCGCGACGAGCAGCCGATACCGGACACAAAGACATAATTTTCCTTTGGTGTATCAATATCCGGTAGCGTCCTTTGCACGGCTTTCAGGATTGCGTAGTCGCCGCAGCCCGGGCACCATCGCACTTCTTGATCGGAGGCAAAATCTGCAGGCTTCAGCTTGTCTGATGTAACAGCAATATTCATGTCAATTCTCCAGTGCCGCATCGATGGCACGTTCGATCTCGGATATCTTGAAAGGCTGGCCGGTTACCTTCGTCAGGGGCTTTGCGTCTATCAGATATTGATCACGCAGGACCGTTTTCAGCTGTCCGTCATTCATTTCCGGGACGATTACTTTGTCAAAACCACGAAGCAGGTCGCCTAAATTGCTCGGCAGCGGCCAAATATGCCTTAGATGGATATGGGAGACCTTTACACCTTCTGTAAGCTTGTTGTCCACGGCGCGGCTGATGGGTCCGTATGTCGAGCCCCAACCGACAACCGCCAGCTTACCACTTGACTCACCGCTCTCGACTGTTTGTTCCGGGATGTCTTGTGCGATATTGAGGATCTTGTTTCGGCGCAAATCGGTCATTCGCTGATGATTTGCGGGCTCATAGGATATATTGCCCGAACCCTCTTCCTTCTCGATCCCGCCAACGCGATGTTCAAGGCCCGGCGTTCCCGGGATTGCCCAAGGCCGCGCCAGCGTTTCCGGATTGCGGTTAAAAGGCGCGAAACCCTCCGCCGTTGTCTCAAAGGTCACAGGGAAGGATTCCCGGTCCGCCACGTTAGGAATCAACCACGGTTCCGCCGCGTTCCCGATATAGCCGTCTGTGAGCAACATGACCGGGGTCATATATTTTGTTGCAAGACGGCAGGCCTCAATAGCCACATCAAAACAGTCCGCCGGACCATGGGAGGCGAGAACAACCAAGGGTGCATCGCCGTTTCTGCCATAGACAGCTTGGTACAGATCAGATTGCTCCGTTTTTGTCGGCAATCCTGTTGATGGACCGGCACGCTGTGAATTGACAATAATCAAGGGTAGCTCCGTGGAAATGGCGAGCCCGATAGCCTCTCCCTTCAGGGCAATACCTGGCCCGGAGGACGACGTTATGCCAAGTGACCCCGCATAGGAGGCTCCGATTGCGGAGCAAATGGCGGCTATCTCATCTTCTGCCTGGAATGTCTTGACGCCAAACTGCTTCATCTTTGCGAGGGAATGTAGGATGGGGGAGGCGGGTGTGATCGGATAGGATCCAAAGAACACTTTTAAATTCGCCAGTTCTGCGCCAGCAACAAGTCCCCAGGCGAGCGCTTCACCGCCCGTAACGGTACGGTACAGGCCTTGTGGCATTTCTGCGGCGGGAATCGAATAGAGATGGCTTACGCCTGCCGTTTCTGAAGCTTCACCATAGATATGGCCTGCGTTCAGCGCTGCAATATTTGCATCCGCAATTTCCGGACGGCTCGCGAACTTGCGTTTGAGCCAGTCAACCGTATCACTGCGGTCGCGACCGTAAATCCAGTAGACGAGGCCAAGGACCCAGAAGTTTTTACACCGAAGGCCTTCCTTCTGGGAAAGCCCGAATTCTTTGACAGATTCCAGGACCAGCTTTGTGATATCAATTTCCAGCACCGAGTAGGCTTCCAGAGATTGATCTTCGAGCGGATTGGCGAGATAGCCTGCTTTCTTCAGGTTACGGTCGGTAAAAGTACCACTGTCGACAATGATCATGCCACCGGGTTTAAGCCGGGCGAGATTGACCATCAAGGCTGCCGGGTTCAAGGCAACCAGTACGTCAGGATCATCGCCCGCTGTTTCTATACGACGTGATCCGAAATTTATCTGGAAAGCAGAGACACCAAATGTTGTCCCGACTGGAGCACGTATTTCTGCAGGAAAGTCAGGAAAAGTCGCGAGGTCGTTACCGGCCAGCGCGGTCGTATCGGTAAAACGGCTACCCGTAATCTGGATGCCATCGCCCGAGTCGCCCGCAAAGCGAATGACAACGGAAGAGACCTCTTTCCGTGGAACGGAGAGCGTCTCTGATTTTACTTTAAGTTCGTTCAACTTTCCTACTCGCATTTTGTATCTAAGGGGAGGGCAAATTCGCGAGCCCTGCCAATGCCTTTAGTTTAGCCATATTTCGAAACAGCAATCAACGGCCTATATCATCATTTACTGTAATAAGAACAGTTTGTTCGGAGATGGTTTCCTGCGTCGTGCGCCAGTTTATAAGGTCTAGCCATCAGCCATCCTCTTTGGTGTAGATATAGTAGGTTTTCAATAGAACGCAATATTATTTTCTTAGAAAAAATGTAAAATATTTTAATCACATAAAAAATTAGTGAAATTAATGGCCTCGACTTTGATTCAGTCCGTCCTTCATGACGTGCACAAAAAACGCGCCAATTTGTGCAGGAGTTTGTCCGCCAGGGCGGTACCAACTACTGGACCAGTTCAAAGATCCAAGGAGACTGAGGCGTAGCAACCCTCTGTCTATGTCATCATCCAGTGGCAAATCTTCGATCAGGTCCATGAACAACTTGTCGTAGCTGTCCCTGATTTCAATGAGGCGACTGCGCAGGGTTGGAGCAGTTCGGGATATATCGGCGCAGAGCAGGATGGAGAAGTTATTGCCGCCGAACAGCGTGTTCATATGCGCGACGGCGGCCTTTGTCAGACGTTCCCAGGGATCTTCGACTCCCTCAATCGCCTCAATTACCGAGGTGCTGATAAGCCGCCGACCTTCTTCATAGGTTGCGATAATCAGCTCATCCTTGGACGAGAAATGATAATACATGGAGCCGGCGAGCATGCCAGCCTCACGGGCTATATCCCGCATTGACGTGGCATCATATCCGCGTTGATTGAACAGATGCGCCGCCGCCGCCATAAGTTCCTGACGCCGGTTGTCGCTTCGGTGGAGCCCGTCCTCACGGGAAGGTTTGCTTTCCGTCACAGCCTGACCCTAACAAACAGTTGTTACGGTCTCCGTTATGCCTGCTCCTTGTATAGCGGGCAACTTTATTTTTCGAGAAGGTTACGCAGGTGATCAATCAGCTCTTCCGTTTCGTCGCTCGCTCCGCGCAGGATATTCCGCGTCTGGTCCGAAAGGTTTAAATCGGTTGAAAGGGCCGCAAGGGTCGTCGCCTGTAGTATTGACGTATATATTCTCTCAATTAATGCGGCGGGTTCAAGTCCGTTTTCCTCCTGGCCCAGATTTTCCAGATGTAAATCTTCCAGAAGGGCTGTTTCCCTGTTTCCTGTCAAATTCTCGGCCTGAACGATAACGACTCCGTTGATAATATAAAGATCGTTGATGATAAACCTTTTCACCGGGCCTTTACGATCCGGGGGAAATGGCCCACTTTTTTCTGCTGCAACCGCGTCTTCAATGCGTTCCCGGATCGTCCGCAGATTATCGCTGGATTTGGTGATTTCATAAGTGATTTCCGGAGCCTCAATTTTGAGGCGCTTTATGATGACCGTCTCTTTGCCAATGGAATGCGGGTCAATCTGTATATCGATACGCGGAGCGAGTAACGACGGTTGGGATACGAAGGGCACGGGGCTTTCGACTTTCAGATTCACTAATGTCGCCTCGCCCGTGGTTGGTGAGAAATCAGCCTCCGTTAAAGTGACGGCTGTTTGCGTCATGGCGGAGCCATATTTCTCGATTGTCGAGGTAATCACCGAACCAATTGAGACATAGACAACGGCGATTGCCACGCAAAAAAGCAGGACGATACCGACCATCGCAATTGTAAGGCCACGTCTCATATATCTCGCCGCTTCCTAATGAATGAAAAGCACGGGCGCAACATACGACGGGGGTCTGACCATCGCAAGCAGAAGCGATCTGCCGCACAGCACGTCTTGCAATAAAAAACGCCCGCTCTTATGTCAAGCGGGCGTTGTCTGGCGATTGAATTTTAAGTGCAATCGTTGATATAAGCGCGTGGCTAAGCCATTGCGGCCTTCGCGCGGCGTTCCAGTATAAACGCAAGGGCTGCCGCAGGCCCTGCCGTGATCAGGGCAAAGAGTGCCAGTTCAAGATTACTGAATGGGATCAGGTTGCTGCCGCCCGGTGTCGCCAGGGCCAGCCCACCGATCAGGATTAATAACCGGATTGGCCAGCCTAGAACAGCATGGCGATGGAGGTTGCCGATCCATACGAGATAGCCTTGAAGGGAACTCGCGACAAGGATCACGCCACCCACCGCACAGGTAAACAAGAGTGCTGTACGGCTGAGTTCTCCATTAAGGATAAATGCCGGATCCAGAACGAAAAAGAAGGGTACGAAATAGATGATCGACCCAAGTCTCATTGCCTCAAACCCGGTCCGCATGGGATTGGCGCCTGCAATTGATGCCGCTGCGAAGGCACCAAGTGCAACCGGCGGGGTGATGAAGGAAACCATACCCCAGTAGAGTATAAAGAGATGAACGGCCAAAGGATCAAGACCGCCCTGAATCAGTGCGGGGGCCAGAACGATTGCCAGAAAGATATAGGCCGCCGTAACAGTCATCCCGATCCCCATGATGAAGCTTGCAATCGCGCCCATCAGAAGCAGGACCAGAATATCTCCACCTGCAATAAAGACGAGGTCATTCACCAGCGTTCCCGCCATTCCGGTAATGGAAAGGGCACCAACGATGAGACCTACACCGACCAGGATTGCCGCAATTTCGGCCAGCAACTTGCCGGTTGCAAGAATAAACGCCCAGAATTCTCTCATCCCCCAGCGTTCTTTCGAGAAGATCTGGTTGATAACGATCAGCAGCGCCGTTGCATAGAAAGGTGCGAGAACTTCCTGCTTAAGGTAAACCAGCATCACGATCAGCAGAATGAAGACCGCAATGAAATGCCAGCCGGCACGGAAAGTCTCTCCCAGCTTGGGAAGTTGCTCTTTTGGCAGGCCTGGCATGTTATTCTTTGCGGCATAGGCGTCAATCTGGATAAACAAAGCCAGGTAGTAGAGAACTGACGGAATAATGGCCGCGACTGCAATGGTGATGTAGGGAACATTCAGGAACACTGCCATGATAAAGGCGGTTGAGCCCATAATCGGCGGCATTAAAACACCGCCTGTCGAGGCGCAAGCCTCAACACCGGCGGCATATGATGCCCTGAAACCTGTTTTACGCATTGCAGGGATGGTCATGACGCCAGTTGTGATAACGTTCGAAATCACGCTTCCGCTCATGGAGCCCATGAGGCCAGAGGAGAAAATCGCAACTTTCGCCGGTCCACCGCGGACATGTCCAAGCGCGGCAAATGCCAGATCAATGAAGAACTTGCCGCCGCCGGTCTGTGTCAGGGCGACGCCGAAAATCAGGAACCCGATAACAAGGTTGGCGAGCGCCTGCATCGGGATACCAAGCATGCTCTCCGCACTGAGGACATGATAGGCTGTTGTATCCGCCAGGGTACTGCCGAGGCCGGAAATCGGACCGGGCATGATATCAGCGTAAAGCGGATAAAGTGAAATAATAAGTACAATGGTGAAAAGGGCAATGCCGCCTGCGCGCCGTGTTGCTTCGAGGACGAGCAGCCACAGAATGAAACCCAGGGCGACAATATGATCCGGCGCCCCCATTTCCCAACCATTGTCGAGGATTCGTTCTGCATTCATGAAGAAGAATACGAGCAGACCAAAGGTCACTGCGGCGAGCAGGGCATCATACCACGGGACCTTGTCCATGGCGGATTTTACGCTTGCCGGAAAAATCAGGAATACAATCGGGACAAGCAGTCCGAAAAGCGCGTACTGATACTCATTATCAAGCCAGCTATATCCAATAAAAAATCCGATATTGAAGAGCTGGTTGATAGCAAGTGTGATGACTACGACGGTAACCGCAATTACGATTGCCATCCAGCCGAAAGAAAGGCTACGGTGGCGAGCCAATTCAGGCATTACCACCGCGCCATTTTCTTGTTTTTGATTTTCCATTCGGAAATCTGTGTTTTTGATTTACTTGAAAATTGGATTCATGCCCGCTGCTTCAAGCGCCGCAGTCCGGGTTTTCATCCAATCAGCAGTAAACGCATCGCCTTCAAGACCTTTGCCGGCCATGGTTGCCCAAGCATCGGCCAGAACCTGCTGGCGCTTTAACATCTCGTTGTTATGCGCATCCATGTCGTCCGTCCAGGCACCGATTTCTTTCCAGTACTTAACAGCTGCAGGATGATAGGGTACAGCCCATTTAAAGGTCTGGTTTTCAAGCGCCCAGCCGGTCATTTCCGGAAGAGACTTCTCATAATTCTCATACTCGGAATGCACCGCCTTGATCATGGAATAAACAAGTTCCGGGTCCTGATCTGCACGTGTAATCAGAATCGGGTAAGGGTAGGCTGCACCATCATGCGGCGTTTCCTTGGAGATATTGCCCGTTCCCAAAACAGCGACATGGGGTACGAAATATGGGGCGACGCTCTGAATGCGCGCCCAGCCTTCTTTATCGGCGGCTGGTGTCGGAGGCCAGTAAATACCACGAGGCGACGCTTCAAGCTGCTTGGTTGGGCCCGAAACGGTTGATGCAAATGCGGCATCAATCTGCCCGGAAATCATTCCCTTCCACATAGCTCCATAGCCACCAAATTCAACAACTTCAACGTCATCGAAGGTAAGGCCTGCGAATGCCAGCATGGCTTCGGTACCGATTGTCAATGCGGGGGAGCTGCGAACAACACCAACGCGTTTGCCTTTCAAATCAGCAAAGGTTTTGACGCCAATATCGGCAGCAACGCCAACGGAAAGATTGGCATCTGATGTCGCGGAGGCCAGCATCTGTACCTGCTGTGGACCCCAATCAGGGGTGGCGAATTCAAAAACACCTTCTGCAGCATAGAAAGTACCAGCGCCATTTGCGACGAACTGGACTTTGTCTGACCGCAACGGACCCATCCGTGAAATATCGTTCTTGCCCGGAATAACACGTAGATCGACGCCATATTTGTCTTTCAGCGCCTTGCCGATGGCAACAGACTGGTTATAACCTGTTGTACCCGTGTTGTAGGCACTCCACGCAAGTGTATCCGGTAGCTTCACATCTTCCGCAGATGCGGCAGACGAGAAAGTGATCACTGCTGCGGCTGCAGCTGCGAATAATTTTAAACTGATTCCCATTATTTCCTCCCATGGAAAGTTTGGTTTGTTATTTTTTTGTTTTCTAATAGGAGGGTATTCTGCATAGTGGAACAGAATTCTGCAAGTTTTTTTCCTTAGAAATCCTTTTTTTACTATAGTTAGAAAATGCTGGAAGAAGAAACATTCGTCGAGGGTATTTCGACACCGGACAATAATCGGCAATTCGTCACCTCCCTGGCGCGAGGTCTTGAAATACTGCAGGCATTCCGGCCTGGCGAAGGTCCGGTAGGCAATAATGAACTCGCCAAGCGAACGAAGCTGCCACGCTCCACCGTGTCACGACTGACCAGCACATTGATGCAACTTGGCTACCTGACTTATCGCAAGCGCCTTGGAAAATATGAACCGTCACCGGCAGTGCTTTCCTTAGGCTACACCTTCCTTGCGAATAACAAGCTGCGGCTCCTGTCCCGGCCTTTGATGCGGGATTTCGCCCGGCAGGTCGGGCTTGGTGTTGCGATGGCGACCCGCGTGCGCCTGACTATGATGTATGTCGAGACGGCGCGCGGCGGTGATGAAAGTACGCTTCGGCTGGAAACGGGATCATATCTGCCGATTGCCACAACGGCAATCGGTCGGGCATTTCTGTGCAAGCTGGCTGAAAGCGAACGGACGTTGCTGCTCGATCATGTCCGAAAAAAGCATTTGCAGGATTGGCCTGTAATAAAAAAAGGTTTCGAAGCTTCGCAAAAGGATTTCGCGGATTTCGGCTATTGCATCTCCATGGGAGAATGGCAGTCGGTATTTCACGCGGTTGGCACGGCAACACGCGATAATTCGACCGGTGACGTCGCGGCCTATAATTGCGGCGGGTCGTCTTATCTGGTAACAGAAGCAACTTTGCGGGAGAATGTCGGGCCGCGTCTCGTTGGACTCGCGCGGAGTATTGAAGTGATCTGCGGAATTGACTGACAAAAAAATACTTCCAGATAAAGAAAACAAAGAAAAGGAAAGATGATGGCGCTGGACAGCGAGACATTTGATTTAATGAAGGACGCAGTTTCTCGCTTCGTCCGGGAAAAGCTAGTTCCCGCCGAAGATACTGTCGAGGAAACCAACGATGTTCCGGAGGAAATAATTCAGGAAATGCGGGAGCTCGGACTGTTCGGTCTGTCAATACCGGAAGAATATGGCGGGCTGGGGCTCAGCATGGCGCAGGAATGTGAAGTAATCCATGAGCTGTGCAAGGCGTCACTGGCCTTTCGCTCTGTCATCGGGACAACCGTTGGTATCGGTAGTCAGGGACTTGTGATGACTGGAACGGAAGAGCAGAAAAAGCAGTATCTTCCCCGCCTCGCGTCAGGTGAGATCATGTCATCCTTTTGCTTGACGGAACCGGAAGCAGGATCCGACGCAGCCTCTTTACGTACGGTCGCGGTTCGTGATGGCGATGACTATGTGCTGAACGGCACCAAGCGCTATATCACAAATGCGCTGCGGGCGGGGATGCTGACGGTTATGGCGCGCACGGATTCATCAAAGAAAGGTGCATCTGGCATATCCGCTTTTCTGGTCGATCCCGCAACTCCCGGCGTTACCATTGCCAAGGCTGACGAAAAAATGGGGCAACGCGGCACTAAAACAAGCGACGTTATCTTTGAGGATGCCCGTATACCGGCCTCTTCCTTGCTTGGTGGTTCCGAGGGACAGGGCTTTTATACTGCAATGAAGGTTCTGGACAGGGGGCGGCTACATTTGAGTTCCGTCTCTACCGGGATTTCCGAGCGAATCATCGGGGAAGCCCTCTCCTACGCGGCGGAGCGAAAGCAGTTCGGTACGGTCATCGGTGAATTCCAGCTTGTTCAGGCTCTGCTTGCGGACAGCCAGGCCGAACTCTTTGCTGGTACGGCAATGACATTGGATGCCGCGCGAAAATATGATAAGAATGAGGATATCTCTATGCTGGCCGCCTGCTGCAAGATGTTCACAACCGAGGCGGCAGGACGGATTGCGGACCGCGCCGTGCAGATTCATGGCGGGGCCGGATACATGGCGGAATACAAGGTCGAGCGTTTTTACCGGGATGTCCGGTTGTTGCGCCTCTATGAAGGAACAACGCAAATCCAGCAGCTGGTAATCGCACGTAACATGCTGAAATCGCACGGTAATTAATATTATAAGAAAAAGGAAAATTGACATGGGTGTAGATAAAATCAATAAAATGGTACCCAGCCTGAAAGGTAAGGTTAGCGATGAAGAATGGGAAGAGCGGGTCAACCTTGCGGCCTGTTATCAACTGGTCGCTCATTATGGGATGTCCGATCTGATTTTCACCCATATTTCGGCCCGGGTGCCGGGCACGGAGAATCAGTTCCTGATCAACCCCTACGGCCTTTTCTTTGACGAAATGACGGCTTCCAGCCTCGTAAAGGTGGATATTGATGGAAATGTCCTGAGCGAGACGCCTTTCATTATCAATCCAGCGGGATATACCATTCATAGTGCTATCCATAGTGCACGGCATGACGTTGCCTGTGTGCTGCATACGCATACGAGCGCCGGAATGGCGGTTTCTGCCCAGAAGCAGGGACTTCTTCCAATAAGCCAGCATTCCATGATGTTTTATGGGCGTCTGGCCTATCACGGCTATGAGGGGATTGCGCTGGACCTGGATGAGCGTGAACGCCTTGTCCGGGATATGGGCGACAGTATTGCCATGATCCTGCGTAATCACGGATTGCTGACGGTCGGCAGTTCGATCTCGGAAGCATTCCGTCGCATATTCTATCTTGAAAAATCCTGTGAATCACAGATCAAGGCGCTGGCCGGAGATTCCGAACTTATTCTGCCCTCGCGTGAGGTATGTGAACACGCCGCAGGCCAGTTCAAAATCAGTGCATCACAGAGTGGATTGGAGTGGCCGGGCCTGCTCCGCCTTCTTGATAACAAGGGAAGCAATTTCCGAAATTAAAGAAAATAGCTCTTTGAGGCTAACTTAATCGGGCACCGGATTTACCGCCATCAGGCTGGTTCCGGTGCCTTTTTTGATTCTCTTGAGCGGTTATAGATTAAAAGGGCCGTCGCGACAATCACAGCAAGGCTGGCAAAAAAGACGCGATAGGCGCTGAGGGGTGCCATTCCGTCATCACTGGCGAAGCTGCCGATTATAAATCCCCCCATAGATTGCAGCAGAAACACGCCAAGAAAAACGGCGGTATTCAGGGTGGCGATACCGCGACCCAGTAGACTTTCCGGGAAAATAGAGCGGCCGTGGGACATGATAACGACGCCGTAGCTGCCAAAAAAACTAAACAGAATCAGGATGGTGGAAACCTGCCAGACGGCCACGACCGGGATTGCGGCCAAGACTACGAGTAACAGGATCGTAGTACTCGCCGCCGCAACGACAAGCTGCTTGCGCGCGCGGAATTTGCCGTCGAGGTAACCATAAAAGAAATTACCACCGATGACGGCGGCGGTCATCCAGAAGAGGATATTGCCGCGGGCCGTGAGGTCGAGGCCGTAGATATCCCGCAGGTAGTTGCCGCCCCACAACCCGACGATTGCCATGATTGTGCCATATATCACCAGATTGATGGCAAAAATATACTGGAACTGCCGGTCCCTTACGATTCGCACGACGCCAAGCAGCGTGTCTTTCATACTTTCGATTTCGCGATTATGAATGGCGTGATCCTTGGGTGCATCCTTGATGATGAGAAAGCCAAAGATAACCGAAATCGCACTGACGCCGCTTGCCAGCCAGAAAACATCACGCCAGCCGATTATGTCCGTCAGGATTGCGGTTGGCGTTGTCGCGAGTATGTTTCCAATTCCCCCCATACCGACAATGAGAGAGGCGTAAAAAGCGAACCGTTCCACTGACAGCCATCTCGAGATAATGACAAGGGAGCCCATCAGAACCGGGGAGCAACCGATGCCAATCAGGAAACGAGCGGCGGTAAGCTCCAGAAAATCCGTCGCAACAGCAAAACCGCAGGAGCCAACCGCTGCAAACAGCATCAGCCCGCAGATGGTCTTGCGCGGACCGTATCGGTCCAGAAATATCCCGACAGGAACCTGGAATATGGCGAAGGCAATAAAGAAAATACCGCCAATGATACCGAGTTGTTCATGAGTTAGCCCGATCTCATCCATCATGTTTGGCGCAATGACCGCGATGGAGGAACGATAGAAATTACTGGCGATGTAAACGATCGACAATGTGGTAATTATCTTGAAGGCCGTCGCCGCTTCGTTTTTCATTTTTATTGCGCCTGTTCAATTTTTCCAAGAGCTAGCAGTTTGCGCGTCAGAGGTCAATTCGACTGGACTTGGGGCTTTGCACCGTCGTGACTTGGGTCTATGGTGTACCGAAAATAAAAACAAGGGGAGAAAAATATGTCGAGATGGACAAACCGGCCCAAAGGGTCGAACTGGGGTGATTTTGGCGCAAATGATCAAATCGGCCGCCTTAACCTGATAACAGCGGAAAAAATACGGGCCGCTGCCGCTGAGGTGAAGACGGGAGAGCGCTTTTGCCTCAGTCTGCCACTTGATCTGCCGGGAGGCAACCTCCTCAATCCCCGGCGGCATCCTCCCGAACTGGCACCGACATTGCGTTCCGGTGATCGTCCGAACATGAACTACAATCTGTCGCAAGATGACCCCAATATGATTGACGTGATTTGCGACGATCTTGTTGTTCTGCATACACAATATTCTTCGCAATGGGATAGCCTTGCCCATGTCGGCCAGGAATTTGATGCTGACGGCGATGGGAAGGCGGAGATTGTCTACTACAATGGGTATCGTGGCGGCGAGCATATTCGCGGTCCGAAGGATGAGGGCGGTAGCCGCGCCCTCGCGCTTGGTATCGAGAATATGGCAGCGGCCGGCGTTCAGGGGCGGGGCGTGATGATCGACCTTGAAGGAGAGTTCGGCCGCGCCCAGACGATGGTCGGCTATGACGACCTTATGCGGATAATGGACAAGGATAATGTCACAGTTGAAGAGGGCGATATGGTCTGCCTTCATACGGGCTTCGCCGAAATGATCATGGAGATGGGTGGCCAGCCAGACAAGGAAAAGCTGCACGGCTCATGCGCGGCGCTGGATGGCCGGGATGGAAAACTGCTGAACTGGATTACGGATTCAGGACTGTCCCTGTTGATTGCGGATAACTACGCCGTCGAAGCACATCCGTCACGCCCGGGGGAGGGAAGTTGTGCCTTCTTGCCGATCCATGAGCATTGCCTCTTCAAACTCGGCATTCATCTTGGTGAGCTTTGGCATCTGACACCCCTCAATACTTGGCTCAAGGCAAATGGCCGATCCCGGTTTATGTTGACAGCGCCGCCGATACGGTTGCCGGGGGCGGTCGGCTCCCCTGCAAATCCTGTGGCAACTGTTTAAAACTTGCGTTGTTTCTGACTATTGCAAGCGGGGCCTTGCGTATTATGTTATGCTTGAGGATTGTCTCGCCCCAGTTACTCTGATAGCTGACGGGTGAATTTTATACTGCCCCGCCAAAACGGGTGTTGGAGTTATTTGATGTTTATTCAGACCCTGCCGCATGAAGATGACGCGCGGATGAAATTTCTGCCGGGCCGTCAGGTGCTGACGTCCGGATCGGTCGCCTTCGATGATGAAATAGAGGGGCGTGAACGCTCACCGCTTGCGGCGCGGTTGTTTGATATTCCGGGCGTTAAATCGGTGGAGCTTGGTGAAGACTATGTCACGATCGTCAAGCGTCCGGATGAGGAGCAAAAAACTCTCTGGATACAGCTCAAACCCATGGTGCTGGCAGCGATAATGGACCATTATATGAGCGGCATGCCCGTCATGATCGGCGAAGACAAAGCGGCCAGTGCCAGCTATTCTGAAGAAGAGCAGAAAATCGTCGATGCGATTGCGGATCTGGTGGAAAATCGGGTGAAGCCGCAACTTCAGGAAGACGGCGGCAACGTGGCGTTTAAATCCTATGATCCAGCGGAGGGCGTGGTTGTGCTGGAAATGGACAGCACAGGCCTGTCTACGCCAGCCTTTGGAACCCAGATTAAAATCGAGAACACCGTCAAGCATTTCGTTCCGGAAATCCAGCGGGTCCGTTTTGAGCGCATGGTGGACGAAGAGGCGGAAAAGACAACGAACCGTCCGGGCCTTCAAAGTGACGAAGCCGAGCAGATTCGTGTTCTTCTGGAAACCCGGATAAATCCCGCGATTGCCGCTCATGGTGGTTATATCACCCTGATTGATATTCAGGACCAAACCGCTTATGTCGAAATGGCGGGCGGCTGTCAGGGGTGCGGTATGGCGGACGCGACCTTAAAGCAAGGGGTTGAGGTGGAAATCAAGTCTGCCGTCCCGATGATTGAGCGTGTCCTTGATGTCACCGATCATGCCGGTGGCACTAATCCCTACTATGTCGGGTACTAGAAGAAAAACCTAGTCGACTTCCTCAATGGATTTGATGACAAATCCCCGGTCGGCGCTGTATTTACTGCGCATTTTTTCCCATGCCTGTTCAAGGCTGGACGCGTAAATCTCGAAATAATGTGTTTCCGCCCAGCTGTCTGACAGATTTTTATGGTGCTCGCCCTCCTGGAGAGCTGTGAGGACTTTCTCGTTAAAAATCGCGGCTTCGAATTTAAGTTGCATTATCAGTCTCAATTCAGGTTCTATATCCGCAGCTAAAATGACATGTCAGGATTAAAATTTGGTTATTTGGCAAACATGACCGTTGCCTCGTTTCGGACCGGGAAGTTCACGGAATTAGCGATAAAGCAGACATCGTGGGCATCATGGTGAAGTTTCTTTGCTTTATCCAGGTCGCCAGTGGCCGCAATTGTCACGAAAGGTTTAAGAATCACTTCCGTGAAGCGAAAGCCGCCGTCCTTCATTTCCATTTTACCCCAGGCGTCATCATGATAAGCGGTCACCTCAATTTTGTTGCGCGCGCACAAGGCGAGATAGCTGAGCATGTGACAGGCGGAAAGGGACGCCACTAATAAATCTTCGGGATTATATCTGTCGTCCGTTCCAATGAAAGCAGGGGCTGCCGATCCGCTGATGGCGGGCCGCCCCTCAATCAGGATATCATAGTCGCGAGAATAGGATTTGTAATCCGTCGTTGCGCCTTTTTTGCTGCCGGTCCAGTCGATGCGGGCAGAAAATTCATGTATGTGAGCCATCTTTCTCTCTGGTAAAGCGAATTCACATTATTGGGAGCGACTTGATATCGCTTTGCTATGGCTGGTCAATGCCATTATCTATTTTATCTATAACAATCTCACTAGACTGGTCTTGGATCAAGAGGGTATTTCAGGGAAAAATGTTTGATGCAGCGTTGCGACATATCATCGATCCTCCGCTGAATGCGGTGGGAACGAAAATCGCGGCGGTCGGCATTTCCGCGAATAGCGTAACGACAATTGGCTTTTTTCTTGGGCTTGTTGCGGTGCCGTTAATCGCCGTTGAGGCCTATGGCGCGGCGCTTTTTTTCATACTTCTCAACCGAATTTTTGACGGCCTTGACGGTGCCGTTGCCCGGCATTCCCTGCTTACGGATTTTGGTGGCTATCTGGATATCGTTTGCGATTTCATCTTTTATTCTGCGGTCGTTTTCGCTTTTGCCCTTGCCCGCCCGGAAAATGCTCTTTTTGCCGCCTTTCTTATTTTCAGCTTTATGGGGACCGGCTCAACTTTTCTCACCTATGCGATTATGGCGGAGAAACACCGTATCTCTACCGATATTCAAGGGAACAAATCGCTTTACTATCTGGGCGGTCTTGCGGAAGGGGGAGAGACGATTGCAGCCATGGTGCTGATGTGCCTTCTCCCAGATTATTTCCTCGTCATTGCGCTGGTTTTTGGCGGTATGTGCTGGATAACAACCTGCACCCGCATCTATGCTGCCTGGGCGACCTTCGGCAAATCAAACTGATCAGTATTGTAAGGCGGCCTTGAACCGCTATACTTGATTATCAGAAAATAATAATAATGAAGGAGGGAGCCGGAATGAACAGATGGCAGATCGGGAATATCAAGATCACCCAGGTTGTTGAGGTGGAAGCAATAGGGGGGACGCGGTTTATTCTGCCACAGGCGACACCGGAAGCAATTCAGCCGATTGACTGGCTGATTCCACATTTCGCCTCGAAGGAAGGAAAGTTGATCATGAGCATACATGCGCTGATCATCGACACCGGCGAACGGCGGATTATTGTCGACACCTGCCTTGGCAATGACAAGAAGCGTGAAATCCCGGCCTGGAATATGTTGCAAACCAGTTTTCTGGCGGACATTGAGGCCGCGGGCTATCCACGTAAAAGCATCGATACAGTTTTGTGCACACATTTACATGTCGATCATGTTGGTTGGAACACGATGCTGGTTGACGGAAAATGGGTGCCGACATTCCCCAACGCAAGATACCTGATTGGTGAAAAGGAGTGGGCGCACTGGAGCTCCGCCTCACAAGAAGAGTTTGGCGACGTGATTGGCGATTCAGTGGCGCCCATTGTCGATGCGGGCCTTGCCGAGTTTGTTGCCATGGATCATGAGATTTGTGACGGGATAAGCCTGTTTCCGTCTCCCGGGCATACGCCCGGTCATGTTTGTGTCCAGATTCGTTCTGGCGGGGCGGAGGCAGTGATCACCGGCGACAGTATGCACCATCCCTGCCAGATAGCTCATCCGGAATGGTCGAGTTCGGCCGATACGGATAAAGAGGCAGCCCGTATTACCCGTGAAGGATTTTTGAAAAAATACAGCAATTCGGATACGCTGATCATCGGCACGCATTTTGCCGGACCAACGGCGGGGCATCTTAAAACGCAGGAGAATGGCGATTACTGGCTAG
>JBBDJF010000034.1:0-34935 GCA_040880045.1 Sneathiella sp.
CGGCTGTAACTCGGGCAACAAGTCGCGAGCATCCCCTTTCACCAACTTCATCCGCGCTAAAATTTCTGTATGCGCATCGCTTTCCTTTGCGGCACGGATCATCGCCGCCTCCAGAAGTACCTGCACCTCACTATTTCGCTCGATCAATGTCACATTTGCGCCAAGGGATGCCAGTAGAAACGCATCGCGCCCGAGACCGGCCGTTGCGTCAATGATTGACGGCGTAATCCCGGGACGAAAACCGAGCGCCCTTGGAAGGGATTGCCGCCGTCCGCCGCCAAAGCGACGGCGATAGTCCACCACGCCCGTTATGAAATCGATACTAAGAGGAATTTCCGTCATTCACAGAATATCTTCAAAAGCCAAGATTCTCCCGCCACCATGTCGGCAGGGCAAAGGCCGCCCGGTGTAATTCTGCATTATAATGGCGACCCGTCAATGACACCACCGGGTTTGAGTAATCATGGCCATCCAGACTATAGAGGAAGAAGCCGAATTCCGCCGCCGGATAAAGCTGCACGATGGATCGATATCCCGCTACATACGGAAGAAGCCTCTCCCGCTGCATAATGGAGACGAGATTGTGATCCTTGTCGCCACAAAGTTCCTGGAGAAAATAAGCGCGATCCTTCCCGACGAAAATGCTGTCGCTATCCAGCACAACCCCATCCGGCTTGATGCAGCATGAGAAATCCTCGCAAAAACCCTGAGTAAAAACACTGGAGGACGGGCCGACAGGTTCGCTCAAATCAAGGATGATCAGGTCAAACTTGTCACCGCGCGCGCGGGCTTCACGCATATACTGCGCCGCATCGCCAATAATCAGCTCAACACGTGGATCGGAATAGTCACCGTTGATTCCCAGATATTCCTTTGACACCTCTATCACGCGCTCATCAATTTCGACCATCACCACGCGGGTTACAAAATCATGACGCAAGGCTTCTCGCAAAATACCCCCGTCCCCGCCCCCAACAATCAGCACTTCCGCCTGAGGACGTTTGCGCCCCAGCAATGGGACATGCACCGCCATCTCATGATACATGAACTCATCCGCATGGGAGGCCTGCACCAGATCATCAAGCGTCAGGACACGCCCGAAGATTTCATGCTCGAACACCTCGATTTTCTGAAACGGACTTTGCTCTGAATGCAGCAAGGTCATATCCAGCGCATGTGTAAAGGCAACGCCTTCCGTTTCCTCATGCCACCAGTTTCGGCTCAACTCGCTAATCTTTGTCATTGGGTTTATGCTCCCCCGCTGGACATCCGCAACTCAAACAAACATAGTTAGCTAGGGTCATAACCTCATGACAGGAGAATATCCATGACAGAAAGATTTAGCGGTAAAGAAATTGCCGCGGCGTTGCGCGATCTCGACGGATGGGAGCTCGTGCAGGGGCGGGAGGCTATACAGAAATCATTCAGGTTCAAGGGATTTAGCCAGGCTTTCGCATTTATGACCCGGGTCGCGCTTAAAGCCGAGAAAATGGATCACCACCCGGAATGGTTCAATATCTATAACCGTGTCGATGTGACCCTAGCCACCCACGATGTGGATGGCCTGAGCCACAAGGACATCGAGCTTGCCGGCTTTATGGACAAGATCGCCGGTTAGGCTTATTTCGGCGCCATGCGAATTGCCCCGTCGAGACGAATAACCTCGCCGTTCAGCATCTGATTCTCAACAATCTGCCGTGCGAGGGCTGCATACTCTTCAGGCTTACCCAAACGGCTCGGGAAAGGAACACTGGCACCAAGCGCTGCCTGTACATCCTCCGGCAGGCTTTTAAGGAGCGGTGTTTCGAACAACCCCGGTGCAATCGTCACTATCCGTACACCGATGGAGGCCAGGTCCCGCGCGATCGGTAATGTCATGCCGACAATTCCGCCCTTGGATGCAGAATAGGCAGCCTGCCCGATCTGTCCGTCATAGGCCGCGACAGAAGCGGTATTAATACAAATACCTCTCTCTCCGCTTTCCATCGGATCCATTTCAGCCATATCCGCAGCGGCACGCCGAATGCAGTTAAAGGTTCCGACAAGATTGACGGCGATAACTTGCTCGAATTTATCCAGCGGATGCATTCCCTTGCTGGAGACAGTTTTGGCGGCCGGGCCGATGCCGGCGCAATTGATCAGGATACGGGCGGGACCATGGGCCGCGCGGGCTTTCTCAAATGCCGCCGCGACGGAGCTGTCATCGGCGACGTTGGTCGTGCAGGAAATGCCCCCTATTTCAGCAGCCGCCTTCTCGCCAAGCTCCGTATTCATATCAAGAATTGCGACCTTGGCGCCTGCCGCAGCCAGCATTTTCGCCGTCGCATTGCCAAGCCCGGAAGCGCCGCCCGTTACGATGGCCGATTTACCCGAAATATCCATGTTATTGTCTCCAGTTATTATGACGAAGAATCTGATTTCATGGCTTCTGCTTATACTGACGAATAATAAATGTGAAGTGCCTCGTTCTTGCATTACGCTCAGGTCAGCTACATATTTACGTCATGACAAAGAATAATGATGAAGACATCTCGGCTTTTGACGAAGACAAGCTGCAAAATGACAAGCGCCTTGTCATGCGGGAGTTTGCCCAGAAACTCCGCAGGAATATTGGCAGAATTCCTTTTTCCGAGGATGTAACCGCCAGTTTCTATTGCGCAGTTGATGGTAAAAGCCCGGCTTTCGTGAAGGCTGTCCTGTTCGGCGCCCTCGCCTATTTCATCATGCCCGCTGATGTCATTCCTGACTTTCTTGTCGGCGTTGGCTTTACCGATGACGCCAGTGTCCTGATGGCGGCTATGGCAACTGTCCAAAAATATATCAATGACGAACACCGGAAAAAGGCGCGCTCCTTCCTGGAAAAGGAGCCAACTAACACTGAATAGCGACTGGCGCCATATCCTCCTGTCCAACCCGGTTAATCGTCCTTAAAAATTTGTGCGGCACAGCATTTGTTGCTATATAGCTGCGACAATCCCCGAAGCATGAGCTTACTGAATAAGGAATTTGGAATGAGCGACAGGAAAATCTACGCAGACGCCAAAACAGCGTTGGAGGGAATATTAAAGGACGGTATGACGCTGATGTCTGGCGGGTTCGGCCTTTGCGGTATCCCCGAAACCTTGATCGAAGCGGTAAAAGATTCCGGCGTCACAGGCCTGACAGTGATTTCCAACAACGCAGGCGTCGATGGCATTGGACTTGGCATCCTGCTGGAAAGCAAGCAGATATCGACAATGGTGTCTTCCTATGTCGGGGAAAACAAAATGTTCGCCGAACAATATCTGAACGGCGATCTGGAAGTCGTTTTTACTCCGCAAGGAACCCTGTCCGAGCAGATACGCGCCGGCGGCGCGGGTATCCCCGCCTTCTTCACCAAGACCGGCGTCGGCACCCTGGTTGGTGAAGGTAAGGAAGTCCGGAACTTCGATGGTGAGGACTATGTGATGGAGCTGGGCTTGACCGCGGATGTCGCCCTTGTCCATGCTTATATGGCCGATAAGGAAGGCAATCTGGTCTTTCGGAAAACCGCCCGCAACTTTAATCCGATGATGGCGACGGCAGGCAAGATCACTGTCGTGGAAGTCGAGCATCTGGTGGAGCCCGGTGAAATCGATCCCGATCATATCATTGTGCCGGGTGTTTACGTACAGCGTATCGTGCATGTACCAAACCCCGTTAAGCATATCGAAAAGCGTACCACCCGCCCCCGCAAACAATCCGCCTGACCGAGAGATAGAGGACATTAAAATGGCTTGGACCAGAGAACAAATGGCGCAACGCGCCGCACAGGAACTTGAAGACGGCTTCTATGTAAATCTCGGGATCGGCATCCCGACACTTGTATCGAACTATATTCCGGAAGGAATGGAGATCCAGCTCCAGAGTGAAAACGGTATGCTCGGCATGGGGCCCTTCCCTTATGAGGGTGACGAAGACGCGGATCTGATCAATGCGGGCAAGCAGACCGTTACGGAACTGCCGACCACAAGTTATTTCTCCAATGCGGACAGCTTTGCCATGATCCGCGGTGGGCACATCAATCTTTCCATTCTCGGCGCCATGCAGGTTGCACAGAATGGCGATCTTGCCAACTGGATGATCCCCGGCAAGATGGTCAAGGGCATGGGTGGTGCGATGGACCTTGTCGCTGGCGTGAAAAAAGTGATCATTGTTATGGAGCATACGGCCAAAGGCGCACCCAAACTCCTTAAAACCTGTAATTTGCCTTTAACCGGCCAAGGTGTCGTTGACATGGTAGTTACGGATATGGCCGTTTTTGAGTTCGATAAGCAAGGTGAAGAAACCACCATGAAGCTGATAGAACTGGCCGATGGCGTTACACTGGAAGAGGTAGAGGCAGCGACTGAGGCCGAGTTCGTAGTCGCCCTCTAACCACAAATCCTATTTCACAAACAGCAGGAAAAACCCATCGGAGACAGTGGGTTTTTTCTTGCCAACCCTGCGTCCCGGCCATCAAGTTCACCTTGCTGGTCCAGACCGGGCCTCAGCGGCGGTTTGCGCCAGAATCTCCTTTTCACGGGCCTGGGCGGCACTGACACGTGATTCTCGAATGGCAATATAGATGGAAGAGGCGAAAATAACGGCGGCGCCGACATAGGTCAGGAAATCGGGTTCCTGCATAAAGAAAATGAAGCCGATGAGCGCAGAAAAAATAAGGCGGAAAAAATCAAATGGCATGACCACGGATGCGTCCGCAAGGGAATAGGCCTTGGTAAAAGACAGATGCCCAATCGTCGCCAGAAACCCGATAAACAGGATTGCCAGAAGCTGTTCCGCCGTTGGTGGTTCCCAGACGAAAAGCGCCGGGATAAGCGACATCGGCAATATCAGCAATTGGTTCAGGGCAACCATGGCCGTGGTGCTTTCTGTGCGTGACAAGAGTTTGACCATGATCATGGAACAGGCCATGGTAATGGCGGAAAAAATGGCGGCATAAGAACCGACGCTTAACTCCGAAACCCCTGGCCGCAAGATAATCATCGCGCCAATAAAGCCGACAACCATGGCGGAGCCACGCCGAATACCAACGACCTCTCGCAAGAAAATGATAGCCAGAATAGTACCAAAAATAGGCGCCGTAAAATTCAACGCGACCGCATCCGCGAGTGGAAGGACGCTCACTGCATAAAACCAGCTGAGCATGGAGGCAAAGCCAAACAGGCTGCGAAGACCGAAGGCACCGACGCGCTCTGTCTTTAGTACGCCGAGCCCTGCCCGCAAGAACCATGGCAAGAAGAACAATATTCCAGCCACGTTGCGTAAAAATACAACTTGAAAGATCGGCATGCCGGAATCCGCAACATACCGAATCTCACCCGCCATGACCGACAGAATAAAGCAGGCGAAAATCATCAGGCCTATAGCCCGAAGCACCGGTGAATTCTGCAGTATGGGTTTAAACGGAAGACGAAATATAGCCATTTCAATCAGGATAAGTAGTTGGCCAGTAAAGGCAAAGACTAATTATGCAATACAGCCTTGCATCCAAGAAATTCTGCCGTTCTACGAGGATTTCAGCCACAATAAATTCAAGCCATTCAAGAATTTGTAGGTCGGCGCGAATTGAGCGCGGAAATCTGGCCAGTTCATGGAAAGATCGTTTTGAACATCACGAAGGCTTCGCACACCGTCTAACCGCTTTACAAACTCTGCGGCTCTATCCGGAATGGGGATGGTCACTGCTTCGCGATCAAAGTGAACCGTGAGAGAAGATCGAACGGTCAGTGTATGCGCCAGCGCTTCGGCATTCCCGTCTTTCAGGAACGGAATCATCTCGGGGTCGAATTTCGCCATGCCCGCCGCCCCGCCGCCTGATTTACGAGCATAGAAGCTATGGGTCTTTATATTGCCGGCGAGATTTTCGGCAAGGGCCGCACGCGCCTCGACACCCAGTGTTCGGGCTTTTTTTCGAAGATCTCTATCTTTCAGGTAAAGCTCCGGTTCATAGCGGGCTGGCTCGACAAAGCTGACCAGTTCCATCCCGGTGGTTGCTAGCAGTTCCAGTAACTCCGGCACCAGATAGCTCCGATCCCGTGGGTGCAACAGCAAGTCATAAAGCGCCGCGTCTTCCCCTAGCTTGTGATCCCCAACCACCGCGTTCTTGTTCAGCCAGTTGCTTGGCGGCAGGTCCTTGAGGAGGCTTTTTGCCAATTTTATTTGTTCTGCAACAGTGTCCCCTGCGGTCAGGCTTTTAAGGGCATTCTGAACAGGGTAAACGCCTGTCCGGCCAAGCGTGGCATATAGCATCAATCCCATCCCGCCATCATCGGCCAGGCATTCGGCAAGAGCGGCGAGACCTGCTTCCGGTTCTTCAAGGTGATGAAGGACACCGCAGCAGTCAATATAATCGAAAAGGGGTAAATCCATTTTCGGCAGGTCAAGAAGAGAGTCCGTCAGAAATTCGATATTCTGAAGGCCCCGCGCCTCTGCCCGGGCTTCTGCTATTTTCCGGCTGGACGCGGACAGATCAAGATAGGTGATATGGCCCGCCTCTCCTCGATCCACGAGATGTTGCGCCAACATAATCGCTGCATCCCCGGTGCCACCTCCGGCAACAAGTGCCTTAAACGGCCGTTTGAAATCTCGTTTGCCCGCGAAAAGATAGTGATTAATCTCATCCAGATGACTCGGACTTCCTTCGATCAGACGCTTCTTCTCGTCTTTCGGATCGCGAGGGGGATAGGGAAGCACTTCATACTGACGCTTCACCGCCTTGTCGCGTTTCCCTCTCCCTGTCGACACGATGGATCAATCCTTGACGGTAATGATGACCTTGCCCGTGGATTTCCGTGAAAGCAGCGCCTTCATCGCGTCCGCGCCCTGCTCAAGCGGAAAATGCATGGAAACATGCGGCTTGATCTTGCCTTCCTCGACCATGTCCAGCATTGCCTGGAAATTAGCCCTGTTCATTTCGGGATAACGTCGGGCAAAATCGCCCCAGAAAACGCCAATGACGGAACACCCTTTCAGTAGAACCAGATTGGTTTTGAGTTCCGCAATCCGGCCTGAAGCAAAGCCGATAACGAGCAAGCGTCCATTCCAGTTGATACAGCGCATGGACTGATCAAACGCATCACCACCAACGGGATCATAGATCACGTCCGCGCCTTTGCCGTCGGTCAATTCCTTTACCCTGTCGCGAATGTTTTCTTTCGAATAGTTGATGACATGCTCTGCGCCATACTGCTTGACGATATCGATTTTTGCGTCGGAACCGACAGTGCCGATTACCGTTGCGCCCAGCGCCTTGCCAAGTTCAACAGCGTTGAGACCAACGCCGCCTGCCGCGCCATGAACCAACAATACCTCGCCCGGCTTCAGATTGCCGCGATCGACAAGTGCGTGGTAGGTGGTGCCATAGGTAACGGGAAAACCTGCCGCCTGATCAAAGGGCATATTGTCGGGAATCTTGTAGGTTCCATCTTCTGGCGCCAATACATACTCGGCAAAGCCGCCGACACCGTGATTAGCCATGACCCGGTCACCGACCGCGACATTGGTGACCCCTTCGCCAATTGCCGTGACGACGCCGGATGATTCCATTCCCGGCGAGAAGGGGAAAGGCGGCTTGAACTGGTATTTTCCGGCAATCATCAAGGTATCGGGGAAGTTGAGTCCCACCGAATGCACCTCAATCTTGATCATTCCGTTTTTGACTTCAGGTTCTGGCACATCCTCCATGACGAGAATATCCGGATCACCAAATTCCTTGCAAACAAGCGCTTTCATAATTTTTCCTACGTATCGTTTTTGTTGTTCTTGCGATGCGCAAACTTACCTCTGATACAAAGGCGAGGTCAATCACGGAGACAGTTCAGCTATCGAAAACTACGTTGATCTCCCCAACAACCATGTCATTCCGGTTACGCAGCACCGGTCGCACATAAGGGTCGATAGCCTGATGAATCTCGTCGTTTAGAACGCCCAAATCTTCCAGGATTGCGCCAAGCGCCGCTTCAGCGGCACGGGTTGTCCCATCAAGCGCCTTAATGGCGATGCCAAGCCCCGCGTCCGGCAGGGCCGCCAGATAAACGGCTTCCGCGCCAACCTTGGCAATTATTTTACCATTCGCGGCGCCGTTCAAGGCCGTACAAAGCCGATCGGAGCCGGCAATCATTTTCGGATATTTTGCGATGGCCTGCTGCAACTGCCGGCACGCCATCGCGCGATCCGCCTCCATTTTTGCCGGATCGGCAAAGCGGGCAAAAGCCATCGCCGCATTTTGCAGCGGAATACCGATTGTCGGAATGGAGCATCCATCGATACCAACCGGTGCATCGGTCAGATCAAGGTCGGTAAAATCCTCCAGCACCTTCACAATGCGGCGCTGAACCGGATGATCCCGATCAATATACCCTTTAAGTGGTTCCTTCAGATGCAGCGCCGTCGATAAAAATCCCGTGTGCTTACCCGAGCAATTATTGTGCGCTGCCGTCGGTTCCTGCCCTACTGCTGCCAGTGCCCGTGCGGCGGGATCAAAGGTCGGCCAGTGACTGCCGCATTCAAGATCCGTAATATCAAGACCGATGCGGTTGAGCCAGGATTTGATCGCATCCACATGGATCTGTTCGCCAGTATGGGAGGCACAGGCAAGAGAGAGTTCCTGTTCGCTGAGATTAAAAGCCTCCGCTGCACCACTCTCAATCAACGGCAATGCCTGTAATGGCTTGATCGCGGAACGAAGATAAACAGGGCTATCCACATACCCCCAGCTTTTAACAAGCCTGCCTTGAGAATCTGAAATCGCGGCGATAACCTGATGGCGGCTTTCCACCATGTCGCCACGGGAAACCGCCACGGTGAAAGGAGGCCTTGCGAAATCGTCGGAGGAATGCTTAATCATTTATTTGGCCATGCTGTGTTTATGGAGAAATGGCTTTTTAACAGGAAACCATCGAGGAGAGTAGGGGTTTATGGGAATTTCCCGGGGATATTTTGGCGTTGGTGTTGAGGGAATCAGCAAGCCGATGAACGCAGGCAATCTCTTTCGCACGGCCCACGCCTTCGGAGCGAGTTTTGTTTTCACCATTGGCGCAGATTATTCCGTACGCAAGGCCCGCTCCGACACGTCTGTCGCACCCAAAAACATACCCTGGTATGATTACGACAACCTGGCGGAAATGCAGCTCCCGAAGGGCTGCAAGATCGTTGGTGTTGAACTGCTGGACGAGGCGACAGAGTTGCCGAGCTTTTTCCATCCCATCAGCGCAGCCTATGTTCTTGGGCGGGAGCGCGGTTCGCTTTCCCCGGCGATGCAGGAAAAATGCGACTACTTCATCAAAATTCCGACAAATTTCTGTCTCAATGTTGCAACTGCGGGTGCAATTGTTATGTATGACAGAATTGTCACCCATGGACGGTTCGCCCAGCGGCCTACCGGAGAGCTTGGCAAGCCCGAGCCTTTGAAAGCACACGTCCAGGGGGCTCCCATCAAGCGGCGTGTAACCGAATAACGCGACGCAAGAAACAAGACAGGGTTTGTTAATGTTCCAGTATAAACTGAATTTGAAGACTCCGGGGCTGGAAAATCTGGCTCCGAGCCGGTATCCTCTCATCATGCTTAGATTAACAGTCACTATATTTCTGACCGCCCTCACTCTTTTCTTCGTGACAGGGCGCGCGAGCGCGCAGCAAGCAGATCCCCGGGCGCTCGGCACTTTCACTGACTGGCTAGCCTATAGCTGGAGCGAGAATGGCAACAAGGTCTGTTATATGCTGTCGCGGCCTCTTAAATCGACGCCACAAGGGGTTAATCGCGGTGATATATATGTTATGGTCACTTATCGTCCGAAATCCAAATCCACAGAGGAAGTCAGTCATGTTGCCGGGTATCCCTATCAGGATAAATCAACGGTGGACGCACTGATCGGCAATAACAAGTTTGTTCTGGCCACGAATAACGAGGTTGCCTGGGTCCCGGAAGGCAGCAGTGACGAGAAGCTGATCAGCGCCATGCGCGGCGGATCGAAGATGATTATCAAGGGGACCTCCAGCCGCGGGACGCTGACCGTGGACACCTATTCCCTGCAGGGGTTTACTGCCGCCTATCAGCAGATTAGAAAAAGCTGTACTTGACCGCCCCGACAAGAGTATAAGCCGCCTTTTAGACAAGTATGGACGCTATGGCCCATTTGATTCCAGATGTTGATGCCGTCGACCGACAACCAGAACTCCTTGCCATCCGCAAGAGCCTGATAGGACTCGACCGTACGGAAATGGCAGCGGCACTTGTGGCGGAAGGCGTTGATGAGAAGTCCGCCAGGATGCGCGCGCGCCAGCTTTTTCACTGGCTGTACTATCGCGGCGCAAGCAATTTTGAAGATATGACATCCATCTCGAAAGAGATGCGGGCCTGGCTACCTGAGAAATTTACCGCGGAGCGGCCGGTAATCACGTCACTACAGGAATCATCAGACGGGACACGAAAATGGCTGGTGAAATTCCCGGATGGTCAGGAGGTTGAATCCGTCCATATTCCTGAAGCGGACCGTGGCGCCCTATGTGTATCAAGCCAGGTCGGCTGTACACTGACCTGCAGTTTCTGTCACACAGGCACCATGAAGCTTGTTCGAAATTTGACAGCTGGAGAGATTATCGCCCAGATGCTGGTCGCCCGGGATACAATTGACGAATGGCCCAGCCCGAAGGGTGAGCGCATGATTTCCAACATCGTCATGATGGGCATGGGAGAGCCCCTTCTCAATTATGACAATGTTGCAAAAGCGCTCAAGATTATTATGGATGGTGAAGGTATTTCACTCTCCAAGCGCCGGATTACACTGTCTACCTCAGGGGTTGTCCCCAAGATACATCAATGCGGCGAGGAGCTTGGCGTTAATCTCGCAATATCGCTTCATGCCGTAACAGATGATGTGCGCGATATTCTCGTCCCGATCAACAAGCGTTATCCAATTGCGGAGCTTCTGAAAGCCTGCCAGGAGTATCCCGGTAGCAATAACGCGCGGCGGATCACCTTTGAGTATGTCATGCTGGACGGAATCAATGACAGTCCGGCCGATGCGCGTGAACTTGTACGGCTGTTGAAGGACATTCCGGCGAAGGTGAATCTGATCCCCTTCAACCCATGGCCCGGCACGCCCTATCAGTGTTCCAGTAATAACGCGATGCATCGTTTTGCTAAAATCGTGAATGACGCCGGATATTCATCCCCTATCCGGGTACCGCGCGGTCGCGACATCATGGCTGCCTGCGGTCAGCTTAAATCCGAAAGCAAGAAAATTCCTGCGGCCCGGGTCAAGGAAGATGAAATAACCGCGACATTATAACTCAAGCTGCATGGTGATGCTGGTCGGGCGATCGTATCCTGTGTGTGCAGTTGCTCCGGTTTGTCGAAAGCCATGACGGTGGAAGAAGTCATGCACTTCTGTCAATTCAACACGGGATTGAAGCTCGATTCTTTTTTTGCCCCGCGATTTCGAGAATGTTATGGCATGATCAACAATCAAGCCGCCGATCCCGGATTTCTGATTCTTTGGATCAATGGCTAGTTTTCCAAGGTAAATCGTCTCGCCCGTATCCTTCAGGAAACAACAACCGACGAGACGCCCCTCTTCCCATGCCAGAAACAGTGTTTCTTCCATAGCCTTATCAACGACCGTCTCCCTGGTGAGCAGACGGAGGGACGAAGGTGGATCAATACGCGTCTCCATATAGGCAAAGGCGGCTTGCAGCAGGTCAATCAGCCCCTGCCAATCGTCAAAGCTCTCGTCCGCCATGGAAATCTTGATCAACTACTCATAGCCTCTTCCAACACCAGCCATTGCTCACTTATCTATCCGCGACCGGAGGTCGTAAAGTGTTTCTTGAAAAGATATGCACACATTCCAATGACAAGCCCCCAAAAAGGCGCGCCGACAGATAGCAGGGTCATACCCGAGGCAGTGACGGCAAATGTCAGGATAGCGGCATCCCGCTCGGCTTCATTTTTAAGGGCGCTTTCAAGACTGTTCGCAATCGTGGACAAAAGCGCAAGACCGGCGATCGCCATAACGAGGGAGGCTGGAAAGGCGATAAAAAGGGTCGTGAGAGCCGCGCCGAAAAGCCCGGCAAGAATATAGAAGAATGAGGCCCAGAGGACAGCGGGATATCGTTTCGCTGGATCAGGATGTACATCCGGACTCATACAAAGCGCAGCGGTGATTGCGGCCAGGTTAAAGGCAAATCCGCCAAATGGCGCGAGTATAATGCCGGTCAGGCCTGACCAACCAATTAGTGGAGAGGCCGGGGCGGTATATCCATGGGTACGAAGTGCCGCAATTCCCGGCACATTCTGGGAGGCCATTGTCACGATAAACAGGGGAATGCCGACACCGATCAGGGTGGTGAGTTCGAAGGTCGGCATGACAAAGACCGGTGTGGTAAGCGAGAGATCTGCCTCAAACGCGCCGATACTACCTGTCATCAGCGCAACAATTATACCGGTCAGGAAGCAGAGCGGAATCACATAACGCGGGAGGAATTGCTTCGCCAGCAGATATACCAGCAGCATCGCTCCGACCAGCAGGAGATCATTTTCAAGGGCAACAAAGGCGTCAAGGCCGAAGCGCAATAGTACTGCCGCGAGCAACGCCGCAGCGAGGGATTGTGGTACAAATGCCATTATCCTCTGGAACAGCCCGGTGACACCGCAAAGAGTAAGCAGAACAGAGCAAAATAAAAATGCACCGATAGATTCACTCATCGGCAGGCCCGGCAAGCTTGTCGCCAACAATGCCGCGCCCGGTGTTGACCAGGCAATCAAAATCGGCTGTCTGTAAAACAGCGTGAGACCGGCACTGCTTAGGCCCATACCAACCCCCAGCGCCCAAAGCCAGGAGCTGATTTCCGCCGGGCTGGCGCCGGCGGCATTCGCCGCCTGAAACACAATCGCACCCGCTCCGGCATAACCGACCAGCACAGCGACAAACCCTGTGGAAATATAGCTCGGGGAGAAGAACCGTAACATTTGATCTATGCCTCTCATGCTAAAATGCGCTATAACGCACGTTCGAATGCAAGCTAACAGATGTGCGTTATAACGCTCAAGAAAAATCGAACCGCTTATGCAAAATATGAAAGATCATCTCTCAAGCACCCTTAAATCCCTGCGTCGGGAACATAGCTGGAGTCTGGATGTTACGGCCGCAAAGACAGGTGTCAGCAAGGCTATGCTTGGCCAGATCGAGCGCGGCGAATCGAGCCCGACCACAGCCATACTATGGAAGCTGGCCACGGGGTTTCAGGTCTCGGTCTCTTCCTTGATGGAACCACTTCCTGAAGTTTCGACGCAAACGCTTATCAGAGATGTCAATGAGCTGCGTCAGCATCCGGGTGACAGCGGAATGGCTGTCGCGCCGCTCTTTCCGTTCGAAGCGCGTTTCGGCTTTGAGTATATGGAATTGACCTTTCTTCCCGGCTATGTGCGACTGTCAGAACCGCACGAAGCCGGTGTAATCGAATATATTACGGTGATGTCCGGAGAAATGGAGATTTTTACCGAGGGTACCTGGCGCCCTTTGAAGGCAGGGCAATCAATCCGCTTTTGCGCCGATATGCCGCATGGTTACCGGAATCGCGGCGATGTCAAGGCGGTTACACTTTCGGTGATCCACTATCCACGCCGCGCCTGAATGTCGCGGGAAACTCCCCTTGCGAAGCTGCTGCTTTTCCCCTAGTTTGCGCGCTGAAAATTTGACCGTATAACAGATTCCCTATCGAGGTCCCCTGTCATGTCCCAAGAAATCAAGAAAGTCGTTCTCGCCTACTCTGGCGGTCTCGATACTTCCGTCATCCTGAAGTGGCTGCAAACGACCTATAACTGCGAAGTGGTCACCTTTACCGCTGATCTGGGACAAGGAGAAGAGCTCGAACCGGCGCGCGCCAAAGCAGAGATGCTGGGAATAAAGGAGATCTATATCGATGACCTGCGCGAGGAATTCGTGCGCGATTTCGTTTTCCCCATGTTCCGGGCCAATGCTCTCTATGAAGGGCAATATCTTCTTGGCACGTCCATCGCCCGCCCCCTGATCTCCAAGCGGCAGATCGAGATAGCGAAAGAAGTAGGCGCCGATGCCGTGGCCCATGGTGCCACGGGGAAAGGCAATGATCAGGTTCGTTTCGAACTTGGCTATTACGCTCTGGACCCGGATATCAAGGTGATCGCGCCATGGCGGGAGTGGGATCTCAATTCCCGGACCAAGCTTATTGAGTTCGCGGAAAAGAACCAGATTCCGATCCCCAAGGATAAACGCGGTGAGGCGCCTTTCTCGGTAGATGCAAACCTGCTGCATATTTCGGCAGAGGGTAAGGCGCTTGAAGATCCGTGGGAGGAAGCCGGCGAATATGTTTACTCGCGCACTGTCTCCCCTGAAGAGGCTCCCAACAAACCAACTTACATTGAAGTTGAATATGAAAAGGGCGATCCCGTCGCCATTAACGGCGATAAGATGTCTCCGGCAAACTTACTGACGGCGCTCAACAAATATGCAGGTGATAATGGTATCGGGCGTCTCGATCTGGTTGAGGGACGTTTCGTCGGCATGAAATCCCGTGGTATTTATGAAACCCCAGGCGGCACGATCATGCTTGAAGCACATCGGGGAATTGAGCAAATCACCCTCGATCGCGGCGCGATGCACCTGAAGGATGATATCATGCCCCGCTATGCAGAGCTGATCTATAACGGTCTATGGTTCTCGCCTGAGCGTGAAATGCTGCAAGCCCTGATCGACAAGAGTCAGGAAAAGGTAACCGGGACAGTCCGTCTCAAGCTCTATAAAGGGCGCGTGAGCGTCGTCGGTCGCAAAAGCCCCTACTCGCTGTACTCGATGGAGCATGTGACCTTCGAGGAAGACACGGTTTACGACCAGCGGGATGCGGAGGGATTTATCAAACTGAACGCCCTGCGCCTGCGCCTCCTGCATCGGCAGAAATCCTGATAATCAGTTGTCGTAGGGGTCGCGCCCCGGCTCCTCGGCATCTGCCTCAAAATCAGGGACTTCTTCAACATAGGGGATATAACGATCCTTTATGAAGAGGGCGGCGGCAAACAACCCGCCGCCACCAGCACCCAGCATCATGAGGATCGGGGCGGAGGGAACCCATTGCAGGTTCCACCCCATATCAAGCGTATTCAAAAGAAACAGCAGTGCTGCCACGGGCAAGACAATAAAAATGATGCTGAAAACAATCCCTACCAGCGCGCCGATGGCGACAAACTTGAAAAACCTTTCAATTATCTGACGGGAAAACCTCAATGGCGATGCCTTAAACCTCCGGCTCTTCAATGCCGGCCTGACGGCACGCGGCGGTGATTGTATTGGCGAGCAGGCAGGCAATTGTCATGGGGCCAACGCCGCCCGGGACCGGTGTGATCGCGCCGGCGACTTCCACTGCCTCGCTGAAACAGACATCACCAACGAGGCGGGTCTTCCCATCATCCTTCGGGATCCGATTGATACCGACATCGATGACGGTTGCGCCCGGCTTGATCCAGTCTCCCCGAATCATTTCAGGCCGCCCCACAGCGGCGACCAGTATGTCGGCGCCCCGACAAACGGCTGGGAGATCCTTCGTCCTTGAATGCGCAATCGTTACTGTACAGCTTTCCGACAACAGCAGGCTCGCCATCGGCTTGCCGACGATATTCGATCTTCCGACAACGACTGCGCTCAATCCGGAAAGTTCCCCTAACGTGTCCTTCAACATCATGATGCAGCCAAGCGGTGTACAAGGCACCATAGCGGGCAGGCCGACGGCCTGACGGCCTGTGTTTATAACATGAAAGCCATCAACGTCCTTAATCGGGTCGATTGCATCGAGTATCGCCATTTCATCGACCTGGCTCGGGAGCGGGAGTTGCACGAGAATACCGTGGATTGTCGGATCCGCGTTAAGGCGATGGACAACCTCAAGAACTTCGGATTCGCTTGCCGTGTCATCAAGTCGGATTTCCTCCGATTTCATCCCGGCTTCCAGCGTCGCCTTGCCCTTATTGCGGACATAAACCTGACTTGCCGGATCCTCCCCCACCAGCACGACCGCAAGGCCGGGCGTCAGGCCATGTTGCCGCTTGAGGATACCCACCTGCTTTCCGGCTTTCCCTCGTACCCGGGCCGAGAAGGCCTTGCCGTCGATCACTGTTGCTGTCATTCCTGCATTCCTTCGCTGGCGGCACTTCCGGTCAATAGCACTCAAACCATTTTCTAAATTCTGCTTCAATCGCGGCTGGATCGCCTCTGACCAGTAAAGTCTTGTTGCGATCCAGCTTTCCCGAGACAATTTCAAAGGTTCCCCTGCCGTGCTTTGTTGATTTCGACATTAATTTGACCAGCGCCGCATTAGCTTTCCCGTTTTCCGGAATTGCTGTGACTTTCACCTTCAGGCATGGCTGGCCTTCGCCATCGACGAAGACTCCTTCGATCCGGTTGTGCGCTGTGCCGGGAGTCAGCCTGATATCGAGAAGAACACCATCATCCCGCAGCCTCAAAGGCAAGGTCACATCATTTGCGGCGCATATTCAAACAACAGGTTCCGCAGGAAAATCAACAGCAGGATCAGGATGATCGGTGAGATATCCAATCCGCCCATTGTCGGAATTATCCGCCGAATGGGCCTGAGTGGCGGCTCCGTAATCCTGTATAGGAAATTACCGACTGTTGAAACAAACTGGTTATTCGTATTGACCACATTGAAGGCGACCAGCCAGCTCAGAATCGCATTGGCAATCAACAGCCAGATAAAAATATTGATAATCGCACTAATCAGAAGGAGTAAGGATGTCATGTATATACCTGCTCGATTTAATCCAACCTACATTTAGGCTGTACGCCCGTAAAAGGCAACCATTCTACGGGCCTTGAGGTTGGAAAATACAAAGTATCATTACGGATTTAATGCGGAAGCGGTTGCCTGATTAACGACCTTGATCAGAACAGCCTGAACAAAATCCGCCTGTGTCATGCCGTCGCGACCGCCCATATTGCTCATCTTGATATCCGGCAGCGTCGTTAAGAAAGTCGTCGTGAGCGGATAAACTTTCCCGGTCAATTTTCCGCCTGTAATTGTCAAGGCATCGACACGAAGCTTATCATCCTTGTTGCCGGAGCTGTCCGCCTTCACAGCATAGGCCGCGGCCGCCGCGAGAATGACCGCAAGATTGGAACTGGTTGCACTGGTTTGCAGATCAACCGCCGGATTGGTAATCTCAATCGACCTGATATGAAGCGGTCCCCATAAAACGCTCCAGGGAACAATTTGGACTTCGGCATTGTCAACAACAAAACTCGTTTTCGATTTGCCAATATTCGAATTTGGGACTGTTAATCCTGTAATACTGCCCCGGCCGGTAAAGATATTCACATCAAACGCGTCAAGCGTTACCTTTTCGCCGGTGGCGTAGCTGCCGACTGTTACAATCGCATCCTGACCCGTGGAGTTGACGTGTTTTCCGCTGCATACACTCCGGCACCAATCGCTGCTACAACAACGATAAAACCGCCGACTTTTAAAAGAAGGGATTTTACATTCATGAAGATTCTCCGGTTCCTGCAGTTTAAAGCGCAAGAACCGGATATAATTTTTGATTGATTTAATTCAATATAAAATACATCTTAAAAGAGCATTTCATAGTCGCGCCGGCTTATTTAAACTCCGGCTCTTCCCACCAGGGATAAAACTCCGGCATGTCCGTTGAGGGACGCATGGAGAATTTCGCCGGACGCTTTTCAAGGAAAGAGGTGACGCCTTCAGCAACATCCGGGCTCTGTCCCATCATGGAAATACCACGGCTATCCACCTTATGGGCCTCCATCGGGTGATTTGCGCCCAACATCCGCCACATCATTTGCCGGCAAAGCGCCACGGAAACCGGCGCAGAATCGGCAATGAGCTCTTTTGCAAGGCTACGCGCCGCTTCAATTAACTCATCATGCGGATACACGGCTTTCACCAGACCACCTTCCTTCGCTTCGTCTGCGGGAAATATCCGCCCGGAGTATACCCATTCGGCCGCCTGGGAAATTCCGACCAAACGCGGCAGGAACCAGCTGCTGCAGGCCTCCATCACAATCCCGCGGCGGGAGAAGACAAAACCGATCCGCGCCTTGTCCGAAGCGAGGCGGATATCCATTGGCAATGTCATTGTTGCGCCAATACCTACGGCCGGGCCGTTGATCGCGCCAATAATAGGCTTTTTCGATTGATACATCCGCAAAGTCACACGCCCGCCGCCATCGCGATGAACTTCGCCCTCATTCTGGATGCCGCGTGCCTTGTAGTTAAAGGTATCCTTACCGGCACCCAGATCCGCGCCAGCACAAAAAGCGCGCCCTGCTCCCGTCATTATGATAATCCGCACATTGTCGTCGTTGTCGGCCTTGTCAAAGGCGTCAATCAGTTCATCCCGCATTGTTGCGGTAAAAGCGTTCAGACTATCGGGGCGATTAAGAGTGATCGTCAGAATCTGATCTTCAACGTCATACAGGATATGTTCATAGGACACGGAATTACCTCCGGCTTTTTGATTATTATGGGGTTGGCACCGTCTTGTCATGACAAGATGATTTGAAGAAATTATGCTAGCAAGGATCCGCCCGACAAGGCCAGCTAATTCTCAAAGGAAACGTCAAATGCCCCAGAATGCGAAGCAAGTTATCAGCGGCTATCACGCCCACATATATTATCGCCCGGAGAGTAAAGAGGCTGCCGCTGCAGTTCGTGAACAGCTTGATGAGCTGTTCGACGTGAACCTGGGGCGCTGGCATGACAATCCCGTCGGGCCTCACCCGATTTCCATGTATCAGGTGGTCTTCGCGATAGAAGAATTCTCGGAAATTGTCCCATGGCTAATGCTTAACCGTCGGGGGCTGGATATTCTGGTACACCCGGAAACCGGCGACGATCTCGCCGACCACAGGGACAACGCTTTATGGCTCGGTGAGAAACTAAACCTCAATCTGGAAATGTTCGAGCGGACGTAGTGTTCAGCTGTTGTCCTTGTTCTGATAGGCCATGTTGCAATGCTTGAGGCAATAAGGCTTGCTGGGAACGGCTTCATCCCCGCAAAAATGAAAGTTGTCCTCGCCCGGGTGCCCGATCGGCCATTGGCAGGCCCGGTGGGCCGGGATAACTTTCTTTTTCGGCTTGGCTGCGGCAGGCACCGATTTTGACGAAAGGCCGAGGCGATTAGCCTTGCCGATAACGGCATTACGGGTGACATCCCCGAGCACCTCGGCGATTTCCGCAGCTGTTTTCCCCGAGCCCCAGAGCTTTTTCAGCTTTTCAATACGTTCGTCAGTCCAACTCATACCCAAATCTCTTGTTGCGGTTGCCTTATGTCGATTAGCTGGCTACAGAATACGCAAAAATTCCTCAACCGCCAAAGCCCTTTTGATATATCCTTCGGCGGCGGCAGAGTCTACAGATATCCGTCAACTATGCCTATTCGGCGTAGGAGATGCGCCAAACGGTCTGGCTGACGGCATCCGCAACAAGCAGCGAACCATCTGTTGCGACAGCAAGCCCAACGGGCCGTCCCCAAACTTTCGCTGCGCCAGGCTCGTCCGCCTCAATGCGAAAGCCAGTCGCGAAATTCTGGTATGATCCTGTCGGTCGTCCATCTTCGAACGGCACCCGGACGATCTTGTATCCTGTGGGTTTGGATGCATTCCATGATCCCTGAAAAGCAACAAAGGCATCATTCACATACTCCTCGGGAAAGGAACCACTCCAATAAAAAGTAAGGCCGAGGGGCGCGGAATGTGACTGGAACAGGACATCCGGCAGAATGGATTTCGCCACCATTTCCGGGGCCTCCTCCGCATAGTCCGGGTCGGGAATTGCCCCCGAATAGGCATAAGGCCAGCCATAAAAGCCGCCTTGCTTCACTTCAGTCAGGTAGTCCGGCACAAGTCCATCGCCATAGCCATCCCGCTCATTCACAACCGTAAAAAGCGCGCCGGTCTCCGGGTTGAAATCCATTCCGACAGGATTGCGCAATCCGGTTGCCACTGTTTCCATCCGGTTGTCATCAAGGTAGAATTTCTGGATGCTGGCCCTCGGCAGAGGCTCAATTCCGACGTTGGAGGCGCTCCCGACCGCAATAAACAATGCGTTGTCTTTTGCGTCATAGAGAAGGATACGGGTCCAATGTCCGCCCCCGTCACCAAGTGACCCAGGTTCGGTAACCTCTTCCACCGGTCCGCTCACGTCGAGATCGCCAGCCTTGAACGGGACGCGGCGAAGCTGGGTTTCCTCCCCGATATAAAGCCAGTCACCAACGATCGCCATGCCGTGGGGCGTGTTGAGATCATCAACGAGCGTCTTGGCGATTTCCGCGACGCCATCCCCATCGGAATCACGCAGGAGCGTTATCTTGCTGCCGCGCGGTTCCGCCAGCAGGATATCCCCGTTTTCAAGAGTGTATAGCCATCTTGCATGGGTCAATCCTTTGCGAAAGGCATTTACCTTGAAGCCAGCAGGCACATTCAGCTCTCCCTCCTTATTGGTGCTCACCCGACGGGGGCTCAAGGCCTCAACCGGCGTCGCATATGGTTCAGGAAGATCGTCGGCCCGGATCGTGATCATCGCGCCGACTTCGTTGCTATCCTGGGCATGGACAGCAGCAAACGGCGTCGAAAGCACCATCAATATGGCCATTGCCAACAGATTTCTTGTGCTGGCAGCTACGTGTTTCATGTCACCTCTTCGGTAATATATTACCAACTATTTTCCCGTATTATCGGGATATGGTCTTGTCACTGCCCAAGGGAAAGTTAAACTGGGCGACGGGCCGGTTTAACGTATATATCAGGAAGTTAGTATCTAGATAATGCCACAGAAAGTTCTACTTGTCCTCCATCAGGCAACCTCCGACCCCGGCCGCGTCGGTGAAGCCATCCGTACGCGAGGGTTCGAGTTGGATATGCGTATCCCGGCAATTGGCGATCCCTTACCGAAGACAATGACAGACCATGCCGCGGCCGTTATTTTTGGTGGCCCGATGAGTGCAAACGACGATCATGAAACCTTCATCCGCGATGAAATAAAGCTGATCGATGTCATACTGAAAAGCGAAGCGCCATATCTGGGAATTTGCCTCGGCGCGCAAATCATGGCCCGTGCCTTGGGCGCCCGCGTTACAGAACATGAAGAAGGTTTCCGCGAGATTGGCTACTATCAACTAACACCGACGGATAAGGGCAGCCCCCTTTTCGATCAACCGATGAAGGCCTACCAGTGGCATCGGGAGGGATTTGACCTGCCGCAAGGCGCAACCCTGCTCGCAAGCGGTGAGTTATTCCCGAACCAGGCCTGCCAAGTCGGCAAAAATGCCTTCGGCATTCAGTTTCACCCGGAAGTGACCGAGGCGATGAACCGCCGTTGGGCGAAGAAGGCGGCCCATATGCTCTCCGACCCTGGCGCCCAATCAGCCGAGGTCCAGCTGGAAGGGCGCCGCAAATATGACGACGAACTCCGAAACTGGCTCGACCGGTTTCTGGATCATTGGTTGCCGCCACTGGCACAGCAAGAAACTGCTTATGGCAGCTAGGGTCGCGCTCCTAAATTACCCGTTTTGACCGCAAATCCACAAGTTCTTCCGCGGAATAGCCAAGGCTTTCCATAATCTCATCCGTATGCTCGCCCAGGGTCGGTGCCCGACGTTTCAATTTGGTATCGGTTTTCGACATCTTGATCGGCAATTCCGTCAGCGGAATTTTCCTGTCAAAGCCCGGATACTCGACTTCCTTTAAAAGCCCCATAGCGGCGAGATGCGGATCATCGAGTACTTCCTGTGGCGTCATGACCGGGCCGCAGGGCAGCCGGACTTCATCCATTGCGGCGATTGCCTCTTTCGTCGTGCGCTCTGCACACCATTCTGCCATCCGTTCGGAAATGATTTCATTATGATCGCCACGGCTCTGGTCGGACTTGAAACGTGGATCGCTCAACCAGTGATCCTCGCCGATCAGCTTGGTCCAGCGTTCAAACAACGGCCAGCCGAGAGACTGCACAAGGACCCAGCCGTCCTTGGTCTTGAAGGTATCACCCGGTCCGGCGCCTTGCGCGCGGTTCGCTGTTCCAACTCGATTTAGTTGCAGCATCGCCTGTTCCATCAGGGTAACGCTCGAAATCAGGACAGCAGAACCGAACAGGGATGTATTGATGACCTGCCCTTCCCCCGTCATATCTCGATGACGCAGCGCTGCCATTGTCCCAATCGCTCCCATCAATGCGGTCGTGAAATCAACATAGGGCCCATAGAGCTTACGCGGCTCACCTTCGCTTCCGGACATATGCATGACACCGGACATGGCCTGCCCGAGACCATCGAACCCGACCCGGTTCTTGTAGGGGCCTTCGTCCCCGAACGCGGACCCGTGGGTAAGAATAATATCTTCCTTGACGGACCTGAGGCTCTCGTAGTCAAGCCCCATTGCCTCCAATGTTTCAATCGGAAGGTTCGCAACGACCACATCAGCAGTCTTCACCAGCCGCTTGACCACTTCACGTCCTTCCGGCTTCATCGGGTTAAGGGTCATGCCCTTCTTGTTCTGCGCCATCTGCATGAACAGGCCGCCGTCACCGGTCTGCTCCTCGGTAAGGGGCGTAATATAGCGATCCTCACTGCCGGCAAGTTTTTCAATCCGGATAACTTCCGCGCCAAAATCGGCCAACACCGTCGCACAGTAGGGCCCTGCGATATAACGACCAAAATCCAGCACCCGGATTCCCGATAAAATATTCGACATTTTTAAGCTCTCCTGACCATTTTTGTTATTTTTTCCAGGAATATTCATATCCCGATTTCCGCGCAAGAATGCCTTTAATAGAAGAATTTAGCAATGGCTTTAAGGCCAGAGGCCAATGAAAGCTCTGTAAAGCAACTGACCCTGTATTTCTGAACTACCGCAAATTACTTACGCGACATAGTCCCCCGGGACTGTCTCAACTTTATGTCGCTTCATGGATTGCAATAACGCGTCGCATGCCTAGAATAACGCAAATTTCAACAGGAATTCTCCAGCACAGGTTTTTATAAATGACCTCACTCTCCTTAAATCAGATTCGCAACCAACTCGACAACCTGACAAAGGCCAGCAAGAGTGCAGTCGATGCTGCGGTCGCACGCGATGCAATTCTGACAAAGCCTGCCGGTTCACTCGGTCAGTTGGAAACATTGGCTGTCTGGCTCTCCGGCTGGCAGGGTCAGCACCCTCCAACCTATGCCCATCCACAGGTTATAATCTTTGCGGGCAACCATGGTATCTGCGATCAGGGCGTATCAGCCTTTCCTCCGGAAGTCACAATCCAGATGGTTGCGAATTTTAAAAATGGCGGCGCCGCAATCAATCAACTCGCCAGCGCCTTCGACGCCGCATTTTCTGTTGTACCGCTGGAACTGGATAACCCGACTGCGGATTTCACCAAGGCGCCCGCCATGAACGAAGCGGAACTAATGAATGCGCTCACAGTGGGCTGGAACGCGATTAATGAGGACACCGATATTCTGGTTGTTGGCGAAATGGGTATCGGCAATACAACGGTGGCCGCGGCGCTTACGACTGCGTTATTTGGTGGCAGCGGTGTTGATTGGGCGGGTCCCGGTACCGGTGTCACTCCCGAAGGGGTCCGGAAAAAAGCATCTGTAATCGATACTGGGATCGACCGTCATAAGGACATCCTGAAGGATCCGTTGCAAGTCCTGCGCTGTCTTGGTGGGCGGGAAATTGCCGCCATGGCAGGTGCTATTCTTGCCGCACGCCAGCGACATATTCCGGTGCTACTTGACGGTTTTGTTGCGGGTGCCGCTGCCGCGGTGCTTTTCAAAGCCAACCCTGAAGCCCTTGATCATTGCGTCGCGGCCCATGTATCCGCAGAACCGGGTCATACTCGTCTTCTGAAGGAGATCGGATTGGAGCCTCTGCTATCCCTCGGCATGCGATTGGGGGAGGGATCAGGGGCGGCACTCGCTCTTGGTCTGATTAAAGGCGCCGTCGCCACCCATAATGGCATGGCTACTTTCGCCGATGCAGGTGTAAGTGCAGAGAAACCGGACTAGCTTTCCAGGCGTCGCGCACTCCCCAGGTCATTCAGGAAATTAACCTGCCAGTTCGTCACCTGCCCATCACTGAATGAAGTTAAATGCGTGAGAGAGAGCGGTGCAACGGTAAGTGCCAGCATTTTCTCAGGCGTGATCCCGAGCGCAATACCGACGACCGCCCGTATCACACCGGCATGCGTAACCATTACGATATCCCGCTCATCAGACATACCTTGCAATGTCTTTACTTCCGCGCGAACCCGCAAAACAAGTTCGAAAAAACTTTCACCGCTCTCAGGTTTGTTCATCGACGGATTTTGCCAGAATTTTTCGTAGTATACGGGATCAGACACTTCAACTTCCTTATGGGATTTCCCCTCCCACATCCCGAAGTTCTGTTCCCTCAATGAAGAAAGCTCCTGAACAGGTTTGTCCGGCGTATTTTGCAGCATGAGGATGTGCTGCGCCGTTTCGCGGCATCGCGCAAGATCGCTGGAAATAACGACACTGTCCCGCGATAGCGAAGATGCCAGCTCTCTAATCCTTACCATGTCGGAAAAATCGGCTGGTAAATCGAGATGCCCGTATATTTTCCCTGACGTAACCGGCGCATGGCGGACGAGCCACCATTGCCGCGGTTTAATTTCAAGCGTCATGTTAAAGAGAAATCCGAGCGGGGCGGCGCTTACTCGACCGTCAATTTTGTCAGTTGCCAGATTGACCGACCGTAATATTTCTCCTGGGCAAGTTCCTTATCCGTGTCATAGGGATAAATTATCCAGAACGGGGCATAGACATCTTCTTCCAGCCATTCCCCGTCCATCTTATAGGCGATAATCATGTCATAGTCAGTCGCATCAGAGATGGGGATTTCCACCGTATAGCCGTCCTTTGCCATCGCTTTCAGGACAGTCCCGTCCGCCTCCACCTTGCTTAGGATATCACGAAGGAAAACGCCGCGAAACCGCGTCTTGCCTGTTGTCCAGGGACTGGTCGTGACAATTTCAACAGGTCTCGAGGCGGCCATATCGCCGGGACTGAAATAAATTGTCCCATGTTCAGACTTGATATTGCCTGTAATCTCTAAGCTGGTTTCTTCGGCTTTGACAAGGGAGGCGCTAACCATGATAAAAAGAAGCAACACTGCCGAAATTAGGAAATTCCGATAGATCAACGATCCGTTTCTTGCCGCGTATGATTTTGCCAACGCTTAGCTCCCTCTATAATTCTCCAACCGCCCGACATAGTATGCAGACGGTTAAATCCTGCTGAAAAATATCACCATCCATCAGTGCCAACGGCGATAATGATGGAGGCAATCATAATAATCGTATATGTAGCCGATACTGAAGATTACGTTCAAAGGTTTTTTTTATGAAGCGCACATTGTTTGTCGCCTCGAACCGTTTGGGAGATGCGGTCCTGACAACGGGAGTGCTGCATTATCTCCTCGAAACGGAGCCGGATATACCCATTACCGTTGTTTGCGGCGATATCCCTAAGAGTGTTTTTGAAGCTGTTCCGGGGGTCGAGCGCGTAATTGGAGTCAAGAAGCGGCGCTTCAGTCTGCACTGGCCGGAAGTCGCGCTATCCCTCGGACCTGTATTCTGGCATCGAATTGTTGATTTTCGCAGCTCCCTCCTCGGATTTCTCCCCGCTCGTAATCACCATATATGGCGTGGTGGACAGGAAGACATTCATAAAGCGCAGGCCAATGCGCATCTTATCGGACTCAATACGCCACTCCCGCCTCGCATAGTACCTACGCAGAGCCAGATTGACGCATCGATCAAATGGCTCGGCCCCGTCGAACAACGAGGCAAGATCCTCGCGCTCGCGCCGACGGCCAATTTTTATCAGAAGCAATGGCATCATGAAAACTACCTCAGGCTTGCGCAGAAGTTAACGGCGAAGGACGGCATCCTGGAAGGCGCTTATATAGCGGTCTTCGGCGCGCCCGGAGAAGAAGCGCAGGCAATGCCCGTGGTCAACGCCTTGCCGAAAGATCAGGTGATTGACCTCGTTGGCAAAACCTCTCCGATGGAGGCGGCAACTATACTCTCACAATGCGACCTCTTCATTGGAAATGATTCCGGCCTGATGCATACAGCGGTGGCAGTTGATATTCCAACGGTTGCCCTATTCGGCATTGGAAAGCCAACCGTCTACGGCCCGTGGGGAGATCATTCCCTTTGCCTCAAAAGTACGCCCCCCGGCACACCAATTATACGGCCAGAAGGACGCACGGGTGAAGAAATTGAGGAGCCGCTGCCATTCGAGCATGTCCTGAGAGAGGTTGAGGCCTTTTTCATTCGCGTCCAAAAAGCAGTACAGCCAGGCGTTAAGACCTGACTTCGCGAAAAGGCGTTACGCTGGGGTCGAAGGAGAACTGGTGGTTATAAAGATCTGCATAGACCCCCTCTTTTTTCAGAAGCTGGTCATGGGTACCATTTTCAACAATTTCACCGGCAACGACAACATTGATCACATCCGCGTCGAGAATTGTTGACAGCCGGTGCGCTATCACAAGTGATGTTCGCCCTTTCATGAGATGTTTAAGTGCAGTCTGGATTTTCCTTTCAGATTCTGTATCCAGTGCCGAGGTTGCCTCGTCCAGCAGCAGGATCGGAGCGTCTTTCAGCATTGCCCGGGCGATCGAAATACGTTGCTTCTGACCGCCGGATAAACGAACACCGTGGCTCCCGACCAAGGTGTCATATCCTTTTGGCAAAGCGGAAACAAAATCATGCACAGCCGCGGATTTCGCTGCCTCTATTATCTCGGCGTCGCTGGCATCTTCGCGACCATAGGCGATATTGGCCCTGATAGTATCATCGAAGAGAAACACATCCTGGCTTACAAGGGCGATTTTCTGGCGAAGCGATGCTATTGTCACATCGCGAATACTCTGACCATCGACAAGAATATTGCCGCCATTCACATCATAGAATCGCGGTATCAGGTTTAGAATGGTCGACTTGCCGCCGCCGGAAGGGCCTACCAGTGCAATCCTTTTTCCCGCGCCCAATCGAAGTGAAATGTCCTTCAAAACCACTTCATCAGGGTGATAGGCAAAACTGACATTCTGGAACTCCACCTCACCACGATGAAATTCAAGGGGCGCCGCGTCCGGTTTATCAACGACTTTATGATCAATATCCATAAGCGCGAAAATCCGCTGTGCGGCAGCAAGGCCGGTCTGCATTCGCGGGAAAAGCTTGGCGACACTCTTGATAGGTTGGTAGGCGAGCATAATCGCTGTTATAAAGGCAAAAAAAGTGCCGGGCGTCATTACGCCATCTATGACATTACTGGCCCCGTAAAAGATAACACCGGCAATAAGAAAGCCGGCAAGGGTTTCAACAATCGGCCCGCTTGATGCCTCAATACGCAGCGCCTTGAACTGGACCTTGAACCGGGCCTCTATAACATCGTTGCCCTGTCGCACGGCCTGGTTTTCGCGATCATAGGCCTTGACCACGCGAATGCCCTGGAAATTCTCTTCAAGGAAAGAGCTGAAATCCGCCGTTTGCTCCAAAACTTTGCTTGAGGCTTTGCGGGATCGCTTGCCGAGCTGGCGGATCGCCAAAGCGCCGGGAGGCAGGACGATCAAAATAAACAACGCCATCTTCCAGTCATAATAAAAAAGAGAACCAATCAGGAAAATCGCAGTCAGGCTGTCTTTGGTCATCACCACCAGTGTTTGCGTTGCCACTGTTTTCAGGTAATTCGTATCAAAAACGAAACGTGAAATCAGGCTGCCTGATGCGTTATCGTGAAACCAGGCAAGATCCGCAAAAACCAGCTTCTTGAACAAGTCCCTCTGAATGTTCGAGACAACCCGTGTGCCGACCCAATCCATGACAATGGTCTGTCCGTATGTTGCAAAACCGCGTGCGGCGAAAATGCAGACAACGGCGACAGTTGTATAGATAACGAATTCCGGATTTTTGTCGAAAAAAACTTCATCGATAATCGGCTTCATCACGAAGGCGGTCGCCGTAGCGGTCAGGGCGCTTACAATCATGAAGAAGATTGCCAGGAAAAGGCGGCCTTTATAGTGAGAGACATAGTCTCGCACCAGTCGACCATACAGGACAACCGTCGCCGATTTAGGCAGCTTTTCGGGAATCGGTTCGCTCAATCTTTTATCCAGTTTCACCTTTCAAAACTGCCAAACTGGTATCACAGGCTCTAGCTGCCTGACAGGAAAAAGCTGTTCCCCAGCTTCAGGTAGCCCCAATCACAACCCAGATACAACAGTTTCAAGCCGCAAAATAACAAATCCAGAGGCAAAAGGTGTTTTTAATTTTATTATTGCTAATGATTATTATTTTCATTATCAATTGAATGTCTAGCTTGAAAATGAAACTCTCTCTTAAGAAAGATACTTTTCCATGTTTATTTACCGACCAAAATCGGCGGACTTATCGCTGCTGATTGCTGTGGCCGCGCCACTGTCCCTGTATGGATTTTCCGCCTCCGCTAATGAAGCCTCCTACCCGAATATCAGCGGCGCGCTTTCCATCGAGATTGAGGATGACTGGACGTATCGATCTGATGATCCGGCTGCCGAGTTCAATGACCTTTATCCAACGGTCATTCTCGGGACAACTGTCGCCTTCACGGAAGTATTTTCCCTCAATTTCGAGGCGACGATGGAACCAGTTGAAGATCCAACAGGAAATCGGGCATTCAAGGACCTGGGTGGGTACCTAAATATCGCAACAGTGAATTACGACGGTGAAATGGTCTCAGTCTATGCCGGTAAATTTACGCCCAATTTCGGTATCGCCTGGGATATCGCACCCGGAATTTTTGGAACCAACCTTAATGAAGATTATGAACTGGCCGAGATGATCGGTGTTGGCGGCGGCTTTCATTTTGAATCGGCGGGCGAACATACTATATCCGCCAGCACCTTTTTCCAGGATACGACCTTCCTCAGCAACTCCGTTGGCACAAAGCGCGGGCCAGTGGAACTTTCTGATGGCGGCCCCGGCAATACGGAAGATTTTTCTTCATTTGTTGTTGCTCTTGACGGTGAGTTCGAGAATCTGGCCGGTTTTCGTTATCACACCGGCTTCTCGTCTCTCGCCGCAGGAGATGATGGAAACGCCCGTCAGATTGGCTACGCAATTGGCGGCGAATATGCCTTTCTAATTGGTGAAAATGTAACGATCTCCCCCATGGGGGAGTTTGCTTATTTTGACAATTTTGGCGGCATAGACAATGACACGGCCAAGTACTTAACAACTGGTGTTGCCGTAAACTACGCAAACTGGGTGGCATCAACAACCTATCAGCGGCGAGAGACCAAAACCGCCGGCGTTTCCACAGATGATTACGTTTTTGATGTGACACTTGGATATGTTTTTGACATGGGTCTGGGTGTTGCCGCCGCCTGGCGCGGTGCCGAAGAAGGCAGCGTTGATTCAGAGGGGCTCGGCTTCCTCCTCTCCTACGCAATCGAATTTTAACCCATGAGGAATTCAATGAAAAATATCAGTCTTTTCGCAGGCGTTTCCTGCATCGCGCTCGCTCTCGCCCTTCCAGCACAGGCTTCGCAAGCTGATCCCGTCCGCAATATTTCCAGTTACGCCCTTGATAAGGAGTCCGCCGGATATATTCCCGACTATGATGCCTATCCCGTCATCGCCAATTATGCCTCACTGGTTGCTGCGACTTACGCGCAAGCGCTGGCAGACGCCAAGGATCTTCAAACTGCTATTCTGGCCCTTTTAGGCGCCCCATCTGATAACACGTTGAATGCTGCAAAAAACAGCTGGATTAACGCACGGACGAGTTACCTTCAAACCGAAGCCTTTCGCTTTTACGAAGGACCAATCGATTTCGTTGATGACGATGCCGGCAATGAAGGGCCGGAAGGACGCCTGAACGCGTGGCCAATGAATGAAGGATTTATCGACTATGTAGAAGGAAATCCCGAAGCGGGAATCATCAATGATCTCACTGTCGAGATAACAGCGGACAGTATCCGCGAGAATGACCAGGTCGAAGATGAAAGTGACGTCACGACCGGTTATCATGCCATCGAATTCCTCCTATGGGGGCAGGATTTAAGCAGCACTTCTGCTGGTAATCGCCCTGTATCGGACTATGTCGCGGGTGATGAGAAAACCGACCGGCGGCGACTTTATCTCAAAACAATCACCGAAATTCTTGTGGAGGATCTTGACGGATTGGTTACCGCATGGAACAGCAACTATCCTGACAGCTATGCAGCGAAATTCAGAGGCTTCTCTGATCGCGAAGCACTTGGAAGGATACTGACAGCCCTTGCAACGTTGAGTGAGTTCGAGCTTGCCGCTGAGCGCATTGCCACTGGCCTAGATAGCGGTGACCAGGAAGATGAGCAATCCTGTTTCTCGGACAACACCCGCAACGACATGATTTATGACCAACGTGGAATCCGCAATGTCTATTTTGGCACATACGGTGATGTAACCGGCCCCGGGATTGATAGCCTCGTTGCCCGTCTCGCGCCGAATCTGAATACGAAAATGATCGCTGCACTCAACCGGACGGACGGAGCAATAGCCAGGCTAGATCATCCCTATGATACAATTCTTGCGTCCGATGCGAACAGCCGGGCCCGACAGGAAGCAGAAGCCGTTATTACAGCCTTGCAGTCACAGTCGGATGTAATTAAGGACATAGGAAAACTGCTTGGTGTTCTGGTCGTTGTCCCAACCGGCGGCTAACCATAGAAGTGAGAAATCTCAATGAAATCAGCGCTGTGGATTTCCACGATTTTATTATTTGCGCTTGTTTCGCCAGGTCACGCGGCGGAAACGCCGCGTGATGATTTTGCACGCATAACCGATACGCCGGGTGGCGACACGACTCAGCCTACCCGCGGAAAAAATTCCTTCACCATCCCCGCTGCGAATATCAATCGCGATCAATTGAGGATCTTTTTTTTCGGCAACAAGCTTTTTAATACCAACTGGGTAATCGCGCCTGCCTCCGTAAAAACGCTCGACGGGCTGGGGCCGACTTTCAACCGAGTCTCCTGCTCTGGCTGCCATTTACGCGACGGACGTGGCCAGCCGCCAGAGAAGAAAGGCGATGAGCTTCTTTCCATGCTTGTCCGGCTCAGCGTGCCGGGCGAGAATGAGCATGGCGGACCCAATCCGCATCCGGTCTATGGCGACCAATTAAACGACCGCGCCAATCCTTCCGTACCAGCAGAAGGCAAGGTTATTATCGATATTCAGGAACGCCCCGGTCAATTCGCCGACGGGACTCCCTACTCCCTCGCCATGCCGGAGTATCGGTTTACTGATCTTTCCTTTGGTCCGCTTGGATCCGATATCATGATCTCCCCACGTGTGGCACCCGCCATGATAGGCCTCGGCCTGCTTGAAGCTATTCCCGAAGCTGATTTATTAGCACTCTCCGATCCTGAGGATGTGGATAGTGACGGAATTTCCGGCCGCCTCAATTATGTTTGGGACGAAACAGACAAGGCTTTACGTATTGGTCGCTTTGGATGGAAGTCGAATGCGGCAACTCTCCGCCACCAGAACGCCGCTGCGGCCCTTGGCGATATCGGCATCACTACAAACATGTTCCCGGACCAGAATTGCCCGCCCGCCCAGACTGCCTGTCAGCAGGCGGCGATGGGTGACGAACCGGAAATGAGTGATGAGTTTCTTGAAAAACTGACCCTTTATACCCAGACTTTGGCAGTCCCCGCCCGTCGCGACGTCACGGATAAAGATGTCCTTGCAGGTGAGGAACTTTTTCATGAAGCAGGCTGTACGGCATGCCATATTCCAACTTTTGTCACAGGAAACCATCCAACTCTGGAACTGCTGTCCAACCAAACAATCCATCCCTTCACAGATCTCTTGCTCCATGATATGGGCGAAGGGCTAGCGGATGATCGTCCGGATTTCGAAGCCAGTGGCCAAGAATGGCGAACACCACCACTTTGGGGGATTGGTCTGGTACAATCTGTCAACAAGCATACCAGATTTTTGCACGATGGCCGCGCCCGTTCCCTTGACGAAGCTATTCTCTGGCATAGCGGAGAGGCAGAGAAAGCGAAGGAAACTTTCCGCAATATGGAAGCCTCACAACGCACGCAACTCCTGTCATTCCTGAATTCTCTTTAGGCGCGGTCTCCGCTTTAACACGGATCATATTTCTATTTTTCTGGAGTGTTTATTATTACTATTATACTCATAGAGTAAGCTCGCGCTTAATATACAAGCAGATGTTTCCCCGATTAGGCTAACAAACGGGCGTTTTCCCCTCCCCACAGCACGAAATGCCTGTTATACTCTTCGAATGAGCGCACCCAGAGAAAATGAGAAATATGACCGCAAGGAAGAGCTAGCCTCTTCTGATTTTCGGATCATTAGCTGGATTGGGATAATCAGCCAGCAGACCGATACAAAAATGCGTCAACTTCTCGAAGGAACTGATGTGCCACCGCCGCAGTTCATGCTTCTCAGCCATTTCATGCACCGGCCGGAAGAGAGCAAGACGGTTTCCAAAATCGCTTGGGCATTACAGCAGCCGCAACCGGGCATTACCAAGACGGTCGCAAAGATGCTGAAAAAAGGCTTTTTGAGAGCTGAAGAGAACCCGCAAGACGGCCGCTCCAAATTTCTGTATCTCACGGTAGAGGGAAAAAGGGCGCATGAACAGGCGCAAGCCCGTCTGGAAACAGCATTGGCCGATACCTTTACCGGATGGAGAGAATGGGAAAAGAAGGATTTCTTCGGCTTTCTCGACAAGCTTAAGGACTATCTTGACGAGACCCGCTAAACCTCCGGTTCCGGGGCGAGCTTCGGGTTCTTTTTCGCTGTTCGCATATTAATAATCCCGACACCTACAAGCGTGATTGCCCCGCCGATCAGAAAACGTAGCGTGATCGGCTCGGAAAACAGTACAACACCAAAAATCACCCCGAAAACAGGTGCCAGCAATCCGAACGGTGTCAACGCCGCAATCGGGTAACGTTGAATTAAATAGTACCAGCCGCCATGGGCGAAGATTGTTGTCACAATGACAACAAAAGCAAGAGCACCGGCAGCCTCCCACCCCATCGACATGACGGCATCAAGTTGTCCTGTTTCGGTGGTAAAGGAAATCAGCATCAGCGGTAGGAAGGAGATTGCGCCGATCCAGGCTTGCATCGACATAGTTCCAACATTCTGGATCTGCCGCATCAGGATTAAGCCAACCGCCATGAAAAGCCCGGCGAAGGCCACAAGGGCGACCCCTTCAAGCTGGTCGAATATTACGGGATCGAAGCCGAGAAACATAACCCCGCTGAACGCCATGATAATCCCCAGAATTCGCCGCCAGCCAATGGTTTCCTTCAGCACGACAACCGCCAGGATTACCGAGAATGGGGCAATAAGCTGACTGGTAATGGCAACCGCCGTGACCCCGCCCGCAGCATAGATCCCAAGATAGAGGAAGGTGAAATGAAAGACGCCTACGGTTACGGCAATCCAGAAGATCGCTTTCATACGGCCCTTGACAATTTTCAGGAAGGGCGACAGTAAAATTGCCACAAGCGAAAACCGAAGCGCCGTGAAAAAGAGTGGCGGAAAATGGTCAAGTCCAATCTTCGACGCAACAAAGGAAAATCCCCATATCGCACTTATCAGTAAGGCCATTGCGATATGGGGTAGTGACATGGCAGATACTTTCTGAAATTCAGGCGGAAATAATAAGGATTATAAAGGCCTAAAAAATGGCCGTATTGGCAAATCGTGAGAATAAGCTGTTATGCTGCGCCGCCACAGAACAAAAATATTTATTTCAGGTTTGTTCATCGATTACAATTCAGAAGTTGAAAGCAGGGTATAACCAACCTATTCGATCGGAACAACAAACATGGAGATAGAATGGATTCGGTAACTCAGTTTGTTTTGGGTGCAAGTATTTCCGGCGCGCTGCTGGGCCCGCGTATCGGCGCCAAGTCACTGCTGATAGGTGGCCTTATCGCCACCCTGCCTGACCTCGATAGCTTTATTCCCATCGACGACGCCATCGACAATATGACGTATCATCGAGGATTCAGCCATTCCGTCCTCGTACAGACGGTGCTTTCACCTGTGATTGCCGTGATCATCGGCAAAATTGTTCCGTCAAGCTGGGCCCATAAGAAAATTCTGTTCCTGACGGTCTGGCTGGTGCTGGTTACCCATAGCCTGCTTGATTCACTCACAACCTATGGCACGCAGATCTTCTGGCCGCTGGAAATCGGCCCACCCGTTGCCTTTCCTGCCGTCTTCATCATCGATCCCGCTTATACTCTCCTGTTGATGACGGGTGTCTTTACTGTCTTTTTCGCCCGGAAGAAAACAGGTGGGTTTCGAACGAACCAAATCGTTCTGGCGCTCAGCTGTGCTTACCTCCTTGCTGGCCTGACGAGCAACCTGATCGTTTCCGACCGAGCAAAGGCCGATCCGGTATTCAGGGATATGCGTATTCATGTGCAGCCAACAGCCTTTAATCTGCTGGTCTGGCAAGTCACCGGTGTATCCGATGACCGCATAGCGACCGGCTTGACGAGCCTGACGAACGGATGTGGAATACGTCATCTCGTAATGGCCGAACGACAGAATGTTCCGCGTGGCATCGAAGCCATTCCCCCATCGGTGAAGCGCCTCGAGTGGTTTACGGACGGGTTTTATACTTATGGCGAGAAAGATGGACACCGCACCATTTCAGACCTTAGAATGGGCTATTATCCGAACTACGCGTTTTCCTTCAGTTTCGCCAAAGACAGCGACAATGGCGTCATCACTATTCCCCCGGAACGCATCGACCTCACCTATGAGGAGCGAGCAGGCGATATGTTCCGCTTAATGGCGAATACC